>DAMCAL010000134.1:0-7449 GCA_032059585.1 Burkholderiaceae bacterium
TGGCCGCCACCAGGTTCAGCAAGATGAAGGGGAAGTAGTGGATGCTCTCGACGAAGGTCACGCCCACCAGCCCGTCCATGAGGGGGATGGTGAAGCCCAGCCAGTCGTCCAGCAGCAGGTTCACCGAGCCGCTGCGCCCGAAGATCAGCTGCAGCGCCACCGCGCCCACGAAGGGCGGCATGATCAGCGGCAGCACGCCCAGCGTCTGGATCACAAGCGCGCCGCGAAACTCGAAACGCACCGTCAGGTACGCCAGCGGCACCGCCAGCACACTGGCGAAGAACGTGCTGGCCAGCGCCACCCACAGGCTGTTGAAGAACGACTCGCGGAAGACCGACTGGCTGAAGAAGTTCTCGAAATGCCCGACGGTGAGCGCCCCGCCCTCGTTGACGAAGGCGGTGTAGATGACGCTGCCCACGGGCAGGACGAGAAACACCAGCAGAAAGGCCAGGATGAGGCCGAACGCCAGCCACGGCCCCAGCGTGGAGACGGAGCGCGGCGCGCGCGCGGCCAGGCCTGCGCCGGGCCGCGGCAGGTGGGTTGCAGACATGCAGGGTCCTCACGAACACCCGGCGCGGGCGGCGCCGGGCATGGTCGAAGCGGTCAGGGCGGTCACTTGGCCAGGGCGCGGGCCTCGTCGGCCAGCTGCCTGGCGCGCTCGTAGTTGGCCCGGGCCTTGTCCGACCACATCTGCTCCATGCCCGTCAGCTCCTTGGAGACGGCCACGTCGCGCCGGCTCTTGCGAAACAGCTCCAGGAAGTCCGGGTTCTTGACGTTCTCGGCCCCCACCAGCGGCGTGTAGGCCAGCGCGCGGGCCTGTGCCAGCAGCTGCGTGCCCTTGGCGCTGGGCCGGGCCTTGAGGGCCGCCGTCGCCTCGTGGATGGACTTGGTCGCCGCCTGCAGTTCTTTCAGGCGAAAGGTCACCATCTGGTCGAACAGGCTGATCACCACCGGGTAGCGCTGGCCCGACAGCTGGCTGTCGAACTGCACCTTGGCACGCGCGGCGATGTCCTGCGGCACGGGGTAGCCGGCGGGCGCCTTCAGCTGGCTGTAGGGCAGGATGGGCAGGCGGCCGATCTTCGGGTCGAACAGCAGCTGCTGGCCCGGCACCGACATGGTGTAGGCCATGAACTTCTTGGCCTCCTCGGCGTTCTTGGCACCGGCGATCAGCGCGATGTTGGCCGGCACCACGGCCGTCATGGTCGGGTAGGTGAAGTCCACCGGGTAGCCCGAATACTTGCCCGCCAGCGCCAGGAAGTCGATGACGATGCCGATGCCGTACTGGCCGTTGTTCACGCCGTCGGGCACGGCGAAGCTGCGGTCGGTGACGGCGGCGGCGTTGCCCATCATCTGCAAGAGCTGCGACCAGCCCTTGTCCCAGCCCTCGCCCTGCAGGATGGTCTCCACGGTGAGCTGCGTGGTGCCCGAGCGCGAGGGCGAGGAGATCGCCACGTGGCCGAAGTATTCGGGCTTGGTCAGGTCGCTCCACTCCTTCGGCGCGGGCAGCTTGTGCGCCTTCAGGTAGCGCGTGTTCCACATCATCCCGTAGCCGGCCAGCGCCTGGCCGTAGTACAGGCCCTCGGGGTCGTTCAGCGGATAGTTGCCGATCTTCTTGGGCGCTGCCGGGTTCAGCGTCTCCGGCGCGGGCTGCAGCAGCTTGTTGCGCGAGAGCACCTCGAAGGCATCGGGGGCGCTGGCCCACATCACGTCCGGGCGCTGGCCTTCCGGCAGCTCGCGCACGTAGGCCACGGCGGCGGTGGTGTTCTTGTTCAGGATCTCGACCTTGACACCCGGATTGGCGGCCTCGAAGGCCTTCTGGTAGGCCGAGGTCAGCTCTTTCGGAAACGAGGTCAGCACGGTGACCGTGCCCGCCTGGGCGGCGATGTGCCCCAGCAGGGCGGCAGCGCCGAGGGCGGCCGCGAGAAGGCTGCGTCGCATGGGTGTCTCCTGTATCGCTTGTTGTAACGCGAGTCACTGTAGGGCGAGGGGCGGAGCCAGGCCAATCATTGTTTCTGATGCGGCCTATCAGCCGCGCGGGCTGTCGGGTTAACCCGGCCACCCCCCGCTCCTGTCCCGCGCACGACGGGCCGGGGCGCAACGGCTTCAATAATGTGCCGCTATGTCTTCCGATTCTTCCCTTTCTGCTCCGCCTGCCTACCAGCCGCTGCGCCCCGCGCGCGCTGAATCCGTCCCCCTGCGCACCCTGACCTATCGCACCCAGGTCTGGCGGGGCGAGTCGCCCGACGCCGACGCGGCGCCGCTGGTGCTGCTGCACGGCTGGATGGACGTGGGCGCATCGTGGCAATTCGTGGTCGATGCGTTCGATGCGCCGTTCGCCGCCGCGCGCACCATCATTGCGCCAGACTGGCGCGGTTTCGGTGGCACGCGGCCAGCCACGCGCTGCGACCACTACGTTTTCGCCGACTACCTGGCCGACCTGGACCAGTTGCTGGACCACTACGCGGGGGAGCGCCCGGTCGACCTGGTCGGCCACAGCATGGGGGGCAATGTCGCGATGTTCTACGCCGGCGTGCGGCCTGCGCGCATTCGCCGCCTGGTCAACCTGGAGGGCTTTGGCCTGCCGGCCACGCAGCCGCAGCAGGCCGGAGCGCGCATGGCGCAGTGGATGGACGAGCTGCGCCAGCTCGAGCGCGGCGAACTGGCGCTCAAGACCTACGCCGACGCGCAAGGCGTTGCCGGACGGCTGATGAAGACCAACCCGCGTCTGGGCGAGGACAAGGCCGCGTGGCTCGCCCGCCACTGGGCCGAACCGGATGCGGACGGCCGGTGGGCCATCCTGGGCGATGCGGCGCACAAGGTCGTCAACCCGCACCTGTACCGCGTGGACGAGGCGCTGGCGCTGTACGCGGCCATCGACGCGCCGGTGCTGTCGGTGGAAGCCGGCGAGGACAGCCTGGGCCGCTGGTGGAAGGACCAATACACCCTGGCCGACTACCACGAGCGGTTGAAGCATGTGCGCGACGTGCGCACTGCCCAGGTGCAGGATGCGGGGCACATGCTGCACCACGACCAACCTGCGCAGGTAGCGCGGCTGATAGAGGAGTTCGTCGCGCCGTGAGCGCAGCCGCACAGGCTGCAATCTGGGCGGTGGCGGCTCTGCCATAGGCGTTGCCATTGGCCCCGGCCAGAGCAGCAGGTGGTTCCAACGGATCGTCCCGACGCCTTGCGCGAGGCGCCGCGATTACACGGGTTGGCACCGCTCCCCCTGTGGGTGCTCGTGAGCACTGGGGCGTTCAACTCGCCGCATGACAAAATCGCGGGTTCTTTCTCCACCGAACACCCAGGACACTCGCCCCATGGAAGCAGAACACATCAACCAGATCGGCAACACCCTCGAAGACCTGACCGAGCGCACGCGCGAGTTACGGAGGTATCTTTGACTACGATGCCAAGTACGAACGCCTGCGCACGGTAAACGCCTCGCTCGAAGACCCCAACGTCTGGAACGACCCGAAAAAGGCCCAGGAGCTGGGCAAGGAAAAGAAGTCGCTCGACGCGGTGGTGTTGACGCTGCAAAAGCTCACCAGCGAGCTGGCCGACAACAGCGAGCTCTACGAGATGAGCCGCGAAGAGGACGATGAAGCCGGCCTCGCCACCATCGAGGCGGAAACCGCCAAGCTGCTGCCGTTGATCGAAGAGCTCGAATTCCGCCGCATGTTCGGCCGCGAAGCCGATCCGCTCAACTGCTACATCGACATCCAGGCCGGAGCCGGCGGCACCGAGGCGTGCGACTGGGCCGGCATGCTGCTGCGCCAGTACCTGCGCTACGCCGAGCGCAAGGGCTTCAAGGCCACGGTGGATGAGGAAACCCCGGGCGACATTGCCGGCATCAAGGGCGCGACCATCCACATCGAGGGCGAGTACGCCTACGGCCTGCTGCGCACCGAAACCGGCGTGCACCGCCTGGTGCGCAAGAGTCCGTTCGACTCCTCCGGCGGGCGCCACACCTCGTTCGCGTCGCTGTTCGTGTACCCCGAAATCGACGACTCCATCGAGATCGACATCAACCCGGCCGACGTGCGCACCGACACTTACCGCGCCAGCGGCGCCGGCGGCCAGCACATCAACAAGACCGATTCGGCCGTGCGCCTGACGCATATCCCCACTAACACGGTGGTGACCTGCCAGGACGGGCGCAGCCAGCACAGCAACCGCGATGTCGCCTGGCAGCGCCTGCGCTCCAAGCTCTACGAGCTGGAGATGCAAAAGCGCATGGAAGAGCAGCAAAAGCTGGAAGACACCAAGACCGACGTAGGCTGGGGCCACCAGATCCGCAGCTACGTGCTGGACAACAGCCGCATCAAGGACCTGCGCACCAACGTCGAAGTCTCCGCCACGCAGAAGGTGCTGGACGGCGACCTGGACGTGTTCATCGAAGCCTCCCTCAAGCAGGGCCTGTAACCCCTTCATGCCGCCAGCCCGGCCCCTGTGGCGCGGCGCGGCATGGTTGAAAGCTATTGCCATGATGATGAGAGAAGGACAAGCCACCGCCATCCGGCGCCTGGACTATGCCGCGCCGGCGTACTGGATCGACACGGTGGACCTCACGTTCGACCTGGACCCGGCCAAGACCCGCGTGCTCAACCGCATGCGCCTGCGCCGCAACCCCGACGTGCCGGCCCAGCCGCTGCGCCTGGATGGCGAGGAGCTGAACCTGGCGCGCGTGCAGGTCAACGGCGCCGGCAGCTCGTTCAAGATCGAGGACGGCCAGCTGGTGCTGGAGAACCTGCCCGAAGGCCCCGAGCCCTTCGAGCTGGAGATCTTCACCACCTGCCAGCCGGCCAAGAACACGCAGCTGTCGGGCCTGTATGTCAGCCAGGGCACGTTCTTCACCCAATGCGAGGCCGAGGGCTTTCGGCGCATCACCTACTTCCTGGACCGTCCGGACGTGATGGCCACGTTCAGCGTGCTGCTGCGCGCTCTCCGGGCCGACTACCCGGTGCTGCTGTCCAACGGCAACCTGGTGGAGCACGGCGAGCTGGAGGACGGCCGCCACTTCGCCCGCTGGGTGGACCCGCACAAGAAGCCCAGCTACCTGTTCGCCTTGGTGGCCGGCAAGCTGGTGGCGCGCGAGCAAAAGATCACCAGCCGCGGCGGCCAGGAGCACCTGCTGCAGATCTATGTGCGCGCCGGCGACCTGGGCAAGACCGAGCACGCCATGAACTCGCTGATGGCTTCGATCGCCTGGGACGAGGCGCGCTTCAACCTGCCCCTGGACCTGGAGCGCTTCATGATCGTCGCCACCAGCGACTTCAACATGGGCGCGATGGAGAACAAGGGCCTGAACGTCTTCAACACCAAGTACGTGCTGGCCAGCCAGGCGACGGCCACCGACGTGGACTTCGCCAACGTCGAATCGGTGGTGGGCCACGAGTATTTCCACAACTGGACGGGCAACCGCGTCACCTGCCGCGACTGGTTCCAGCTGTCGCTCAAGGAAGGCTTGACGGTCTTCCGCGACCAGGAGTTCTCGATGGACATGGCCGGCAGCCCGTCGGCGCGCGCCGTCAAGCGCATAGAGGACGTGCGCGTGCTGCGCACCGTGCAGTTCCCCGAGGACGCCGGCCCCATGGCCCACCCGGTGCGGCCCGACAGCTACGTCGAGATCAACAACTTCTACACCGTCACCATCTACGAAAAGGGTGCCGAGGTGGTGCGCATGCAGCACAACCTGGTCGGGCGCGAAGGCTTCGCGCGCGGCATGAAGCTGTACTTCGAGCGCCACGACGGCCAGGCCGTGACCTGCGACGACTTCGCGGCCGCCATGGCCGACGCCAACCCCGGCAGCGAGCTCAGCAACCGTCTGGAACAGTTCAAGCGTTGGTACAGCCAGGCCGGCACGCCGCGCGTGCAGGCCGTGGGCCACTACGACGCCGCCGCGCAGACCTACACCCTGCAGCTGTCGCAAAGCTGCCCGGCCACGCCCGGCCAGCCGGACAAGCAGCCCTTCGTCATCCCGGTGGCCCTGGGCCTGCTGGACCCGCAAGGTGCCGCCCTGCCCCTGCAGCTGCAGGGCGAGGAGCAGCCCGGGGGCACCGAGCGCACCATCGTGCTGCACGAGGCGCAGCAGACATTGACCTTCGTGAACGTCGCGCAGCCGCCCGTGCCCTCGCTGCTGCGCGCCTTCAGCGCGCCGGTGGTGCTGGAGTGCGATTACAGCGACGAAGACCTGCTGCTGCTGCTCGCGCACGACAGCGACCCCTTCAACCGCTGGGAGGCCGGCCAGCGCCTGTTGCTGCGCGTTGCTATCAAAGCAATAGCTGCTGGTGCAGATGGGACGGGCGCTGGAGCCAGTTTTGACCAACAACTGCTGCCGCCCGCCATCATGCAGGCGCTGCGGGGCGTGCTGCGCCACCCGCGCCTGGACGCGGCCTTCAAGGAGCTGGTGCTGAGCCTGCCGTCCGAGGCCTACATCGCCGAGCAGCTGGAGTCGGTCGACCCGCAGCGCGTGCACGCCGTGCGCGAGGCGCTGCGCCTGGAACTGGCCACCGCCCTGCAGGCCGACTGGGAATGGGCCTTCGAGACGCACCAGGACACCGGCGCCTACCGGCCCGACCCGCTGTCCGCCGGCCGCCGCGCGCTGGCCGGCGCGGCGCTGTCCATGCTGTGCCTGGCCTCGCAGGCCAGCGGCGATCCCGTCTGGCCCGGCAAGGCCTATCAGCGCTTCAAGTCGGCCGGCAACATGACCGACCGCTTCAACGCCCTGGCGGCCCTGGTCAGCAGCGGCCACGCGCTGGCGGCGCCGGCGCTGCAGCGCTTTCATGCGCTGTTCAAGGACGACGCGCTGGTCATCGACAAATGGTTCGCCCTGCAGGCGGCCACGCCCGACCGCGCTGGCGGCGCCCTGCCCGCCGTGCGCGCGCTCATGCAGCACCCGGACTTCTCGCTGAAGAACCCCAACCGGGCGCGCAGCGTGATCTTCAGCTACTGCAACGGCAACCCAGGCGGCTTTCATCGCGCCGACGGCGCCGGCTACGCCTTCTGGGCCGAGCAGGTGCTGGCGCTGGACGCGATCAACCCGCAGGTCGCCGCGCGCCTGGCCCGCTCGCTGGACCGCTGGAGCAAGCTGGCCGAGCCCTACCGCGGCGCCGCGCGCGAGGCGATCGCCCGCGTCTCCGGCCACGCCGCCCTGTCGAACGACGTGCGCGAGGTCGTGACCCGCGCCCTGGCCGATTGACCATCCAGTAATGACCCAAGGGAGGACCACCGCAATGACCGAACGCATCAGCCTGACCCGCTACCTCGTCGAGCAGCAGCGCGACCACGGCCGCATCCCGCCGCAGCTGCGCCTGCTGCTGGAGGTGGTGGCCCGATCGTGCAAGGGCATCGCCCTGGCCGTGAACAAGGGCGAATTAGGCGACGTGATGGGCACTGCCGGCAGCGAGAACGTGCAGGGCGAGGTGCAAAAGAAGCTGGACATCATCGCCA
>DAMCAL010000135.1:0-7404 GCA_032059585.1 Burkholderiaceae bacterium
TGATCATCGGCGGCGTGGTGTTCGCGGTGTTCGCGGGCATCAACTACTGGTTCCCGAAGGCCTTCGGCTACCGCCTGGTCGAGTCCTGGGGCAAGGCCTCGTTCTGGTTCTGGCTGGTGGGTTTCTGGGTGGCGTTCACGCCGCCCTACATCCTCGGCCTGATGGGCGTGACGCGCCGCGTGAGCCACTTCGAGGACGCCTCGCTGCAACCCTTCTTCGTCACCGCCACGGCGGGTGCGCTGCTGATCGCCGCCGGCATCGCCTGCTTTTTCGTGCAGCTGTACCTGAGCTTCGTGCGCCGCAGCGAGCTGCGCGACGTGACGGGCGACCCGTGGGATGCGCGCACCCTGGAGTGGGCGACCTCGTCGCCACCACCGCAGTACAACTTCGCCTTCACGCCGGTGGCCTACGAGATCGATGCCTGGTGGGACATGAAAAAGCATGGCTACCAGCGGCCGCTGTCGGGCTTCGCGCCCATCCACATGCCGGCCAACACCGGGGCGGGCTTCGTCATCGCCATGCTGTCCACGCTGCTGGGCTTCGCCATGATCTGGCACATGTGGCCGCTGGCGGTCGGCGCCTTCGCGGCCATCATCGTGGCCACCATCGTGCACACCTTCAACTACCAGCGCGACTACACCATTCCCGCGGCTGACGTGGCCGCCGTGGAAGAAGCGCGCACCCGCCAGCTCGCCACCGCTGCCCATGCCTGATACCACCATGACCTACACCGGCGCCGCCGCGCCGGCCGTGGCGCGCCGCGCTTCCGCGGGCGCCAGCGCCGCCGCCCCGCGCCAGTACCACCTGGCGCACGAGCCACACCCTTCGGGTGGCACCTCGCTGGGTTTCTGGCTGTACCTGATGAGCGACGTGCTCATCTTCGCGGCGCTGTTCGCCACCTACGGCGTGCTGGGCCGCGCCTATGCCGGCGGTCCCACCGGCGCCGAGCTGTTCGACCTGAAGCTGGTGGCGCTCAACACCGCCTTCCTGCTGCTGTCGTCCATCACCTTCGGTTTCGCCATGCTGCAAAAGCAGGCGAAAAACGTGGGCGGCACGCTGCTGTGGCTCGGCATCACGGGCCTGTTGGGCCTGGCGTTCCTGGCGGTGGAGCTGTACGAGTTCGCGCACCTGATCCACCAAGGCGCCACGCCGCAAACCAGCGCGTTCCTGTCGTCGTTCTTCACGCTGGTGGGCACGCACGGGCTGCACGTCACCTTCGGCGTCATCTGGCTCATCACGCTGATGATCCAGATCTCCAAGCATGGCCTGACCACCGCCAACGTGCGCCGCGTCAACTGCCTGTCCATGTTCTGGCACTTCCTGGACGTGGTCTGGGTCGGCGTGTTCACCTTTGTCTACCTGATGGGAGTGCTGTAAGCCATGGCCACCCAAGAAATGCACGCCGCGCACGCGCACGGCCACCCAGCGCACGACGGGCACGAACACGGGCACGCCGACGACGACCTGCACGTCAGCCTGTCGGACTATGTGAAGGGTTTCGTGCTGGCCGTGGTGCTGACCATCATCCCGTTCTGGCTGGTGATGGGCAACGTCGTCCAGGACCGGGCCACCATCGTGGTGGTGCTGGGGGTGCTGGCAGCCGTGCAGATCCTGGTGCACATGGTGTACTTCCTGCACATGAACGGCAAGATGCAGGGCGGCTGGACACTGCTGTCCACCATCTTCGCGGCAGTCTTCGTGGCAGTGACGCTGGCCGGCACGCTGTGGGTCATGTTCCACATGAACGCGCACATGATGCCGGACCACGCCAACCCCCTGGCGCCGGCCCAGCCGCCCTCCGGGGCGCCCTCACCTCAGCCGCAACACCGTACGCCTTGACGTCGACGGCCCGCCGCGCACCGCGCTCGACCGCCACGCTGGCCGTGCTGGCGCTGGCGGGCGCGGCGCTGTTTGCGCTGTTCGCGGGCCTGGGAGTGTGGCAGTGGGAGCGGCGCACGTGGAAGCTCGCGCTCATCGAGCGCGTCGAGCAGCGCCTGCACGCTGCCCCGGTCGCGCTGCCGCCACCGGCTGCGTGGCCGCAGGTGAACGCTGCCGCGCACGAATACCTGCCAGTGCGGCTGCAAGGCCGCTGGCTGGGGGACAAGACCGTCTTCACCCAGGCGACGACCGCGCTTGGTGCGGGCTGGTGGGTGCTGACGCCGCTGGCGCTGGACGGCGGCGGACAGGTGCTGGTCAACCGCGGCTTTCTGCCCGAGTCGCTGCGCGCCGGCTGGCATGCTCAAGACCCCGTGGCGCAGGGCGGCGCCAGTGCGCCGGTGCAGGTCACCGGCCTGCTGCGCATGAACGAACCCGGCGGCGGCTTTCTGCGCCGCAATGCGCCGCAGCAGGGCCGCTGGCATTCGCGCGACGTGCAGGCCATCGCGCAGGCGCAGGGCATGGCCGACGCCGCGCCGTTCTTTGTCGATGCCGGCATTCCGCCGGCCATCCCCGCTGGCCCGGAGTCGCCTGGCGCAGGCGGCCCGTGGCCGCGCCCTGGCATGACCGTGGTGCACTTTCGCAACGCCCACCTGGTGTATGTGTTCACCTGGTGGGGCCTGGCCGCGATGGTGCTGGGCGCCGCGGTGCTGGTGGCGCGCTACGAGCGGAGCCTGCGCGCCGGGGCCCGCACAGGCGGCGCGCCATGAGCACGCAGCCGCAGACTCCGGCCGGCGAAAACGGCGACGCACCCGCGCGCAAGGCCCGTGCGGCCGACGCAGCAGCCGGGCTGAAGAACCTGCACCAGCTCATCCAGCTGCGCTGGTTCGCCGTGATCGGCCAGCTGTTCACCATCGAGGTGGCGCACTACAGCCTGGCGCTCCCCATTCCGCTGTGGCCGATGCTGTGGGTCGTCGTCTGCCTGGCCGGCTACAACCTGGTGAGTTGGGTGCGCTGGCGCACCGGCGTCGGGGTGCGGCCGATCGAATTGCTGCTGGCGCTGCTGGTGGACGTGGGCGTGCTCACCGTGCAGCTGTACCTGAGCGGTGGCGTGGGCAACCCGTTCGTCTTCCTGTACCTGTTGCAGGTCACCCTGGGCGCGGCGCTGCTGCGCGGCCACCATGTCTGGACGCTGGTGGCGGTCGCCGGAGCGTGCATGGCGCTGCTCACGCATTTCCACCTGCCGCTGCCCTTGCGCATCGATTTTTCGCGCGGGCTGGCCAGCCCCTACGTGCTCGGTCTGCTGGTGTGCTTCGTGCTGAATGCGGCACTGGTGGTGGTCTTCATGGGCCGCATCGGCCGCAACCTGCGCCAGCGCGACGCACGCCTGGCCGCCAGCCGCCAGCGCGCGGCCGAGCAGGAACACGTGGTGCGCATGGGGCTGCTGGCCTCGGGCGCGGCGCACGAGCTGGGCACGCCGCTGTCCACGCTGGCGGTCATCCTGGGCGACTGGCGCCGCCACCCTGCCCTGGCGCGCGACGCCGAGCTGCAGCAGGACGTGGCCGAAATGCAGGCCCAGGTGCAGCGCTGCAAATCCATCGTCAGCGGCATCCTGCTGTCCGCGGGCGAGACGCGCGGCGAGGCCTCGGCGCAGACCACCGTGTGCCGGTTCCTGGATTCCCTGGTCTCCGAGTGGCGCGCCAGCCGTTCGGTGGCCGCGTTCGAGTACGACAACCGTTTCGGCGCAGACCGGCCGATGGTGGCCGATGCCACGCTGGAGCAGATGGTTTTCAACGTGCTGGACAATGCCCGCGAGGCCTCGCCTGCCTGGGTCGGCCTGGCTGCCGAGCGTGCCGACGACGGCGACGCGCTGCGCATCGTGGTGACCGACCGCGGCCCGGGCTTTGCGCCGCCCATGCTGCGCCAGCTCGGCAAGCCCTACCAGTCCAGCAAGGGCCGCGCGGGCGGTGGCCTGGGGCTGTTCCTGGCATTGAACGTGGCGCGCACGCTGGGCGGCAGCATGCACGCGGAAAACCTGCCCGCAGGCGGCGCCCGCGTGACCATTTACCTGCCGCTCGCGGCCCTGGCCTTGTGATTGTGGGGAGCCGACTGCTGCCGTGACCTCTTTGGCGACCGAACACCTGCTGCTGATCGTCGAGGACGACGAGGCCTTTGCGCGCACGCTCGCGCGCTCGTTCGAGCGCCGCGGCTGGGGCGTGCTGCACGCCGACAGCCTGGAGGCCGTGCAACAGGTGCTGGCCCGGCAACGCCCCACGCACGCGGTGGTGGACCTGAAACTGCGCGGCGAGGCGACCGGCCTGGCGTGCGTGCAGGCCTTGCATGCAGCCAGCGCCGACATGCTGATCGTCGTGCTCACCGGCTTTGCCAGCATCGCCACTGCGGTGCAGGCGGTCAAGCTGGGCGCCTGCCAGTACCTGGCCAAGCCCTCCAACACCGACGACATCGAGGCCGCCTTCACCCGCACCGAAGGCGACGCGCAGGTCGGGCTGAGCAACCGGTCCAGCTCCATCAAGACGCTGGAGTGGGAGCGCATCCACGAAGTGCTGGCCGAGACCGGCTTCAACATCTCCGAAGCGGCGCGGCGCCTGGGCATGCACCGGCGCACCCTGACGCGCAAGCTGGATAAGCGGCGCGTGTAGCGCCGGCCGCCCGCGCGGCTATTTTTCCAGCCAGCCCAGCAGCTCCTTCATGGCAGGCTCGCTGGAAGTGTCGAAGGCCGTGATGCCGATGCGCTTGAGGATTTCCGTGCCTTCCGGGCGGCCGGGCAGCGCCTCCAGCTCGCGCTGGATGGCCTTGATTTGCGCCGGCTCGATGCGCGGGTGCGCCACCAGCGGAAAGTACGGCTGGGTGCCGCTCTTGTGCAGCACGCGCATGTTGTCCTGCTCCAGTTTCCTGGCCGGACCCGAGTAGGACGCGATGGCGCCGACGTCGGCGAAATGGTTGTTCAGGTAGAACGGGACCGCCGCCTGCTCGCGCACGTACTTGACGTTTTCCGCGGCCAGGTGGATGCCCCGGTCGCGCAGCTCGGCGCGGCAAAAGCGCGACATGTACGACACCTGCTCGGGCATCACGATGCGCTTGCCGCGCGCATCGTCCAGCTTCTGCAGGGCCGAGTCCTTGGGCACGATGATCAGGCACTGGCCGGCCGGCTGGGCATTGGCCACGTAGCGGTAGCCGGAGTCCCGCATGCCGCGCGCCGGGTAGTCGCTGGGCCGCGCCATGACGAAGTCGAACTTGCCGCCCTTCATGCCGTTTTCCAGCGTGGCGAACTCGCGCGCGAAGACCACGTTGACCTTGGTGTGCAGCGCGCCGCCGATCGCATTGGCCAGGTCCTGGTACTTGGCAATGACCTGCGCATGGTCGAGCCCGCCGGACGTGCCCTCGCTGATGACCATGACCATTGGCGGCGGCGTTTGCGCGCGCGCCGCCGCGCCAAGCGTGAGTAACGCAACCCACAGGCACCCCAGGCCCAGCTTGCGCAAATGGCTCATGTTTGTCTCCTTGGTTATCAATTGTTATCAGGCGCTCGCCAGCATACAGAAAACACCGCTGGTTGGAACGGCTTTGCGCAAGCCCCGGATGGCAACGCTGGCGCCGTGCCCATTGCGCTTGGGGGACAATCTCCGCCCTGTCCCTTTGCGCCGCCCTACCCGATATGAAAAGCCCCGAACTGCTCCTGCCTGCTGGCTCGCTGGACAAGATGCGCGCGGCGTACGACTTCGGCGCCGATGCCGTGTACGCCGGCCAGCCGCGCTACAGCTTGCGCGCGCGCAACAACGAATTCCGCCTGGAGCAGATCGCCCAGGGCATTGCTGAGGCGCACGCGCGCGGCAAGAAGTTCTTCGTCACCAGCAACCTGATCGCGCACAACGACAAGGTGCGCACCTATCTGCGCGACATCGAGCCGGTCATCGCGTGCAAGCCCGACGCGTTCATCATGGCCGACCCGGGCCTGATCATGATGGTCAAGGAGAAGTGGCCCGAGACCGAGGTGCACCTCTCGGTGCAGGCCAACACCACCAACTGGGCGACGGTGAAGTTTTGGCAGAAGATGGGCGTGTCGCGCATCATCCTGTCGCGCGAGCTGAGCCTGGACGAGATCGAGAAGATCCGCCAGGAATGCCCGGACATGGAGCTGGAGGTGTTCGTGCACGGCGCGCTGTGCATCGCCTACTCGGGCCGCTGCCTGCTCAGCGGCTACTTCAATCGCCGCGACCCCAACCAGGGCACCTGCACCAACGCCTGCCGCTGGGAATATAAGACCCACGACGCGCAAGTGGATCCCAACACCGGCGAGGCGCTGGCCTCCGGCATGGACAAGCGCTTTGACTTCGCCCAGGCGCGCGAGGAGGCCGACAGCCAGTTCACCAGCACGGTCCCGGGCACGTGTGGCAGCGGCCAGCGCCACCCCAAGGCGGACCAGGTCTACCTGCTCGAGGAAATGGGCCGCCCCGGCGAGCACATGCCCATCATGGAGGACGAGCACGGCACCTACATCATGAACAGCAAGGACCTGCGCGCCGTGGAGCACGTGGAGCGGCTGGTCAGAATCGGGGTCGACTCGCTCAAGATCGAGGGCCGCACCAAGAGCCTGTACTACGTCGCGCGCACCGCGCAGGTGTACCGCCGCGCCATCGACGACGCCGTGGCCGGCCGGCCGTTCAACCCACACCTGATCACCGAGCTGGAGGGCCTGGCCAACCGCGGCTACACCGGCGGCCTGCTGGAGCGGCGCCCGGCGCACGACTACCAGAACTACGAGACCGGCCACAGCGTGCTGCAGCGCAGCCACTTCGTCGGCGAGGTGCGCAGCTACGACGGGGCCATGGCCGAGGTGGAGACCAAGAACCGCTTCCAGGTCGGCGACACCCTGGAGATCATCCACCCGGCCGGCAACCGCCAGATCAAGCTGGAGCAGATGTTCAACCTGGACGGCGAGCCGGTGCAGGTCGCCCAGGGCAGCCCGATCCGCGTGCGCATCGCCCTGCCGGCGCCGGCCGAGGGCGCGCTGATCGCCCGGCTGCTTTGATTTTGATAGCTGCCCGCGCCCGGTCCGTGCGGATTACAGGGCGATAGGCGGCTCAAACCCTTGCGCAGCAAGCGCAAGCAGCTCCACTTTTCATAGCAAAGGCCCTTGCGGGCCTTTCGTTTTTCCCCTTCCTGTGTCCATGACGAGCGTGAACCCCGACGAGATCATCATCCTGCCCGAGCTGCAGGCCTACATCGACCCGCTGACCCCCGACGAGGACGAGGCGCTGGAGCGCAGCCTGCTGGCCGAGGGCTGCCGCGACGCGCTGGTGCTGTGGGGCAAGGTGCTGGTGGACGGACACAACCGCCACCGGCTGTGCACCCGGCACGGCCTGCCGTTTCGCACGGTGCAAAACGAGCGCTTCCAGAACATCGAGGACGTGCACCTGTGGATGATCGACCAGCACCTGGGCCGGCGCAGCGTGTCCGAGTTCCAGCGCGGCGTGCTGGCGCTGCGCAAGCGCGAGATCATCGCCAGCC
>DAMCAL010000136.1:0-7360 GCA_032059585.1 Burkholderiaceae bacterium
CGCAGCCCGACCTGCCGGTGAACCCGGCGTCGGTCATGAAGCTGGTGACGACCTACGCGGCGCTGGACATCCTCGGGCCGGCTTTCACCTGGGAGACGCCGGTGTACCTGGACGCGCAGCCGCAGGCAGGCAGCCTGCGCGGCAATGTCTACATCAAGGGCCAGGGCGACCCGCAGCTCGTGGTCGAGCGGCTGTGGCTGCTGATGCGCCGCCTGCGGGCGCAGGGCATCACCGTGATCGTCGGCGACATCGTGCTGGACCGCAGCGCTTTTGCCGCCGAGCCGCACGACGCGGCCCACTTCGACGGCGAACCCTGGCGGCCCTACAACGCCGCGCCCGACGCGCTGCTGGTGAACTACAAGTCGTTGGCGCTCGGCTTCGTGCCGGACGCTGCCGCTGGCGTGGCGCACGTGCGCCATGAGCCGCCCTTGGCCCACGTCGAGCTGCCCGCCAGCGTGCCGCTGGCGCCGCCGGGCACGGCCTGCGGCGACTGGCGGGCCGGCCTGCGCGGTGACTTCGCCGACCCCGCGCGCGTGCAGCTGCAGGGCGTGTACCCGGCAAGCTGCGGCGAGCGGCAGTGGTCGGTGGCACCGGCCGATCCGGCAGGCTTTGCCGCGCGCGCCGTGGAGGGCATGTGGCGCGAACTCGGCGGCAAGCTCACCGGCACGGTGCGCGACGGGCGTGTGCCTGCCGGCCTGGCGCCGGCCTTCAGCGTCACCTCGCCGGCGCTGGCCGAGGTGGTGCGCGACATCAACAAGTACAGCAACAACCTGATGACGCAGCAGCTGTTTCTCACGCTGGCGCTGCAGCGCACCGGCCAGGCCAGCATGCCAGGCGCGCGCGCGGTGCTGCAGCAGTGGTGGCAGGAGCGGCTGGCCCAGCGCGGCGCCCCGCTGGTGGTCGACAACGGCGCCGGCCTGAGCCGCGAGGCGCGCGTGACGGCGCGCGGCCTGGCGCGTCTGCTGCAGCACGCCTGGGCGTCGCCGGTCATGCCCGAGCTGATGGCCTCGCTGCCGATCGCCGGGGTGGACGGCACGCTGCGCCGCCGTCCGGGCCAGGCCTCGGGCGCGGCGCATCTGAAGACCGGCACGCTGCGCGACGTGGCCGCCGTCGCCGGCTACGTGCTGGGCGAGAGCGGGCGCCGCTATGTGCTGGTGGCCATCATCCACCACCCGCAGGCACCGGCTGCGCGCGCCGCGCTCGATGCCCTGGTGGACTGGACGCGGGACGACCGGCGGGCCGAGCGGCGAACCGACCCCGGCGGCTGAGGCCGCGGTCGGTGTTTCCCCGGTCCCGGGGGCGCCGGGGCTCCGCTACCATGTTGAAAAAAGAACGGTCGTTCTATTTCAACCGCAAGGAGCGCTTCGATGATTTTTCGCATGCACTGGGCGGCCGCTGCCGCTGCCGCTGCCGCTGCCGCTGCCGCTGCCGCTGCCGCTGCCGCGGCCACGGTCCTGCTGGCAGCCTGTGGGGGCGGCGGCGCCGACACCACGCCCGCCGCGCCCATCCAGTCGGTCAAGGTGGTGGGCGACAGCTTGGCCGACAGCGGTACCTTCGGGCTGAAATTCACGGTGCAGGGCGCGGCACCCACAGGGGCAGGCTCCACCCCCATCTGGCCCGAGCGCGTGGCCACCAGCTACGGCCAGACGCTGTGCCCGCACTACGACCTGACCACCGGCCATGTCGCCACGCGCACCAGTTGCACCAACTATGCGGTGGGCGGCGCGGCCATCAACTATGCCAAGGCGCCCACGGCGCCGCAGTCGATCGTGCGCCAGCTCACCGACGCCGGCGCGGCCGGCTATGGCGCGGGCGACCTGCTGCTGGTGGACGGCGGCGGCAACGATGCCAGCGACCTGATCGGCGCGTACCTGGCGGCATCCAAGGATGGCGGCGCCGCCTACCAGGCGCTGCTGTCCACGGTGCTGGATGCGCCGACGGTGCAGCGGCTGCTGGCCGGCGGCGCGCCGGGCATGGCGCAGGCGGGCGGTGCGTACATGCAGGCGCTGGCCGCGCGCTTTGCCGGCACCATCCGGGCGCAGGCGCTCGACAAGGGCGCGCCGCGCGTGGCCGTGTTGAACATGCCTGGCGTCACCCTGACGCCGAAATTCCGTTTCGTGCTGGCCTCCATCGCCCGCGACAGCGGGTCCGCCGCCGCCGCGCAGGCCGAAACCCTGTTTGACGGCTGGGTACAGGCCTTCAATGCCGCGCTGGCCGAGCAGTTCGCAGGCGACAAGCGCGTGGCGGTGGTGGACTTCTACGGCTCGTTCAAGGACCAGGCCGAGCACCCCGCGCAGTACGACTACACCAACGTGACCGCGCCGGCCTGCCCCGCCACCGGCACCGACGCCAGCGGACTGCCGACCTACAGCTTCCCTGCCTGCACGGCGGCAGCGCTGTCGGCCATGCCCCCGCCCGCCGGCAGCAGCGGGGCGAACTGGTGGGAGCGCTACGCGTTCTCCGACTCGTTCCACCCGACGCCGTACGCGCACCAGCTCATCGGCCAGCTCGTCTCGCGCTCGCTGTCGCAGGCCGGCTGGCTGTGAGACCGGGCCGCTTTCTTTGCACCACTAAGACAGCAAGGTCCTCCCCATGACCCATCCCTTTTTGCGGGCCGGCTGCGCGCTGGCCCTGGTGGCGGCCTGCGGCGCCGCCCAGGCCCAGGCCGCCGGCACCTGGAGCGTGCGCATCGGCGCGACGCACATCGCGCCCCAGACCAAAAGCGGCGACCTGAGCGCGCCGAGCTTTCCCGGCACGCGCGTGGACGTGGGCTCCGCCTCCGCGCTCACCGGCGGCATCACCTACATGGTGACCGACCACTTCGCGCTCGACCTGCCGGTGGGCCTGCCCTTCAAGCACGCGTTCCACGGCGACGGCGCCATCGCCGGCGTGGGCAAGCTGGGCGAGACCAAGGTGGTGCCTGCGACGCTGTTCGCGCAGTACCGCTTCGGCGAGGCCGACGCGCGCTTTCGCCCCTACCTGGGCCTGGGTGTGACCTACAGCAAGTTCTTCAAGAACCGCAGCACGGCGGCGCTCAGCGCGGTGACGGGCGGCACGCCGGCCCACCCGACCACGGCGCGCATCGACAACAAGTTCGGCCTGACGCCGCAGGTGGGCTTTGTCTGGACCTTCAACGACCGCATGTTCCTGGACGTGGCCTACTACAAGAGCTTTTTGAAGACCACCGCGCACCTGTCCAGCGGGCAGAGCATCGACATGCGGCTGAACCCCGACGTGGTCGCGGTCGGCGTGGGCTGGCGCTTCTGAAGTGCACCGGGCCGCACCCCGGCCCGCACAGATGCAAAAGGACAAAAGGCCGGCTCCCGCGCGGGAGCCGGCCTTTTTGAGGCCCAGAAGAAGGCTGGCTTACCAGCGCGTGCGCAGGCGGTCGTAGGCGTAGTCGCCGAACTGGCGCTGCGCCGCCGGCGCCAGGTACACCTTGTCGGCGAACACGTAGCGGTTGGCGTCGATGCCGGGCAGCAGCGTGGCGGAGGTGCACAGCGCCGAATTGACTTCGCCCGGGCCGATGCCGATGCCCGGACCGGGATCGACCGAGGTGCAGGCGGGCGTGTCGCCATTGTCGAAGCCGTACGAGCCGGGCGTCGCCTCGAACACGTTCACGTAGTAGGCCGCGTCGATGTAGAGCACGTTCTTGCCCAGGTCTTCGATGTTGACCAGCAGGCCCTGGTTGAAGGCGGTGCTGGCGCGGCTGATGAGGTCGCGCTGGTCCAGCGCCTTGGCCCAGGGCGAGCGGCCCAGGTCGTAGGTGCCGGTCAGCATGACGTGCCGCGCGCCCGCGGTGACCAAGCGGCGCACCTGGGCGGCAAGGTCCTCGCCTGCCTGGCGCGCGGCGGCGACGTACTCGTCGCCCGTCTGGCTGCCGGCGCGCACGGCCGCCATGCCGGAGAGGATGTCGGACACGCCCGCGCTCAGCAGCACCAGGTCGTTCTCGCCGAGCTGGTGGCCCGCCAGGAACTGGTCGATCTGGCGCGCCACCGTGGGCGTGCCGGCGTCGCCCGCCGCGTCCGGGGTGGCCACCACGCGGGCGTTGCCCTGTGCGTAACTCAGGCCGCCGGTGGAGGCGGGCGCCAGCGTCTGGCCGTAGCGCGAGGCTACCTGCAGCGTCCAGTTGTTCACGCTGCCATCGTTGATGGTGTAGCGCGTGCCCTTCTGGCCGACGTCGGCAAAGCCGTCGCCGAAAGTGATCAGGCGCTCGGGGCTGAGCGCCGATTCGGTGGAGCTGGAGCCGCACGCGGCCAGGAGCGCGGCCGACGCGCACGCGGCCGCCACGAAGGTGCGACGCAACCAATTTGCTGCCATGGAGTTCTCCGCAAGGTAAGTTAAAAAAGAGTGTAAGTCAGCGCGGCTCAGGCGGCGGCCGCGGCGGCGGCGCGGGCCAGCCGGTCGCGCACGCCTTCCCAGTCGGGCGTGTCCGGCGGCGCCTCCACCCAGACCAGCCGCACGCCGGCATCGTCGAAGTCGCGCAGCGCGGCGAACAGCTCGCGCGCCGCCGCGTCGGCGCTGGCCGGCATGGGGCGCACCAGCACGCCGCGCGCCGCCGTGCGCACCGGCGAGCGGGCGTAGACGGCCAGGTGCGCAGCGTCCTGGCCCAGCACGTCCAGGCCGGCCTGGATCTGGCGCGCATCCATCAGGCGCACCCGCGCCGACGGTGCGTAGTGGGCCAAAAGCGTGCCAGACGCCCGCGGGGTGGACGCCAGGAGCTCATCTTTCGATAGCGGGCGCAGCCCGCACGCCTGCTGGATCTGGTCGCGCGAGACGGCGCCCGGGCGCAGCAGCACCGGCACTCCGCGCGTGCAGTCGACGATGGTCGACTCGATGCCCACCGCGCACGGCCCGCCGTCCAGCACCAGCAGCGCCTGGCCCAGCTCGGCCGCCACGTGCGCGGCGGTGGTCGGGCTGACGCGGCCGAAGCGGTTGGCGCTGGGCGCGGCCAGGCCGGTGATGGGCGGCTGCAGGCGCGCACAGGCGGCCAGCACCTGCTGCGCCACGGGGTGCGCCGGGCAGCGCAGCCCCACGCTGGCCTGTCCGCCCGCGGCGGCAGCGGCACGCGCGGGCAGGCGCGGCAGGATCACGGTGAGCGGGCCGGGCCAGAAGGCGTCGATGAGCGCCTGCGCGAACAGCGGCACCTCCCGTGCGTAGTGCCGGACGGCCTCGCTGCTGGCCACATGCACGATCAGCGGGTGGTCGGCCGGCCGGCCCTTGGCGGCGAAGATGCGCGCCACGGCGGCCGCGTCGTCGGCGTTGGCCGCCAGGCCGTAGACGGTCTCGGTGGGCAGGCCCAGCAGCTCGCCGCGCGCCAGTGCCTGCGCGGCGGTGTCCACCGCGCCGGGCAGGGTTGCATCCAGGATCACGGCGCGTCCCCGGTCAAAAGGGCGCGATGCCCAGC
The DNA here is from genome assembly GCA_032059585.1 of Burkholderiaceae bacterium. Classification (GTDB taxonomy): domain Bacteria; phylum Pseudomonadota; class Gammaproteobacteria; order Burkholderiales; family Burkholderiaceae_C; genus Melaminivora. The sequence continues at coordinate 5,408 of DAMCAL010000136.1, forward strand.
AGCGCGGCCGCCTGCAGTGCGGTGGCGCGCGCGGCCTCGGGCGTGGCGCCGGTGACGTTCAGGTGGCCCATCTTGCGGCCCGGCTTCGGGTCGTGCTTGCCGTACAGGTGCAGGTGGCAGCCGGGCAGGCGCAGCACCTGGTCCCACGGCGGGGTGCCGGCCGCGGGATCGCCCCCGGGGCGCCACAGCTCGCCCAGCAGGTTCAGCATGACGGTGGGGCTGTGCTGGCGCGGCTGCGTCAGCGGCAGCCCGGCCATGCAGCGCACCTGCAACTCGAACTGCGAGACGTCGGCGCCGTCCTGGCTCCAGTGGCCGCTGTTGTGCGGGCGCGGCGCCATCTCGTTGACCACCAGGCGGCCGTCGTCCAGCACGAAGAATTCCACGCACAGCACGCCCACGTAGTGCAGGCCGTGTGCTATCGATTTCGCAGCTGCCAGCGCTTGCTCAGCAAGCGCTTGAGGCACATTTCCTTCAAAAACCTCGGTCACCGCCAGGATGCCGCCGCGGTGCAGGTTGCGCTGCACGGGCAGGTGCACCAGGGTGCCGTCGGCGCCGCGCGCGACGAGCACCGAGCATTCCTGCGCCAGCGCCAGGCGCTGCTCCAGCACGCAGGGCACGGCGCCCAGCTGCTGCCAGGCGTCGGCCAGTTCGGCGGGGGTGGCAACGCCCGCCTGGCCCTTGCCGTCGTAGCCCAGGCGCGCGGTCTTGAGGATGCCGGGCAGCAGCTGCGCGTCCGCTCCGGCCAGCGCCTGGGGCGAATCGATGACCGCGTGCGGCGCCACCGGCACGCCGCAGCGCACGAAGTGGGCCTTCTCGGCCGCCCGGTCCTGGGCGATGGCCACGGCGGAGGCAGCGGGCGAGACCGGCAGCGTGCGCGCCAGCTGCGCCAGCGCGCCGGCCGGCACGTTCTCGAACTCGGTGGTCACCGCCGCGCAGGCCTGCGCCAGCGCGGCCAGGCCGGCAGCGTCCTCGTAGCCGGTGCGGATGTGGTGGTGGCTGACCCGGCCCGCGGGGCTGGCGACATCCGGGTCGAGCACCGCCGTGGTGTAGCCCATGGCCTGCGCGGCGTGCGCGAACATGCGCCCGAGCTGGCCGCCGCCGAGCACGCCCAGCGTCGCGCCCGGCAGGATCGGCAGGCGCGTCATGGCGCGGCCACCTGCGGCAATTCCATGGCGCGGGCGGCGGCCGTCTGCTCGGCGCGGAAGGCCTCCAGGCGCGCGCGCAGCGCAGCGTCCTCGCCGGCGAGCATGGCCACCGCAAACAGCGCCGCGTTGGCCGCGCCGGCCGCGCCGATGGCAAACGTCGCCACCGGCACCCCCCGGGGCATCTGCACGATGGAGTGCAGCGAGTCCACGCCCTGCAGGTGCCGGCTGGCCACCGGCACGCCCAGCACCGGCACCACGGTCTTGGCCGCGAGCATGCCGGGCAGGTGCGCCGCGCCGCCGGCTCCGGCGATGATGGCCTTCAGGCCCCGCCCGGCGGCGCCTTCGGCATAGGCGAACATGTCGTCGGGCATGCGGTGGGCCGAGACCACGCGCGCCTCGTGGCCCACGCCGAACTGCCCGAGGACGGCCACTGCGTGCTGCATGGTCTCCCAGTCGCTGGAAGAGCCCATGACCACACCGATCTGGATGGATTGCATGTGCTGTGGGAATGCGCCGATGGCGCACACCTGGCTGAAACCGCAGGATTTTAGGCGGGCGCGTGGTTTGCCGGACAATCGGCGCACCGAGAACGCACGCACAACCGGCGCAGCGCGCCACTGCAGGGACTACGAGACATGATGGACGTCACCATTGAGAATTTTGAAACCGAGGTCATCGCCGCCTCCTCGCAGGTGCCGGTGCTGGTCGATTTCTGGGCGCCCTGGTGCGGGCCGTGCAAGACGCTCGGCCCAGTGCTGGAGAAGCTCGAGACCGAGTACGACGGCCGCTTCAAGCTGGTCAAGATCGA
>DAMCAL010000137.1:0-7337 GCA_032059585.1 Burkholderiaceae bacterium
GTCACGCTGCCCTGCATCTCGATGAGTTCTTCTTTGGCCATGGATGATGATGGTTATAGGAAACGAGGTCGCGGCGGGCCGCTCATCTGAAGTCTTCGTAGGCCGGGAATGACGCGGGCCCTTCGCGCTGTAAAGCACGGTGCTGCCCCAGGCTGAAACAACACTGCGCCCGAAGGCGCAGAGGGCCGAAGCGGCGCACCACCGGGGCAACGAGCGGCTTCGAGGAGGCAGCAGGCGTGGCGTTGTGCTGAACCGGGCAATTGTATCGCGCGACAAGCGCCGTTGCTACGGCCGTGCTACCGCGCGCGCGAGGGCACGCACCAGGTCCGTCTGGGTCAGGATGCCCGCCAGATGCCCCGCCTCGTCCAGCACCGGGAAGTGGTGGTGGCCGGCCTCGGAAAACACCGGCACCAGGTCCATGACCGGCTGCGCGGCAGCGACCCATTGCGCAGGGCTGGTCATCAGTTGCTCGACCTTGTCCGGTTGCTTCGGCCGGCCCAGGATGAGCTGCCGCAGGCGGCGGCCCATGCCTTCGTGGGCATCCAGTTGCGCCAGCCGCATAAAATCTGCCACGGTGATGATGCCCAGCAGCTGCATGTCCGGGCCGACCACGGGCAGGGCTTTGATGGCTTCGCGGCGCATCAGTGCCCAGGCGTCGGCCAGCGGCGCATCGGGGGCCACCGCGTGCACCGGCGCAGACATGATGTCGCGGCAGCACAACTCGCCCAGGGTGCGCCGGAATGCGGCCCGGCCCGCCAGGTGCAACAGCCCTTCCAGATCGGCCCGGCTCACGTCCAGCACCTCGTTGTAGTGCGCCAGGGCCGCGTCCAGGTCGGCCGAGACGAAGCCGCTGCCGGCCGCGGCAGGCGCGCCGGGCGCTACCTGCTGCACGTGCGGATAGCTGCGCCCGGTCAGGCGGTTGTAGGCGATCGCCACCAGCACCAGCACGGTCACGTTCAGCAGCAGCGGGCCGATGGCCGGCAAGGTGGCCTCTGGCGGATGCAGCACGGCGAACAAGGCCATCGCGCCTCCGGGCGGGTGCAGGCAGCGCGCGGCTAGCATCGCCGCGACTGAGAGCCCCACGGCCAGGGCGCAGGCCAGCACCACGGGGCCCACCCACGCCGCGCAACCGATGCCGATAAGAAACGACAGGGCCGTGCCTGCGAGCACCGGCCAGGGTTGCGCCAAAGGGCTGGACGGCACCCCGATGACCAGCACCGCGCTGGCACCAATGGAGGCGACCATCCAGGGGGTCGGCAGGCTCTACTCGAGGCCATGCGCGCACAGGGCCACCAGTGCGATGCACAGCGCCGTGCCCACGGCCATGCGCAGGCGCTCGCGCCGGTCAATGCCGAGGGGTGGGGGCGAGAAAAGCCGCAGCCATGCACCGAAACGGCGCAGCGCCACGAGCGGCCCAGGGCGGCTGGCAGAGGGGTCGACGGAAGGCAACGGCGGCATCGAAAGCACGGACGGCGTGCGCGAAAAAGCTGCGCATTATCCGCGCCGTGGGCGCCCCGCCGGCACCATGCAAGCGCCCCCTACAATCAGCCGCAGTCGTTTCAGCCCCGCTTTACCCCATCTCCGGAGCCCTGCCCCGTGTCCGATCGCCTCGCCGTGCTTCCCCAGTATTTGCTGCCCAAGCAGGCGCTCACCGCGCTGGCCGGGCGGCTGGCCTCGGCGCGGGCAGGCGCGCTGACGACTGCCACGATTCGGCGTTTCGTCGCGCGGTACCGCGTGGACATGCACGAGGCAGCCAACCCGGACATCACCAGCTACGCCACGTTCAACGAGTTCTTCACACGCGCGCTGCGCCCGGGTGTCCGGCCGGTCGACGCGGCCGATCTGGTGTGCCCGGTCGACGGCGCGGTGAGCCAGCTCGGCGCCATCGAGCACGACCAGATCTTCCAGGCCAAGGGCCACCGCTACAGCACCACCGCGCTTCTCGGCGGTGACGCCGCGCTGGCGGCCACGTTCCAGGACGGCAGCTTCGCCACCATCTACCTGAGCCCACGCGACTACCACCGCATCCACATGCCGTGCGACGGGAAGCTGCTGCGCATGGACTATGTCCCCGGCGCGCTGTTTTCGGTCAACCCGCTGACGGCGCGCGGCGTGCCGGGCCTGTTCGCGCGCAATGAGCGCGTGGTCTGCCTGTTCGACACGCCACTCGGCCCGATGGCGCTGGTGCTGGTGGGCGCGACCATCGTCGGCAGCATGGCCACCGTCTGGCACGGCCAGGTGAACCCGCCACGCACCGGGCGCCTGCAGCGCAGGGACTATGCCGATCAACAGATCGTGCTGCGCAAGGGTGAGGAGATGGGCCGGTTTCTGCTGGGCTCCACCGTGGTGCTGCTGCTGCCGCGTGGCGCGGTGCAGTTTCTGCCCGGCTGGGGGGCGCAGCGCGTGGTGCGCCTGGGCGAGGCCATGGCGCAGCGCGCCTGAGGGCTACGCCCGCTTCAGGCGGGCACGCGCACGGTGGTGAACACCGTCGGCTCGATTTCCAGCTGCTGCGGATCGACCGGCTCGGGCCGGCCGACCAGGTACACCGCCAGCTCGTGGCGCCGCAGCGCGATGTGGCTCACGGTTTCCCAGGCGCCGCCATGGCGCACCCGCGCGCCGGGCTTGTACACCGGCATGCGAAAACGCTCGCTCCAGCCCCAGGGAGCATCGGGGCAATCCTGTGCAACGAGGGAGCGGACGGCGGCTTGCATGGTGGCCGCGATTTTAGCTTAGCGCGCAGCCGCGCCGCGCGCGAACGCCAGGGCCGCGCGCAGCAGTTGCTCCAGCACGTGCTGGATGCGGGTTGCCTCGGCTGGCAGGTATTCGAACGGCGGCTGCTCGCGCATGTAGCTGCACTGCGTCAGCTCGAGCTGCACCGCGTGCACCCCCTGCTGCGGGTCGCCGTAGTGGCGCGTGATGTACCCGCCCTTGAAACGTCCATTGAGCACACTGCTGTAGCCAGGCGTCTGCCGGGCGATGGCGATCAGCGTCGCAGCCAGCGCCGGGTCGCAGCTTTTTCCGTCGGCGGTGCCCAGGTTCAGGTCCGGCAGCCGGCCCGGGAAGAAACGCGGCAATACGGAGCGGATCGAGTGCGCCTCCCACAGCACCACCGCGCCATGGGCCGCCCGCAGACGCTCGAGCTCGGCCTGCAACTGCGTGTGGTACGGCGCCCACACCGCATCCCGGCGTGCGCCGATCTCGTCGGCAGAAGGGACGTCACCCGCCGGGTAGAGCGGCCGCTCGTCGAAGCTGTCGACCGGGCACAGGCCGGTCACGTTCTGGCCCGGGTACAGGCTGGCATCGTCGGGCGGGCGGTTCAGGTCGATGACGTAGCGCGAGTGCGTCGCCACCAGCAGCGTGGCTCCCAGGCCGCGTGCGAAGTCGTAGAGGCGGTTCAGGTGCCAGTCGGTGTCGTGCACCGCCCGCCCCTCGTCGCTCAGGCGCGCGGCAATGGCGGGCGGCACATGCGTGCCCGTGTGCGGGATGGACACCAGCAGCGGCGCAGTGCCCTGGTGCAGGGTGAAGGCGGGGCGGTCGGTGACGGCAACGGAGGTCATGTCATGCAGACGAGGTGAGCAGCGCCGCACGCGCGGCGGTGAAAGCGTGTGCAGCGTGATGGTGCAGCGCATGGCGCCCGTTGGCAACCCGGGGCTGTCCGCCCACCCAGACGCCGGCGATGGCCGATGTGCGGTGGCTGGCGAAGACATGGGCCGACAGCATCTGCCGGGGCGACAGGCCGTACAAGGCGACGTGCCCGGCGTCGAGTGCAAGGAAATCGGCACGCTCGCCCACGGCCAGGCCGGCGACGGGCCGGCCGCAGGCGCGTGCGCCCCCGTGTACTGCGGCGAGCCACTGGGCCGTCGCCACCTCGGGTTGCGCGGCTGTGGCCAGCAGGTTGCGCCCCCGCCGCGCCAGGCGCTGGGTGTATTCGAGCAGCATCAGTTCCTCGGCGGCGTTCACGCAGACATGGCTGTCCGAGCCGATGCCCCACGCCCCAGCGCTTGCCTGCCACTGCACGGCATCAAACACGCCGTCGCCCAGGTTGGCCTCGGTGGTGGGGCACAGGCCGGCCACGGCGCCGGTGGCCGCGGCCTCGCGGCATTCCCCGCTCGTCATGTGCGTGGCGTGCACCAGGCACCAGCGGGCGTCCACCGGTGCATGCCCGAGCAGCCACTGCACGGGCCGCTGGCCGCTCCAGGCGAGGCAGTCGCGCACCTCCTGCTCCTGCTCGGCGATGTGGATGTGCACCGGCGCACGCGGCTGCGCAGCGTGCAGCGCCTCGACGGCGGTGCGCAGGCTGTCCGGGGGCACTGCACGCAGCGAGTGCGGGGCCAGGCCCAAAACCGCTCCCGACGCTTGCGCGGCGGGCGCCAGGCGCTGCAACAACGAGAGCATGTTGTCGGTGCTGCGAATGAAGCGCCGCTGGTCCGCGCGCGGCGCCTGCCCGCCAAAACCACTGGTCTGGTACAGCACCGGCAGGAGCGTCATGCCGATGCCCGCTGCCTGCGCCGCGGCCAGCAGCGCGTGCGCCATGGCGGCGTCGTCGGCATACGGCTGCCCGTCCTCGTCATGGTGCAGGTAGTGGAATTCGCAGACGCTGGTGTAGCCCGCCTCCAGCATCTCCACGTACAGCCAGGTGGCGATGGCCTGCACCTGCTCGGGCGTGATGCGGCCGGCGAAGCGGTACATGAGGTTGCGCCAGCTCCAGAAGCTGTCCTGCGCAGCGCCGCGGTACTCCGCCAGGCCTGCGAACGCGCGCTGGAAGGCGTGCGAATGCAGGTTGGGCATGCCTGGCAGCACGGGCCCCGCCGCCTGCGGCGCGTCGCAGGCAGTGGCGCCGGGCTGCACGCGCGTGAGGACGCCGTGCGCGTCCCACTGCAGCAGCACGTCGCAGGCCCAGCCGTCGGGCAGCAGCGCATGGGGCGCGAACAACCGCGGCGCCATCAGCTGGCCTCCGCAGCGCCGCGGCGGACGATGCGGCCTTGGCGCACGATGGTGCACGCGGGCTTTTGGCCCACCCAATAGGCCAGCTCGGCCGCGTCGGCGAAGGGCCATAGCACGAAATTGGCGGGTCGACCGGCCGCGATCAGCCCGTGCGTGTCCTGCAGGCCCAGTGCCCGCGCCGCATGCATGGTGATGCCGGCCACTGCCTCGGGCACCGTGAGGCGAAACAGCGTGCACGCCATGTTGGCCATCAGCAGCAGGCTCAATGCCGGCGAGGTGCCCGGGTTGTGGTCGGTGGATACAGCCATCGGCACACCCGCCGCGCGCAGCGCGTCGATGGGCGGGCGCTGCGTGTCGCGCAGCGTGTAGAAGGCGCCGGGCAGCAGCACGGCGACGGTGCCGGCGCGCGCCATGGCGTCGACGCCCTGCGGCGACAGGTGCTCGATGTGGTCGCACGACAGCGCGCGAAAGCGCGCCGCCAGCAGCGCCCCGCCCATGTCCGAGAGCTGCTCGGCGTGCAGCTTCACCGGCAGTCCCAGCCGCTCGGCAGCCTGGAAGACCTGTTCGGTCTCCTGCAGGGAAAAGGCGATCCGCTCGCAGAACACGTCCACCGCGTCCACCAGCCCTTCGGCGTGCAGCGCGGGCAGCATCTCCCTGCAAACCAGATCGACGTAGGCCTGGCTGCGACCCGCGTACTCCGGCGGCAGCGCGTGCGCGCCCAGGAAGGTGGTGCGCACCGTGACGCCCAGCGCCTCGCCCAGCCGCCGCGCCACGCGCAACTGTTTGCGCTCGTGCTCCAGCGCCAGGCCGTAGCCGGACTTGATCTCGATGGCGCACACGCCTTCGTCGAGCAAGGACTGCAGGCGCGGCAGCGCGGCGGCATACAGCGCGTCCTCGCTCGCCTGCCGGGTGGCGTGCACGCTGCTGACGATGCCGCCGCCGGCGCGCGCCACGTCCTCGTAGCTGGCACCGGCCAGGCGCATGGCGAATTCGCCGGCCCGCTGGCCGCCGTAGACCAGGTGCGTGTGGCAGTCCACCAGGCCCGGCGTGGCCAGCAACCCTGTGCCAGCGTGCCGCGGCAGGCCGGCGAACCGGGTGGGCACCTGGTCGTCGGGCCCCACCCAGCGCACGTCCCCCTGGTGCACCACCACGCTGGCCGGCGCGCCCGCGGCCAGCGGCACCGCGGCCAGCGGCAGATCGGCGCGCGCCAATCCGTCGGCCAGCCGCAGGCCGTACCACACGCCGTCGGCGCTGGGGAGAGAGGAGCCGAAAGAGTTCATCACTACACCTTTGATAGCTGCCAGCGCTTGCCCAGCAAGCGCTGGAGGCCAATTTCATTCATAAAGTGCAGGGGTGCATGGCCACCCGCAACAGCGTGCCCGGGCCCTGTGCTCCCGGCGCGGGCCGCGGCCACGCAGGCGGAGCGCCGCCGCACCACCACCAGCCCTGCCCTTCGGTCAGCTCTCTCCCGTCGGGCCCCTGCCAGATACCGGCGAGCACCAGGCACAACCCGGCCGGTGGCACTGACCCGCCGGGCGCGCCCTCCTGCACCAGGGCGATCTGCCCGCGCCAGGCGCCGCGGCGCAGCATCAGGTTGAAGTCCGTGCTGGCACCGCCGAGCAGGGTGCAGTGCACGGGCGCCTCGCCGGCAAAGGCAAAGGGTTGCCCCGGCGTGTCCAGCCGCCGGTCGATCGCCGGGCCGCGCAGGTGCACGCCGTCGCCGCCCAGCAGCATGATCTGCCGGTCCACGCCCTCAAATGTCGAGAACGGCCCCGCGCGCTCGATGCGCGCCACGCTGATGCGCCAGTCGAATGCGCCGGCTGCCGCGCCCGGCGGCCAGCACGCCAGCTCTTGCGTGGTGCCGCCCCCGTCCTTCCAGGGCGTCGGCATGACGGCATGCAGGTCGAAGCGGTGCATGGCGGGTGGGCAGGCGAGCAGGCAGGCTCAGCCGACGAGCAGGGGAAACAGCGGGTGTGCCAGCGGCGCGCCCGCGGGCAGCTCGTCCTGCAGCCCGGGAAATTCGGGCGAAGTCTTCCAGGGCCGCGGCGCATGGCGCGTGTCCTCGCCCGCGAAGCGCACCGAGAACACCCGCCGCCGCCCCGGCCCCTCGAAGCCGCCGGCGCCATGCAGCGTGAGCATGTGGAAGCACACCACGTCGCCAGGCGTGGTCTCCCAGCCCAGGATGGGGTGCGCCGCGCGGTCGGCCTCGATGTCCGGCAGGTCCTGCAGGCTGCCTTCCGGAAACCATTGGGCCTCGTTGTCCATGAAGGTGCGCGGCATCAGCCACGGCCCCCGGTGCGATCCGGCGACGAACTCCAGCGTGGAGGCACGCGGCACGGGGTCCACGGGAATCCACATGCTGATGTTCTGCCGCCCTTCGATGTTGTAGTAGG
>DAMCAL010000138.1:0-7309 GCA_032059585.1 Burkholderiaceae bacterium
CCGCGCTGCGCGGCGACAGCAGGCCGGGCGCCACGTCGAACACCGTCTTGCAGCCATGCTGGCCGGCCTGGTGCAGGCGGTGCACCGCGCGGGCGTACGCGACCAGCACGCTGGCGGTGAACTCGGGGTTGCTGTCGAGCTTCAGGCGGTACTCGACCACCTGCTGGTGCTCGGCGCTGGTGTTGCCGCTGCGGATCACGAAGCCGCCGTGCGGCATGGCGCCATGCTCGCGCGCCAGCGTCTCGGCGTCGATGAAATGCACCGTGGTGTCGTACTGGTCGAAATAGTGCGGCATGCCGACGATGTCGCGGCGCACGGCGTCCTGCTGCGTGCCCTCGGCCAGCACCACGAAGCATTCGCGCCGGTGCTTCTCGCGTGTGGACAGCTCGGGCCGGCCGCCTGCGCGCACGCGCTCCACCGCTTCGTCCACGGGGATGGTGTATTGCACCCCGCCCGCCACGCCCGGCACGCGGCGGATGGCGTCCGAGTGGCCCTGGCTCAGCCCCTTGCCCCAGAAGGTGTAGGTCGCGCCATCGGGCAGCAGCGCCTCGCCCATCAGGCGGTTGAGCGAGAACATGCCCGGGTCCCATCCGGCGGAGATCAGCGCCGTGGTGTTGCCGGCCCGCGCGGCGGCGTCCACCGCCGCGAAATGCGCAGGGATGCGCGCGTGGGTGTCGAAACTGTCCACCAGGCAAAAGTGCGCGGCCAGTTCCGGGCTCTGCTGGGGCAGGTCGTCCTTGGAGCCGCCGCACAGCACCAGCACGTCCAGCCGATCCCGGTGCTCCGCCAGCGACTGCATGCGGTGCACCGGCACGCCGTCCGACAGCGGGGTGAGGCTGGAAGGGTCGCGCCGGGTGTAGATGCCCGCCACCCGCATGTCGGGGTTGCGGCCCACGGCGGCCTCGACACCGCGGCCGAGGTTGCCGTAGCCCACGATACCGATCCGGATGGGACGGGAAGAGGCGGAAGAAGGGTTGGGTGCGTTCATGGTGCCGGTGCGCTGGTGCGAAGGAAAGTTGGGAAAAAGGTTGACCGCAACGTGGCTGCGGCGGCCAGCCTACTCAAAAATGATAGCTACTCGCGCTTGTCCAACAAGCGTTTGACGCCTTTTTTACCATCAAGGCGATTGGAAGGCGCCGGCCAGCAATTCGGGCAGCCGCTCGCCCGGCAGGCGAAAGCCGCAGGCCTGGGCGTGCCCGCCCCCGCCCATGCTCACCGCCAGCGGCGAGCAGTCGAAGCCGCGCTGCGAGCGCAGGCCGACCTTGACCTGGCCGTCCTCGGCCACGCTCCACATCAGCGCGAAGGTGCCGCTGCGCTGCGACACGAGGTCACCCACCAGGCTGTGGAAGGCGCCCGGCGCATTGACCATCAGCCCTTCATGGCCGTTGAACACCAGCGGCCGCGCGGCGCGCGCCACGTCCTGCGCCAGATGCCGGAACTTCTCGTCCATGGCCTGGCCGCGGGCGACGAAGGCGGCCACGGCGCTGGCGTCGAAGTCGGCGATGGCGCTCCAGCGCGCGAAGTCGAAGGGCTCCAGGTCCAGCGCGGCGACGAAGCCGGCGGTCTCGGGATACTGCCAGGTCCACAGGTCGCGGTCCTCGACGAAACGCACCAGGTCCGGCAGCGGCGCATCGGCGAAGAAGTACTCCCAACCCAGCCGCGCGCCGGATTTGTGCATGTCGAAATGCACGGCGCCGCAGCGGCAGGCAAATCCCTGGAGCTGTTCGGCCGCGCTTTTGTGGTGGTCCAGCAGCACCAGCCGGGCGCCCTGGGCGTCGATGGCGCCCAGCAGTTCGGGGCCGAAGGCAAAGTCGAGGATGTAGACCGCACGGCCGGCCAGCGGCGGCAGATCGTCCACGCTGCGCGCTTGGCCGTGCGTCAGGCCCACGCATTCCACCGCGCCGCCGTAGAACCGCCAAGCGGCCAGCGCCGCCGCAAAGCCGTCGGCGCAGCGACCGTGGTAGAGGACGAGCGGATCCGGGTCGTCGATCGAGGGCGGAGAAATGAGGGACAGCGGGAAGATGGGGCCGCGAGAAGGGTTCGTCATACGGCGCGATTGTGCGGCAGCGCCATCGGGTGTGGCCAAAGGCCGACAGCACAGCGCGTCGCGCTGCGCTCCTACAAACGCGGCTGCAGGGGCCTTCCATGATCGTCCTACAAACGTCCCGTCCTCTTGCTTTTTTTTACGCGCTTGCGCTCAGTGAAAGGCTTTGGCCCCCGAGGCGTCACGGGTAGAAGACCAGGACCGGCGACGACGAGGAGACCCCCATGAGAACCCTGCCACCGACAGCTCCGCCGCGCCCTGCAACAACCGACCGACGCCGGCACGCCGCCGGCGTGGCACCCGCCGGTCAGGGCGTCACCAGCACCCGGCTGCGCGGCGGCGTGCGCGGCTCTTCCCGCACCCACTTGCGCATGCCGTCGCGGCCGCTGGCCGAGCGCAGCAACAGCGCGCCGCCCGCCAGCGCATGCAGCACCGCCCGGGTGCGCGACGGGGTGATGAACGCGCAGGCGATCAGCCCCAGGCCCGCCAGCAGCGTGAATTCGTGTTCGAAGGGCGCACTCTCGCGCGCATCGTCGTATGCGATGACATCCCGCACGGTTTCGCGCAGATCGGTTTGGCTCATGTTCAGCTTCCTTTGCATGGTGCGGCCCGTGCGCCATGCACGGGCCGGGGCCGGCTGCCCAGCACGCAACCCTAGGGGGACGACAGGCTGCGCGTCGCCATCGCCCGCGCCTTGGCCCTGTAGGAGCGCCCCGCACGCGGCCCGAAAAAACTGGATGAATATCCAGTTACCATCTGCTGTCTCCCACCACCATCCCACCACTTGATCGAGGGCCTCGCCATGGGTATCGACCAGATTGCCATCGCCTTGCTGGGTGCCGCGGCCGCCTGGCTGTCTCAGGCGCGCAGCCTCCAGTCGCGCCGCTGGGCCTGCGTCTTCGGACTGCTGGGCCAACCGTTCTGGTTCTACGCCTCCTGGCATACCGGCCAGTGGGGCATCTTCACCGTGTCCATCATCTACCTGGGCGCGTGGCTGCGTGGCCTGTGGGTCTACTGGCTCGCCGTGCGCGCCGAGCCGCACGACCCGGGCCTGGGCACCATCCAGCTGACGCCGGGGCGCGGTTTCTAGGTGCTGTCGGCACAGGGGGGCGGGCTGCCGCTGCTGTGGTGCGACGCGGACCTGGTCGCCGTGTACAAGCCCGCCGGCTGGCTGGTGCACCGCACAGGTCTGGACGCGGGCGAGACCCGCTTCGCCCTGCAGGCGGTGCGCGACCAGCTGGGCCGGCATGTCTATCCCGTGCATAGGCTCGACAAGGGCACTTGCGGTGTGCTGGTCATGGCGCTGCACCTGCAGGCGGCACGCAGCCTGTGCGATGCGTTCGCCGGGCACCGGGTGACCAAACGCTACCTGGCCCTGGTGCGTGGCTGGGCGCCGGCGCAGGCCGATGTGGACCACGCCCTGCGCCCCGATGACGCACTGCCCGACGCGCCCGTACAGGAAGCGCATACCCGGCTGCGCTGCCTGGCGCGGCTGGAACTGCCCGAACCCAGCGACGCCCGCTTTCCTGTCACGCGGGCGTCGCTGGTGCTGGCCGAGCCCACCACCGGGCGGCGCCACCAGATCCGTCGCCACCTCAAGCACATCGCCCATCCGATCATCGGCGACGCCACGCACGGCAAGGGCCCGCTCAACCGCTGGTGGGCCGCCCGCCTGGGCCAGCAGCGGCTGTGGCTGCACGCCTGGCAGCTCACGGTGCCGCATCCTGGCGACGGACGCCCGCTGGTGCTGCACAGCGGGCTGCGCTGGCCCCCTGGTTCCGGCAGCACCGGCGCCGCGGTGCCTGCGTGCCTGCGCGACTGGCAGGCGCGCGTTCTCAGCCTGCCCTGGTGCGTTGCCTGACGGGCACCGCGCTGCCTCTGCGCATCGGCCCCTGACGCAACGCCTGCGGCGCGACTCCCGGGTCGCCATCGCCGGTAGTGGAAGGCCACCCCAGGGCGTGCGTTTGAGCTGGCTGCGCCAGGAACGCATGCCGCCGGCATGTACCGCCAAGTCAGCGCACTGCGGCTCCGTCCTACCCCGTCAGCGGACGCTCGCCGCTGGAGCTGGACAAACGGTCCGCGACAGAATGCTCGCCATGCCGATGCTGCCCACTCCCTTCACGACCGAGCCCGCCACTGTGCGCGCACCCGCCCTCCCATGAACGATTGGTGGGGCCAAGTCATGGCCACTGTTGCGCAAGAGCTGTCCAGCTCCATCGATGCCGAGTCCACGGCCCGCGTGGTCCTGCGCTTGGGCGTTGCCGCCGCGCTGGGGGGGCTGCTGGGCTGGGAGCGTGAGCGCGCCGGCAAGTCCGCGGGTCTGCGCACGCACATGCTGGTTTCCATGGGCGCTGCCATGTTCGTGCTCGCCGCGGCGCAGGCGGGCATCGACCCGAAGGACAACAGCCGCGTGATCCAGGGCATCGTCCAGGGCATCGGCTTCCTCGGCGCTGGCACCATCCTCAAGCGTGACAAGAAGGAGGTCGTCGAGGGCCTCACCACGGCAGCAGGCATCTGGTTCACCGCCGCCATCGGCACCGCCGCCGGCCTCGGGCTCGAAGGCATGGCAGCGCTCAGCTGTGTGCTGGGCCTGGTGGTGTTGTGGGGCATTCCGCTGGCCCAGCAGACCGTCAACGGCGACGCACCACCGCAGCCGTCCGAGCGCCGCGCCCCGTCCCCTTCAGGAGAAAACCCGTGACTTCCACCCCTTTGCAGCATCCCGCGCAGTGCGCGACCATCCATGGACACGTCACCTACCGGGCCGGCGACGGCGCCGAGGTCGCGATCCCCGAGGGGCGCGTGGAGCTGAACCCATCGGCCGACAGCGTTACGCTGTCCTGGACCACCCCGGATGGCTCTGCCGGACAGGCGGCCCTGACGAACGGCCAGTACCACCAGTACGTGCAGGACGGCAAGATCGTGCCGGCCGAGGGCGCGGCACCCCGCGACGAGCGGTGAGCGGGCGCACGGCGCGCTGTGCCCGGGCTACGATGGCCTTGACATGCCGCCTTCCCGCCCGACGCTGCCCCTGCCGACCGCTTCCGCGCCGGATGCGGCGGCCGGGGGTGGGCCCGCGCTGGACCCCGGGGCGCTGCAACAGCTGATCGCCGTCGCGCTGCCGGACAAAAGCCGGCACAAGGCACCCGGCTGGTGGGACCAGACCGACTTTCTCATCACCCGCGGCCACGTGGATGCCGACGGCGATGCATTCCACGACGGATTGTTCATCACGGTGTGGAAACGCTGGGAGTTCTGGCTGGCCCTGCCCGGCAGCGCCCCGCCCGGCGCGGCGCACTGGACCACGCGCGCCTGGACACGGTGGCGCTCGCACGCCGGTCTCACTCCGCAGCAAGGATGGCTCCGGCAGTACCGCGCCTGGGATGCCCAGGCCCAGCCTGGCCCGTGGCAAGCGCTGGACGGCCAGGCTCCGACCGCTGTGCACGCCGCGCTGGCGCAGGCGTGCACACTCGTTCACGACTACTGGCAAGCCACCGAGGCCGAGCGCCGTGCCGGCTGGCCCGCACGCGCGCGCCTGCAGGCGACGCTCACGGCGCAGGCGGTGGCCGCGCTTATCGCCCTGCCGCTGTTCACCACCCGCTACAACGACTGGCGCGACCCGGAGCGCGCCGGCTGCTGGCTCGGCGACATCTGGGTCAGCGCGCGCCAGCCGGCCGTGCGGGCCGGCACACTGCACCCCGGCGCGCTCAAGCTGGCCTGGCGCAATGGACTTGAGGCGCCCGGCGATGCCGAGGACGATGCACACGCTTGCTACCAGATCGAGTTGCTGGCGCCGGACGCCCCGCCCGCGCCCGGGGCCGTCCACCCGCCCGGCCTGGCGTTGAGCTACAGCCAGCGCCAGAGCGAGCGCCGCGTGCCCCTGCCTGCCGACGCCGCCCTGCACGTTGCGCACCTGCTGGCCCTCTTCACCCAGGTTCGGGAGCAGCTGCTGGCGGCCGATGCGCGTGAGCGGGCGTGCGCCTGGGAGGCGGCGCCCGACGCGCCGCTGCCGACGTTGGCCTGCGCACCGCCCTACGCACCCGGCACGTCCGACCTGGAAGCGCTCGGCCCGGGGGTGCTGGAGCTGTCGCGCCAGTGGCAGACGGCAGCGCGCGCACACGCCACGGCCGTGCGCGCGCATTGGGCCGACGGCACGCCGCCCCCGCCCCACGCGTTCTTGCCTGCCGATCCCCGCGAGCGCCAGGCACCCGCCGTGCTGCGCCTGGTGCGCGGCCTGCACGCCTGGGGCGACGCCGACCTGGCCGAGCGGGTTCACCGCCGCTTCGCGTTTGCGCCGCACGCCTACGCGGCCCACGCGCTGCGGCATGCGCAGCCGGTGCATTCGGTGCAGTGGCTGCCGGACGGCAGCCTGCAGGCGTGGGTACAGGGGGCGCACGGGCTGCAGTGCTGGCAGGTCGACCTGCAAACGTGGCGCGCCACCCCTGCCGTCGCCGGCCCCGCGCCCGCCGCCGAACGGTGCGCGCGCCTGCCCGGCGCCATCGTGTGCGGCGACACGCTGGGGGATCTGCAGGGATCGTCTGAGGATGGCCAGCCACTGTGGCGCCACCACGTGGGCGGGGCCGTGCAGTGCGTGGCGGGGGCTACGCTGGCCGGCACTCCCGTGCTGGCCGTGGCCACGGCGGCCGGTTACCTGGCGCTGCTGCGCAAGGGCGCAGGGCCGGACGTGCACCACTGCGCCACATCGCGCCTGCAGGAGTGGCGGCGCATCGTGTTCTGGGACGATGCGGCCGAGCCGCTGGTCTGGTGAGCTTCAGCCGCCCGTGTTGCGGGCGCGGCGCTCGTCGCGTTTCTTTTGTTCGGCCTTGCGCGCGGCGCGCTCGCGCTCGTGTTCGGCCGCGGCGGCCAGCCACACCTGGTACTCGGCGGGCGTCTCCAGCGTCACCCGGCCGATGGCGCCGCCGCGCAGGTCGGTGAGGACGATCTCGGCGGCCTTTTGCAAATTCAGCCGCCCGCCGGCCATCACCGCGCCACGCTTGCGCGCGATGCGCTCGAGCAGTTCGTCGTCGTGCAGCGCCGCGATGTCCGCAGCTTCCAGGCCCAGACGGTAGCGCGCGTCCAGCAGCGCCGCGTAGTGGTGCTTGAGGTAACCCAGCAGCGCCAGCGTCACCTCCTGCTCGTCATAGGCATTGCGCCCCACGGCCCCGCTGGCGGCCAGGCGCTCGCCGCTCTGCGGCACCACGATGCGCGGCCAGAGCATGCCGGGCGTGTCCCACAGGTAGAAGTCGTCGTCCAGCACGATGCGCTGCT
>DAMCAL010000139.1:0-7262 GCA_032059585.1 Burkholderiaceae bacterium
AGCGCGGCACGGTGCACGGCGACTCGCTCACGCCGCAGGGCTTTGCCAGCAACCATGCCGGCGGCATCCTGGGCGGGCTCAGCACCGGGCAGGACATCGAGGCGACGATCGCCATCAAACCCACCAGCTCCATCATCAGCCCGCGCGAGTCCATCGACGTGCAAGGCGAGAGCGTGCAGGTGGTCACCAAGGGCCGGCACGACCCCTGCGTGGGCATCCGCGCCGCGCCGATCGCCGAAGCGCTGCTGGCGCTGGTGCTGATGGACCACGCCCTGCGCCACCGCGCGCAGTGCGGCGACGTGGTGCAGGCGGTGGGGCCCATTGCCGGCGCGCGCGCGGGCTGACTTTCGCCGCCGGGCAGCGCCAAAGAAGAAGGGCCGCGTTCAGCGGCCCTTGACGTTTTCAGGGATAAAAAGGGCGTCATCGCCCGCCCCGCCTGCGCAGGCCGCTATGAAAAAAGTAGCGCCACGTCACTCGCCCACTTCGTCCACCAGCGCGCGGAATTCGTCGATGTCCTCGAAGCTGCGGTACACGCTGGCGAAGCGCACATAGGCCACCTTGTCCAGCTTCTTCAGCTCGCGCATCACCAGCTCGCCCAGGCGGCTGGACAGCACCTCGCGCTGGCCCAGGTGCAGCAGCTCTTCCTCGATGCGCTCCAGCGCGCTGTCGATCTGCACCGTGCTCACCGGCCGCTTGCGCAGCGCCAGCTTGAACGAGCCCAGCAGCTTGGCGCGGTCGTATTCCACGCGCCGGCCGTCCTTCTTGACGATGGACGGGAAGTTGACCTCGGGCCGCTCGTAGGTGGTGAAGCGCTTGTCGCAGGCCGCGCAGCGGCGCCTGCGTCGCACCAGCGTGCCGTCCTCGGACACGCGGGTCTCGGCGACCTGCGTGTCCGGGTGGCTGCAAAACGGGCATTTCATGGCAGCGACTTTGGCACAAGAAACCGCGCGGCCCCCTGCGAATCAGCGGTAGACCGGAAAGCGGCGGGTGAGCTGGTGCACCTTCTCGCGCACGGCCGCCAGGTGCGCCTCGTCGTGCGGGTTCTCCAGCACGTCGGCCATGAGGTGCGCCGTCTGGCGCGTTTCCTCTTCCTTGAAGCCGCGCGTGGTGATGGCCGGCGTGCCCACGCGGATGCCGCTCGTCACCATGGGCTTTTCCGGGTCGTTTGGAATGGCGTTCTTGTTGATGGTGATGTGGGCTTTGCCCAGGGCGGCCTCGGCTTCCTTGCCGGTGATGCCCTTGGCGCGCAGGTCCACCAGCATGACGTGGCTTTCCGTGCGGCCGCTGACGATGCGCAGGCCGCGCTCGATCAGCGTGTCGGCAAAGACCCTGGCGTTCTTCACCACCTGCTGCTGGTACTGCTTGAAGCCGGGCTCCAGTGCCTCCTTGAAGGCCACGGCCTTGGCGGCGATGACGTGCTCCAGCGGGCCGCCTTGCAGGCCGGGGAAGATGGCCGAGTTGAGTGCCTTCTCATGCTCGGCCTTCATGAGGATGATGCCGCCGCGCGGGCCGCGCAGGCTCTTGTGCGTGGTCGATGTCACCACGTCGGCGTAAGGGACCGGGTTGGGGTATTCGCCCGCCACCACCAGGCCGGCGTAGTGCGCGATGTCCACCCAGAAAATGGCGCCCACTTCCCTGGCGATTTTCGCGAAGCGCTCGAAATCGATGCGCAGCGCGTAGGCCGAGGCGCCGGCGATGATGACCCTGGGCTTGTGCTCGCGCGCCTTGGCCTCCATCGCCTCGTAGTCGATCTCTTCGCGCTCGTCCAGGCCGTACGAGACCACGTTGAACCACTTGCCGCTCATGTTCAGCGGCATGCCGTGCGTGAGGTGGCCGCCTTCGGCCAGACTCATGCCCAGGAGGGTGTCGCCGGGCTTGCAAAACGCCATCAGCACGGCCTGGTTGGCCTGCGAGCCCGAGTTGGGCTGCACGTTGGCGGCTTCGGCGCCAAACAGCTGCTTGATGCGGTCGATGGCCAGCTGCTCGATCACGTCCACGTTCTCGCAGCCGCCGTAGTAGCGCTTGCCGGGGTAGCCCTCGGCGTACTTGTTGGTCAGCTGGGAGCCCTGTGCAGCCATGACGGCGGGCGAGGCGTAGTTTTCGCTGGCGATCAGCTCGATGTGCTCTTCCTGGCGGCGGTCTTCGGCCTGGATGGCGGCCCACACCTCGGGATCGGTTTGTTCGACAAGGATGTTGCGTTGGTACATGGATGGCAGTGCGGTGAACGTGTGTCCCTTGGCGTCCAAGGGCTGCCCAGGCGAACGACGGATCGCGCAGTCAAGGCGGCCAGGCCGCCCGCGCGGCACGCTTCCCAGTGGTTGGCGGGCAACGGAAGGGTTGCCTGCGAGGTTTCCACGTCAGCGGCGGCGCTTGCAAGAAGCGCCGCGCCTATCGCCAGTCGCGTACCGGGCTAGTGTAGCCCAGCCATTCCGTGCGCCAGCGCTCAGACGCCGGCCAGCATCGCCACCTTTTCGGTGTTGGCAGCAGCCGCCGCCGACGGCCCGGTGGGCGAAGTTTCTGCTGGCGCCTTGGTCGACAGCACCGGCGTGGTGGCGGGAGCCGGCGCCGGGCTGGCAGCGCGCCCGCCCGCCACCTGGCGCAGGCGGAAATGCTCGGCCAGCACCTTGGCCGAGTAGCCGCCGTCGTCGGGCAGGTTGGCTGCGCCCACGTAGTAGCGCAGGCCCCCCTCCAGCGACCCGGCGCGGGCGATGCACTCCTGCAGCACCTTCACGCCCACGCGCAGGTTGGTCAGCGGGTTGAAAGCCTGCAGGTGCCCCCCCACGCTGTCGTACTTGTCGGTGTGCACGCGCGTCATCACCTGCATCAGGCCCTGGGCACCGACGGGACTTTGGGCGAAGGGGTTGAAGCTGGACTCGATCGCCACGATGGCCAGGATCAGGGTCGGGTCGAGCTTGGTGCGCTTGCCGATGTGGTACGCCTCCGTCACCAGCGCCGCCACGGGCTCGGGTGCGACGCGGTACTTCTTGCTCAGCCAGTAGGCCACCGCTGCCTGCTCGCGCGGCAACTCCTTGGGGTTGATCGCGATGGGGCGGTCGGTCGGCACCGGCTCCAGCGCCTCCTGCACGACCACCTCCTGCGCGACCACCGCCACGGGCTGGCGCGACTGCAGCCAGCCCACCAGGTAGTCCTCGCCCGCCTGGCGCAGGTCGGGCCGGGCCGTGAGCGTGATCGCGGCGAACGCCACGGCCAGGCCGAGCAGCGCAAAGCTGCTGTGGGTGACTTCGATGAAGCCGCTGACGATATCGGCGGCAAAGGTGCGGGCACCGGCGACCACTTTTTCAGACGCTGTCATAGCTTGTCCTCTTTCTGCTCACACCAAACAAGGAGTCCCGGCGAAGCGCGGCGCCACCTGGGGCGGCCGGGAGAGACTCGGTTGTGGGCCAGGCGTGCTCGCCTGGACTGGGTTGCCATGCAGGTCCGTGCCGTGCGCGCGGCGCATCGGAAACTTGCGGACCATCGAAGCCGGGGATCGGCGGGGCTAGGGTTTTTACGGAGTACCGTCGTGAAGCTGGCGGATTCTAGAAGGGGCTCAAATTCAACGTCAACACTAATGAAATGGAAGTTGATACAAAAAAATAATATGAAGGCTGTGTTCAACGCCAGAAAAAACCGTTTTTTAACGTTTGCGCGTGTCGCTGCGGTGAGGGGACAGCAGCAGTGCTGCCCGAGCGCAACGGTTGTGTCATTGCGCAAGAACACTCGCCTGTTCACACCGGCATGGCTAATCTGGCGTTGTCTGGCTGCGGCCGGGCATTGCGCTCTTGCAGAGCTGGGCCGCGGGGCCATTTTGCTTAGCGCTCCATGGAGGCAATCTTTTGCCTTCCGCACAGGGGACAAGACTCTCCCTTGGTGCGAAAAATCGGTGACACATGGACGGCCTGCGTCCGCCATCGGACCCGGCGATGGGCAGAGGCCCACGCCGGGTTTTCTTTTTTCCGAGTTTTTCGTTCGCTTACCTTTTGGGAAGGTGCAGCGGCGCGCACGCGAGCGCTTGGCGACGTCCTGGCGCTGCGCTTTGCGTGGCATGCCTTGAGGGCGCTGTCCGTGTCTCTATATAGAAGGGTGCGTTGCCTTGGTCGGCAGTGCCAAGAGCCGGCTGACGAGGCCTGGCTGGGTCGGCCGCCCGGCCGCCGTTGCCGGCAGATCCAGGCATGGGGTGCAGTGGGAAGGTCGACAATCCATGTTGTCGGTGCAGGCCAATTCCCTGCCGTCCGGGCACCGCGACGGGCCCGTGCGCAAAACCGGGCCAAAATAGCAACCTTCTGGCGCGGCTTCTCCGCCGCGTCCGTGCCGCGCGGCGAAACTGGCGCGTGGCACTCTCCCCCTCGCGAGAACCATGTTTCCCTTTTCCCCCCGCAGCAAAATGTCCGACGCCCCAGAAACCCCTCCGACCCCGTCCAAGGCCAGCGAGCCGCATCCGTTGGACGCGCTCACCGGGGGCGCGTTCTCGGCGGCCACGTCGGGCGAACGTGCGTCCCGCGTGCGTGAGTGGCTGGCCACGCAACCTCCTGCCGAGCGTCTGCAGGAGGTGTTCAAGGAGCTGAGCGCGCGCGACAAGGGTGCGGCGCGCCCGGTGCGCGAGCGCCTCGACGAGCTTCGCCGCGCCCAGGCGCAAGAGGCGATGGCGGCCGAATGGGCTGCCAAGGCCGAAGGCTTGCTGGCGGCCCCGCGCCTGAACATCGCCGACGCGATGGCCTGGCAGCGCGACGCCGCCCGTGCAGGCGCACCCCTGTCCCGTGAGCCGCTGTCGCAGCTCAAGGCGCGGCTGGCCGAGCGCGTCAAGACCATCGAGGACCTGCAGCACCGCGTGCAGGTGCAGCGTGAAGCGGCGGTGCTGCTGGCCCAGCGCATCGAGGTGCTGTCCACCAAGCCGTGGCGTGACGCCCAGGCTGCACTGCCCCTGTTGAACACCGACGTCGAGCGCTGGCAGGCGCAGGCGCTGGAATTGTCGGGGGACGACGCCTGGGCCAGCGTGGAGCCCCGCTTTCCCGCGCAGCTCGAAAGCTCGCGCGCGCAGTTGCTGGTGGTCTGGGAGGCGTTCCAGCTGGCGTTGAGCCAGACCGTCGCTGCGTCCGAGGACGCAGCCGCGCCGCTGCCCTCGGTTCCGGTGTGGGCGGACGAACTGCGGCAGGCCCGCGGAGTGCCCACCGAGGCCGAGAAGGCTGCGATCCGCCCGCCGGCGGCGCCGGCCCGGCCCAAAGCCGATCCCGCACAGCGCGAAGCCGCCGAGGCCGCCGTGCGCGAGGCGCTCACCAAGCTGCAGGAAGAGACAGCGCAGGGCCACGGCAAGGCCAGCGCTGGCGCTGCCACTGCGTTGCGGGGCGTGCTCAAGGTGCACGGCAAGCTGATCGGCGGGGAGCTGGAGCAGCAGGTGCATGCTGCCCTGGTTGCGGCCGGTGAGCTCCAGGGCTGGCAGCGCTGGAGCGCCGATCAGGTCCGCGAAGAGCTCGTGGCGCGCGCCGAGGCGCTGGTGCAGCGCCCGGAAGGTCAGGCGCTGGGCGGGCGCAAAATGCAGGAGACCCTGCGCCAGCTGCGCGAGCAGTGGAAGCAGGCGGACCAGGGCGCGCCGGCCAACCATGCGCTGTGGAAGCGCTTCGACGAGGCCTGCAACAACGCGCACAAGGTGGTGGAAGCGTGGCTGGACAAGGTGCGCACGGAAAGCGCACAAAATCGTGCCCAGCGCATGGCCCTCATCGACGAGGTCAAGGCCTGGACGGCCGAACAGGCGTCCACGCCCTCGAACGACTGGAAGGCGGCCAGCCGCGTGCTGCACCAGTTCGGGGAGCGTTGGCGCTCGGGCGGGCATCTCAGCGAGAAGGTGTTCGCCGAATTGCAGCCCTTGTGGAAGCAGGCGCTGTCGGAGGCCGGGGCGCCCCTGGCGGCCGCCCAGAAGGCCAGCCTGGCCCAGCGCCACGCCATGATCGAGGAAGCGTCCGCCCTCGGCGAAGCGAACCCGCTGCGCATCGATGCCGTCAAGGCATTGCAGCAGCGGTGGCAGGCCGAGGCGCAGGCGGTGCCTCTGGACCGGCGCCAGGAACAAAAGCTCTGGGACGCGTTCCGCAAACCTATCGACGAGGCCTTCGCCCGCAAGAGCGCCGCGCGCGAGCAGGACGCCGCACAGTTGGGTGCGCGTGACCGGGCGGTGCTGGAAGCATCCAAGGCGCTCGAAGCCGCCAATGCGTCCGGGGATGTGCAGCGCATCCGCTCCGCCATGGCGGCGCTGGACACGGCGCTGCGCGAGCAGCATGGCGCCGCTTCTGAGGCAAAAGCGGCTCCCGCGCAGGCGCAGCAAGCGGAAGGTGCTACGAAAACGGTAGTGCCCGAGGAGGGTGTGGCCGCAAGCGACCAGTCCGCACCCGACGAGGCCGGGCAAGAAGAAGGCGCGAGCACGGCCGATGCGGCGCCGGCTCCGTCGCCCGCGCCTGCGCGGCCCGTGGTGGCGGTGCGGGGCGACGACCGCCCCGGCGCGCGCAAGCCTGGCCCGGCGCACGACAGCCGCGCGTTCCGTCCGGGCGAGCGGCACGACCGTGGCGGCGAACGCCGTCCGCGCGACGACGCATGGGGAAGGGGCCGCGACCGGGGAGAGCAGTCGTACGACCGCGGCCCGCGCCTGGGCGACGCTGCGTTTCGTGCGCAGCGCGAAGCCATGGAGCAGGCACAGGCCACGTTGCGCAAGCTCGCTGCACAGGCGCACGGCGAAGCGCTGGCACAACTGATGGACGCGTGGAAGAGCCGCGACGCGGCGCAGATTCCGGCCGCGCAGGCGCTGGGCGGCAAGGTGTCCTCGGCGGGGCGCGGTGCCTGGGTGCAGGCCCTGTCGGGTCCTGTGCAGGGCGACGCCTCCGACGCGCTGTTGCGTCTGGAGATTGCCGCCGAGGTGCCCACGCCGGCGGAGCAGCTGTCGGCGCGGCGCGCGCTGCAACTGCAGCTGTTGACGCGGCGCAACGACCCCTCACCTGCACAGACCTGGGAGCAGGACGCTGCCCGCGTGCTGGCCAGTGCCGGCGACGAGGCGCGCGCGCGCCGGCTGCAAAACGCCCTCAAGGTGCTGATGCGCAAGTAAGTGCAGGGCAGGGCAGGGGGCAGCAGGCAGGGCAGTGCGCTGGCCTGCTGCGGCCCTGCGCTCTCCGGCGTCACCCAAGAAAAAAGCCGCTGATGCATGATGCATCAGCGGCTTTTTTTGTGTCTTGGTGCCCAGGAGAGGACTCGAACCTCCACGCCTCTCAGCGCTAGTACCTGAA
>DAMCAL010000140.1:0-7027 GCA_032059585.1 Burkholderiaceae bacterium
CCCGATTCCAGGGCCTTTTCCAGCGCCAGCCACGAGGCCAGGCGCTTGGCGGTGTCGCGCGACAGGATGGTGTCGCCATAGCCGTTTTCGATCGAGCCGATGGCGACCGACACGAAGTCGCCCACCTGCACTTCGATCTCGCCCTGGTCGTTCTTGAACTCGTCGATCGGCACATAGGCTTCGGATTTCAGGCCGGCGTTGACGACCACGAAGTTGTGCTCGACGCGCACCACTTCAGCAGTGATGACCTCGCCGGGACGCATTTCCGTGCGTTGCAGCGATTCTTCGAACAGGGCGGCAAAAGATTCAGACATGTAGTTCCTTGTCCACGCTCAGGTTTCCACCGGCACCATTGCCGGTGTTGCTATGACTGAGCGAGGAGGTGTGTACGGCATCGCGCCGCGGGGTTGAGGTTGCAACGTCCGCCCGGCCGGGGCGCAGGAAAGCGCGAAAGGAGCCGTGCGGGTCTTGTGACCAGCCGGCTGACCCCAGGTCAGAACGGCTGGCGAGCCTGCCACCAGGCCACCACCTGCGCGACGGTTTCGTCGACCGTCAGCAGGGAGTTGTCCAGCACCAGGGCGTCTTCGGCAGGCTTGAGCGGCGAGACGCTGCGGCTGGCGTCGCGCGCGTCGCGCGCCTCCAAGTCGGCGCGAAGGTCGGACATTATAGAAGAAACGCCCTTGGAAATCAATTGGTTATGCCGCCGCTCGGCACGCACGGTGGCGCTGGCGGTGAGAAACACCTTGAGCGCGGCACCGGGAAAGATCGCCGTGCCCATGTCGCGCCCGTCCGCCACCAGACCCGGCAGCCGGCGAAAACCGTGTTGCAGCGTGATCAACGCCTCGCGCACCTGCGGCATCGCAGACACACGCGACGCGTTCATGCCGACGTCTTCCGCACGGATGGCATTGGTGACGTCGTCGCCCGCCAGCCAGATGCGGCCAGCGTCGAAGTGCACGGGCAGGGCGCGCGCGAGGGCGGCGATGCCCGGTTCCTGGGAGGATTCGATGGCGACACCGGCGCGCATCACGGCCAGGGCGGTGGTGCGATACATGGCACCCGAATCGAGGAAGTGATAGCCGAGCTGCTGGGCCACCGCCGCGGCCACGGTTCCCTTGCCCGAGGCGGTAGGACCGTCGATGCACAGCACCGGAATCCGCGCCGGCGCGGCATGCGTGACCGCGAACAGCGTTTCGAAGTATTCGGGAAATGTCTTGGCCACGCAGCGCGGGTCCTGGATGCGCACCGGCAGGCCTGCCGGATTGAACGCGGCCAGCGAGAAGCACATCGCGACCCGGTGGTCGTCGTAGGTGTGGATGCTGGCGGCACGCCACTGGTCCGGGGACCGCAGCGGGCTCACGCGCAGCCAGTCGGGGCCTTCTTCCACCTGCGCGCCGAGCTTGCGCAGCTCGCACGCCATGGCGGCGATGCGGTCGGTCTCCTTGACCCTCCAGCTGGCAATGTTGCGCAGCAGGCTCGGTCCATCGGCGTACAGCGCCATCACCGCCAGGGTCATCGCCGCGTCGGGCATGTGGTTGCAGTCGAGGTCGATGGCCTTGAGGGGCCAGGCACCGCGCTGCACCTCCAGCCAATTGGCGCCGCCATGCACCCGCGCACCCATGCGCTGGGCGGCATCGATGAAGCGGATGTCGCCCTGGATGGACTGCAGGCCCACGCCCTGAATGCGCACGCCGTCCAGCCCCGGCGTCGGAGCGGCCAGCGCTCCGAGCGCCACGAAGTAGCTGGCCGACGAGGCGTCCGCTTCGACATGGATGCTGCCGGGTGAGCGGTAATGGCTGCCCGCCGGAATGACGAAGCGCTGCCAACCGTCGCGTTGCACGTCGATCCCGAAGCGCTGCAGCATCGCCAGCGTGATGTGGATATAGGGTTTCGAGATCAGCTCGCCGACCACCTCGACGGCGACGTCGCGTTCGCGCGTCGCCAGCGGCAGCGCCATCAGCAGCGCGGTCAGGAACTGGCTGGAAACGTCGCCACGCACCCGCAGGGGCGTGTCCAGCTGCAGTGCGGGCAGCCCCTGCGCGTGGTCGATGCGCAGTGGGGGGTAGCCGTCATTGCCCAGGTACTCGATGCGACAGCCGAGCTGGCGCAGCGCGTCGACCAGGTCGCCGATGGGGCGCTCATGCATGCGGGCAACGCCGGACAGCTCGAACTCGCCTCCGAGCAAGGCCAGGGCAGCGACCAGCGGGCGCATGGCCGTGCCCGCGTTGCCCAGGAACAGGTGCGCCGGGGAGCGCGGACGCTGCCCCCCGAGGCCGGTGATGCGCACCGGGCCCTCTGGCGGCTCGTGCACCGTGCAGCCGAGCGCAGCGAGCGCATCGAGCATCACGCGGGTGTCGTCCGAGGCGAGCAGGTCGTGCACCTCGGTCGTCCCCTCGCTCAACGCGGCCAGTAGCAAGACGCGGTTGGAGATGCTTTTGGAGCCGGGCAACTGCACCGTGCCTCCGGCGCTGGCCAGGGGCGGCAGATCGAGGAAGGCAGTGGTGAACATCGAATCAGTGGTCAATGGGCGAGGGCGTATCGCCCAGGCGCCAGCGCGCGCGTGCGGTACTGGCCAGGGTGATGAGGTCTTCCAGAAGCTGGCCGTTTTCGGCTTGCATGGCGTCCTCCAGCATGCCCAGGGCCTGGACGAAATGCCGCGACTGCGCGAGCACCTGCTCACGGTTGGCGCGCAGCACGTCGCGCCACAGCACCGGGTCGCTGGCAGCGATGCGCGTGAAATCCCGAAAGCCCGGGCCTGCCAGCGACAGCAGCCGGTCGGCGTCTGGCTGCGAATGGACGCTGCCCATCATCGCAAACGCCAGCAGGTGCGGCAGGTGGCTGACCGCGGCAAAGCCGGCATCGTGCGCCTCGGGCGACATGCTGCTGACGTGGCAGCCGAGCGCGCGCCACACGTCCTCGGCCCGGCGCAACTGCGAGGTGAGCGTGCGCTCGGTGGGGGTGAGGATGACCTGCGCGCCCCGGTAGAGCTCGGCGTCTGCATGCTCGACGCCCGATACTTCGCGCCCGGTGATGGGATGTGCAGGAACGAACGAGCCGACCTGGTCGTGCAGCGCGCCGCGCGCTGCCTGCACGACATCGGCCTTGGTAGAGCCGACATCCATGACCAGCATGCGCGGCGTCACCAGGTGGCGGATCGCCTTGAGGGTGGACTCGGTCGCGGCGACGGGAACCGCCACCAGCACCAGGTCGGCGCCGGCGGCCGCCAGCAGCGCCGAGGGCGCCTCGACGTCGATCACCCCCAACTGCCGCGCCCGCTCGGTGGTGGAGGGCGATTTGCTGTAGCCCACCACGCGCCTCACCAGACCTGCGCGCTTGCAGGCCAGTGCGAACGAGCCGCCCATCAGGCCGCAGCCGATCAATCCGAGTTGCTCGAACATGTCAAATCTCGTGTTTTCAGGCGGCTACGGGGTAGGTGCCGAGGATCTTGTAGAACGCACTGAGCTCCTGCAGTTCGGCCAGAGCGGCAGAAACATGGGGCTGCGCGGGGTGGCCTTCGAGGTCGATATAGAAGTAGTACTCCCACTGGCCGGTACGCGCTGGGCGCGACTCGAACCGCGTCATCGACACGCCGTGCTTCTTCAGCGGCACCAGCAGGTCGTGCACCGCGCCCGGGCGGTTGGGCACGGAAATGATGAGGCTCGTGCAGTCCTGCCCGGACGGCTCGGGCGTGGCCAGGGTGTGCGGCAGGCAGATGACGGCAAAGCGCGTGCGGTTGTACGCATCGTCCTGGATCGCCCGGGCCACCACGTGCAGCCCGTACTGCTGGGCCGCGCGTTCGCTGGAGATCGCGGCCCATGCCGGGTTCGTCGCCGACAGGCGCGCGCCCTCGGCATTGCTGGAGACAGGCCTGCGCTCGGCGTGCGGCAGATGCTTGGCCAGCCAGGCGTGGCACTGCGCCAGTGCCTGCGGGTGCGCCAGCACGGCCTCCACGCCGTCGGGCGAAGGCACCTGGCGCAGCAGGTTGTGACGCACCAGCAGGCTGACCTCGCCCACCACGTGGCACGGGGTGTGCAGGAACATGTCCAGCGAACGGGTGACCACGCCTTCGTTGGAATTCTCCACGCCGACCACGCCGTACTGCGCGCTGCCGGCCGCAGTGGCATGGAACACTTCGTCGAAGCTGTTGCAGTACATCAGGTCGGCCGCGCCGCCAAAGAACTCCACGGCCGCCTGTTCGCAGAAAGTGCCTTCCGGCCCGAGCACCGCGACGCGCTGGGGCGACTCCAATGCCAGGCAGGCCGACATGATCTCGCGCCAGATGGCCGAGACGTGCGCTCCCTTGAGCGGCCCGCCGTTGCTGCGGGTGATCTTTTCGATGACCTGTGCGACCCGGTCGGGCCGGAAGTAGGGCGTGCCCTCGCGCTTTTTCAGCTCGCCCACCTGCTCGGCCACCCGGGCGCGCTGGTTGAGCAGGTCCAGCAGCTGCTGGTCGAGTTGGTCGATCTGCACGCGCAGGCTGGCAAGGTCGGGCGAAGCGGAAGGTGTGGTCATTCGGGTGCGCAATGGACGGCGGGTTCGCGTGCGGGAAAAGGGGTGGGGTACGGCAGGACGGCAAACGCGGTCGATCCGGTCCTCAGGCGTGGTGCTGCTCGAACTCCTGCATGTAGTCGATCAGCGCCTGCACGCCGGCCATGGGCATCGCGTTGTACAGGCTGGCGCGCATGCCGCCGACGCTCTTGTGACCCTTGAGCTGGAGCAGGCCGCGCTCGCGCGCACCGGTCAGGAAGGCCTCGTTGCGCGATTCGTCCCGCAGGAAGAAGGGGACATTCATGCGCGAGCGGGCGTTCGGTGCCACCTTGTTCAGGTACAGCTGCGACTGGTCGATGTAGCCGTACAGCCGCTCGGCCTTGGCACGGTTGCGACGCTCCATCGCGGCCACGCCGGTGGCATCCCCCTCACGTTGTTGTTTGAGCCACTGGAACGTGAGGCCGGCGACGTAGATGCCCCATGTCGGCGGCGTGTTGTACATCGACTGGTGCTCGGCGACCGTCTGGTAGTCGAAGGCGCTCGGACAGGCGGGCAGCGCGTGGCCCAGCAGGTCCTCGCGCACCACCACCAAGGTCAGGCCGGCGGGCCCCAGGTTCTTCTGGGCGCCACCGAACGCCAGGCCCACGCGCGACCAGTCGACCGGGCGCGACGCGACGTGGGAAGAAAAGTCGATCACCAGCGGCGCGTCGCTGCCCAGGGCTGCCAGGTCGGGCAGCTCATGGAACTCGACCCCGTGGATGGTCTCGTTGCTGCACAGATGCACGTAGCTGGCGCCACGGCTGAGCTGCCACGTCACCGGATCGGGAATCGAGGTGAAGCCGCTGTCCTCGGCCGTTGCCGCCGTGTGCACCTCGGCTGCGTACTTGAGCGCCTCCTTGCGCGACTTGCTGCTCCAGCCGCCGGTCACCACGAAGTCCACCGTCGCGGCGCGCGAGAGGTTCAGGGGCACGATGGCATTTTCGGCCAGGCCGCCGCCCTGCATGAACAGGATGCGAAAGTTCGGCGGCACTGCCAGCAGCTCGCGCAGATCGGCTTCGGCTTGTTCGTAAATGGCGATGAACTCCTTGCCGCGGTGGCTCATCTCCATCACACCCATGCCGCTGCCATGCCAGTCGAGCATCTCGGCTGCGGCGCGCTGCAGCACTTCTTCAGGGATGGCGGCAGGGCCGGCGGAGAAGTTGTACGGTCGTGTCATGAATACCAAGGATGAAATCGGCCTCCAGCGCTTGCTGGATAAGCGCTGACAGCTATATTTACAATAGCAGCAGGGAAAGCAGGGCGCCTCACTCCTGCTCGGCGGGTGGCACGTCCTCCGCTGCATCGGCCTGCGCGTCGTTTTCCACGATGCGCTGCAGGCCACCCAGCTTGGCGCCGTCGTCCAGCGCGATCAAGGTCACGCCCTGCGTGGCCCGGCCGAGCTCGCGGATCTCCGACACACGCGTGCGCACCAGCACGCCGGTGTCGGTGATGAGCATGATCTCGTCGTCGGCGCGCACCAGCGTTGCCGCGACCACCTTGCCATTGCGCTCGGATTGCTGGATGGCGATCATGCCTTTGGTGCCGCGGCCGTGGCGTGTGTACTCGGCAATGGGCGTGCGCTTGCCATAGCCGTTTTCGGTGGCGGTGAGCACGCTTTGCGATTCGTCCTCGGCCACCAGCATCGCGATGACGCTCTGGCCCTCTTCGAGGGTCATGCCCTTCACGCCGCGCGTGTCGCGGCCCAGTGCACGCACATCGTCCTCGTCGAAACGCACCGCCTTGCCGCCATCGGAAAACAGCATCACGTCGTGCTGGCCGTCGGTCACCGCCGCGCCGATCAGCTGGTCGCCTTCGTCCAGCTTGATGGCGATGATGCCGATCTTGCGTGGGTTGCTGAACTGGTCCAGCGAGGTTTTCTTCACGGTGCCCATGCTGGTGGCCATGAAAACATAGTGGTCTGCCGGGAAGGTGCGCATGGCCCCGGTGAGCGGCAGCACCACGTTGATCTTTTCGCCTTCCTGCAGCGGGAACATGTTGACGATGGGACGCCCACGCGAGCCGCGTGAGCCTGCCGGCACCTCCCACACCTTGAGCCAATACAGCCGCCCGCGGTTGGAAAAGCACAGGATCCAGTCGTGCGTGTTCGCGATGAACAGCTGGTCGATCCAGTCGTCCTGCTTGGTCTGCGTGGCCTGTTTGCCGCGCCCGCCGCGCCGCTGTGCGCGGTACTCGGACAGGGGCTGGCTCTTGATGTAGCCCGTGTGGCTGAGTGTGACCACCATGTCGGTGGGCGTGATCAGGTCTTCCGTGGAGAGGTCGTGCGCGCTGTGTTCCACCAGGCTGCGCCGCGCGCCCAGCTTGGTCTGGCCGAACTCGGTGCGCAGCGCCGTGAGCTCGTCGCTGATGATCGTCGACACACGGTCGGGACGCGCCAGGATATCGAGCAGATTCTCGATCTGTCCCATCACGTCCTTGTATTCGCCGACGATCTTGTCCTGCTCCAGGCCCGTGAGGCGCTGCAGGCGCATCTGCAGGATTT
>DAMCAL010000141.1:0-7027 GCA_032059585.1 Burkholderiaceae bacterium
CCGTCACGTCGGCCAGCAGGTCGGCGCCGGTGGGCGCGCCCCACTGGTCGTCGATCACGGTGAGGCGCTCGCGCTCCTGGGCGAGGCGCAGCATGGTCTTGGCAAAGTTGCCGCCGCGCGCGGCGTAGACCCAGCTGGTGCGCAGGATCAGGTGGCGGCAGCCCGAGCGCTGGATCAGCCGCTCGCCCTCGAGCTTGGTGGCGCCATAGACGGACAGCGGCGCGGGCGTGTCTTCTTCCGTCCACGGCCGCTCGCCGCTGCCGTCGAACACATAGTCGGTGCTGTAGTGCACCAGCCAGGCTTTCAAGCGGGCGGCCTCCTCGGCCAGCACGCCGGGCGTGGTGGCGTTGAGCAGCCCGGCCAGTGCGGGCTCGGCTTCCGCCTTGTCGACGGCGGTGTGCGCGGCGGCGTTGACGATCACCTCAGGGCGCAGCGCGCGCACGGTCTCGCGCACGCCTTCGGGGTTGGCGAAGTCGCCGCAGTGCTGCGCGCTGTCATGGTCCAGCGCGGTGACGCGGCCCAGCACGGCCAGGCTGCGCTGCAGCTCCCAGCCCACCTGGCCACTGCAGCCCAGCAGCAGGATGTGCGTCATGCCGGGGCGCCCTCGTACTGTTTGGCCACCCACTCCCGGTAGGCACCGCTTTGCACCTGCGCCACCCAGCCTGGGTTGTCCAGATACCACTGCACGGTCTTGCGGATGCCGGTCTCGAACGTCTCGGCCGGGCGCCAGCCCAGCTCTTGCTCGAGCTTGCGTGCATCGATGGCGTAGCGCCGGTCGTGGCCCGGGCGGTCCGCCACGTGCGTGATCTGCGCCGCATAGGGCTGGCCATCGGCGCGCGGGCGCAGCTCATCGAGCAGCGTGCAGATCAGCCGCACGATGTCGATGTTGGCCCACTCGTTCCAGCCGCCGACGTTGTAGGTCTCGCCCGGGCGGCCGGCCTGCAGCACGCGGCGGATGGCGCTGCAGTGGTCCTTGACGTACAGCCAGTCGCGGATCTGGCGGCCGTCGCCGTAGATGGGCAGGCTCTTGCCGGCCAAGGCGTTGACGATGACCAGCGGAATGAGTTTTTCCGGGAAGTGGTACGGCCCGTAGTTGTTGCTGCAGTTGGTGGTGAGCACCGGCAGACCGTAGGTGTGTGCCCAAGCGCGCACCAGGTGGTCGCTGGCCGCCTTGCTGGCGCTGTACGGGCTGTTGGGCTCGTAGTTGTGGGTTTCGGTGAACGCGGGCGCTTCGGGCGCGAGCGTGCCGTAGACCTCGTCGGTGGAGACGTGCAGGAAACGAAAGGCCGCCTTGTCCGCAGCCTGCAGCGCGCTCCAGTACTGGCGCACGGCCTCCAGCAGGCGGAAGGTGCCGACCACGTTGGTCTGGATGAAGTCCTCGGGGCCGTGGATGGACCGGTCCACGTGGCTCTCGGCGGCGAAGTTGACCACCGCGCGAGGCTTGTGCTCGGCCAGCAGTGCATCGAGCAGCGCGCGGTCGCCGATGTCGCCCTGCACGAACACGTGGCGCGCGTCGCCCGAGACACTTGCCAGGTTGTGCATGTTGCCCGCGTAGGTGAGCTTGTCCAGGTTGACCACCGGCTCATCCGAGCCCGCCAGCCAGTCCAGCACGAAATTGGCGCCGATGAAACCGGCACCGCCAGTGACCAAAATCATGGGGAAGCGTCTTTCCTGTCCTGCAGCAAGGCTGCCCGGGGTTGCCCAGGCAAAACGCGGCATTATCGCCCTCGCGTGGACCCGGACCGTGACGGCAGGTTACGCGTCCGCGGGCGTGAAGCGGTGCGCGGCGATCTCCAGCAGCCCGTCAAAGATCAGGTTTTCCACCAGCTCGAACGGCCGCGTCATGCTGGGCGCCATCTTCCAGCCTGCGCCGCCGGTCATGATGCAGGCAGGCGCTTCGCCGCAGTGCGCCAGCAGGTGCTGGTACATGCGCTCCACGGCCCCGGCGATGGCGTAGGTGCCCCCGCTGGTCAGCGCGTCGCTGGTGTTCGACGGGAAGGCGCACACGTCGCCGGTGGGGACGTGCAGGCCGGCGGTGCCGGTCTCCAGGGCGCGCAGCATGATGCCGTGCCCCGGCAGGATCAGCCCGCCCAGAAAGCGGCCCGAGGTGTCCAGCGCCTCCACCGTCACGGCCGTGCCGACCATCACCACGATCAGCGGCCGCGCCGGGCCCTGCGCCAGGATGCGGTGGCGCGCGCCGATCATGGCCACCCAGCGGTCTGCTCCCAGGCGCGCCGGGTGGTCGTAGCCATTGGTCACCCCCGCCTCGTGCGCCTGCGGCACGACCCAGCGCGCCGGCACGTCCCACAGCTCCATCTGCTCGGCCACCCGGTGCTTGACGGCGTCGCCGGCCACCACGCAGCCCAGCATGTGCGTGGGCGCGGGCAGCTGCGTCCACGGGCCTTCGCCCAGGCGCTCGATGTGGTCGAGGAACTCGACGCCGTGCGCGCACAGCGCCGCGCCCGGCCGGGCGGCGTCGAACAGTGCCCATTTCAGACGCGTGTTGCCCACGTCGATGGCCAGGAAAGTCATGGCGCGATTATCGCCACCTCCACGGCGTTGCTCGCCGCCTTTGCCACTGCTTTCTTTCTGCTGGCGCCACGGTGGTCACGCGCTGCTGTCCCACATGCCGCGGCACCCGTGCGACGCTAGAGTGCCCGGACACCGAATTCGTTTCCCCCCGTATCGGACCACCACAAGGAGTGAATCATGGGACTGTTCAGTTTCGTCAAGGAAGCCGGAGAAAAGCTGTTCGGCGGCAAGGAGGCCCACGCTGGCACGCCACCGGCCGGCGCGCCGGGCGCGGCCCAGGGCAGCGCCAACGCCCCGGCCGCCGCACCGTCGCAGGACGACCTCAACACCAAGGCCGGCAAGGCCATCGAAACCTACGTGAACGCGCAGAACCTGGGCGTGAGCGACGTGAAGGTGCAGTTCGATGGCAGCCAGGGCAAGGTCACGGTGACGGGCACCGCGCCCACGCAGGCCGCCAAGGAGAAGGTGACGCTGTGCTGCGGCAACGTGGCGCACGTGACCAGCGTGGACAACCAGATGAGCGTGGCCAACCCCGAGCCCGAAGCGCAGTACCACGACGTGGTCAGCGGCGACACCCTCAGCGCCATCTCGAAGAAGTACTACGGTGACGCCAACAAGTACAACGTGATCTTCGAGGCCAACAAGCCGATGCTGAGCAACCCCGACAAGATCTACCCGGGCCAGAAGCTGCGCATCCCGCCGCTCGACAAGTAACCCCTGTTTGCAAGCCAAAAGAGCTGCCAGCGCTTGTCCGTCAAGCGCTGGCAGCTCTTTTTTTGATAGCACCCCCCTTGGAGTGCACGCACTGGACCCGCGCGCTCCCAGCCAGAAGACGCCGTGGATCGGCCTGCGCCGCCCGTCCGGTGGCGTCGTCCGTCTTGCCGGCACGCAAGGCGCGCGCCACAGAAGGAACAAGCCCCGCAGCGGCGCAGGGAGTTGCTACCCCTGCTGCCAGGGCAGGCCGCGCAGGCGCCAGCCGCCGCGGCGGTTGCGGTGGCCTTCGGCGTCCACCTCGCCCTCGAAGCCTTCCAGGATGTTGTAGGCGTCGATGCCCAACTCGGCCGCGCGCCGCGCGGCGGCCACGGAACGCACGCCGCTGCGGCACAGCAGCACCGCGCGGCCGCCGGGTGGCACCGCCGCGCGCAACTGCGCGTCGAACTGCCCATGGGGCGCCATGCCCGGCCACTGCCTCCAGGCCACTGCCTCCAGGCCACCGCCACGGCGCCCGGCACGCGGCCGACCCATTCGCGCTCGGCGTCGGTGCGCACGTCGACGAGCACCGCCTCGCCCGCCTGCACCCAGCGCCAGGCCAGGTGCGGGCTGACGTCGCCGGCGTAGCCTTCGGCCGGCACGGGTTGCGCCGGCAGTGGTGGCAGGTCGGAAGGGGCGGCGGGGGTGGCATGGGCGTCGGTCATGCGCCCATTGTGGCAAAGCCGCGCGGGCGCTCTTTCAGGTCCAGGGCGGCGCGGGCTCGTCGCGCAGGTGCCGGCGCAGCGCGGCCCAGTCGGGCACCACGCTCTCCACCGTGCTCCAGAACCGCGGGCTGTGGTCCATCACGCGCAGGTGCGACAGCTCGTGCACGACCACGTAGTCGATGACCCGGGGGGAGTAGTGCATCAGGCGCCAGTTCAGCCGGATGGCGCCATCGGCGCGCGCACTGCCCCAGCGCGAACGTGCGCTGGACAGCGCGAGGCGCGTCCAGCGCACGCCCAGCTGGGGCGCAAAGTGGTCCAGGCGCTCGGTGAAGTGGCGCCGCGCCGCGCGCATCAGCCACGCCTGCACGGCGTCGCGCACCTGCTCGGGCTGGGCGTTGTGCGCCAGCGGCACGTACAGCACGGCGTGCGCGCCGCCCTCCCCGGGCTGCTCGCCCAGGCCGGTCTTGCGCTGCGTCGGATCGAGCACCACGCGCAGGGGCGCGCCCAGGTAGGGCAGCTCGGCGCCGTTGCCCCACGCGATGCGCGTGCCCTCCAGGCGCCGCTGGTAGTCGGCCTGCTCGGCGAGCTTGCGCACGACCCAGCCGCTCTTGGCCTGCAGGGCGGATTCGATGCCGCCGAGGGTGGAAGCGGTGGGTGCCCGCACCGACAGCCCGTCGCCATCGACACGAAAGCCGATGCTGCGCCGGCGCGCGCGCTGCAGCAGGTAGGCGACCTGCACGCCCTCCAGGCGGATCTGCCGGTTGGCGCGCGGGTGCTGCAGCACGCCGGCAGCGGGCGAAGGGTCGGGTGCGGCGGGCGCCGGAGCTGCGTTTTCGATAGCGCCTGGCGCTTGCTGGACGGGCGCTGGAGGCTTTTTTTGCACGGAATCGCCGCCTGCGGCACCCCACAGGTCCAGCGCCAGCTGCACCAGCGCGTTCATCGGCCCTCGGGCGCGGCGCTGGCCGGGCCGGTGTAGGCGGCGGGGTCCAGGCGGCGCATCTCGGCCTCGATCCACCGCTCGACCTCCTGCATCAGCTCCTCGGGCTTGCGCCCGGCGCTGGGGATCGGCTGGCCGATGGACACGTGCACCACGCCCGGCTGCTTGACGAACGCCTTGGGCGGCCACACCGCCGCCGAGGTGACGGCCACCGGGACCACCGGCACGCCGGCGCTGATGGCCAGGCGCGCGCCGCCGCTCTTGTACTCGCCCTGCTGGCCGCGCGGGATGCGCGTGCCCTCGGGAAACATGATCACCCAGGTGCCCTGCTCCAGCAGCCGCCGGCCCTGCTGCAGCACGCGGGCAAAAGCGCGCGTGGGCTGGCCGCGGTCGATGTGGATCATGTCCAGGCTGCCGATGGACCAGCCGAAAAACGGCACCCGCAGCAGCTCCTTCTTGAACACGTAGGCCAGCGGGCGCGGCATCAGCGCGGGCATCAAAAAGGTCTCGTAGGTCGACTGGTGCTTGACCAGCAGCACCGCGCCGCCCGGGTTCTGCACGGGCAGGTGCTCCATGCCCTGCACCTGGGTGCGGATGCCCAGCAGCCAGCGCGCCGAGTCGACGCACAGTGCCAGCCAGGCGCGCGCCACCCGGTAGGCAGCGCTGCTGCGGCCCGTGCCCCACTTGGCCAGCAACACGCCGAGGGTGTAGGGAACGACGGTGACGATCATCACCAGCAGGTGCAGGACGGAGCGGATCAATGCCATGGAGGTCGGACCGGAACGAGGAGAAAGGAAGAAAAAGGGAACAGCAGCAGTAGCAGCATCAGCGTCCGCAGGGGCCAGGCCATCCAGGCGCTTGCGCCGCCTAGCCCCGCCAGGGGCTGGCGGCAGCGGGCATGCCCCCGGGGTCCTGCGCCGCCAGGTGGCGCGCCGCGTCGCCCAGCGTGGCATGCACGCGCACGCCCGCAGGCCAGTCGCTGGGCGGCAGCACCCCGCCCGGCGAAAGCACGGCCGAAACACCGCTGCACACCAGGTGCAACTGGGCACCCGGCAGCGCGGCGCCCGCCTGCAGGTGCGCCGCGCAACTGCCGATCACCGCGATCGTGGCGCTCTCCGCGCCATAGCGTTCCCGGATCTGCACCAGCAGACCGGGGGCGGGCTTGCGGCAGCCGCACTCCTCGCCATCGGCATGCGGGCAATAGAACACCGCGTCGATGCGCCCGCCCACGGCCGCGGCCTCACGGTGCATGCGGGCGTGGATGGCCGCCAGGGTCTGCGCGTCCAGCAGCCCCCCACCCAGGCCCGGCTGGTTGGTCGCCACCACCACATGCCAGCCCGCCTGGTTCAGCAGCGCCAGCGCCTCCAGCGCGCCCGGCAGCGGCTGCCAGTCGGCGGGCGAGGCGACGAAGCCCTCTTCGCCCTGCGGGTTGAGCAGGCCGTCGCGGTCGAGGATGGCAAGTTTCATGGCCCCCGATTATTGCCCCTGCGCCTGCGGCAGCCCGCCTGCGCGCTGCCAGCCCGTGACGTAGCGGCCGCGCCAGCGCCCCGTGGCCCAGGCCAGCGCCAGCGGCTGCCCCGTGGCCAGCTGCGCTGCGGCCGGGTCGTCGATGAGCACCTGCTGCGTGGGCTCGCCCGGCAGCTGCAGCACCAGCAGCGTGCCGCCGGGCCCGCGTGCCGACGGCGCGATCTGCCGGCTGCCCAGCACGCGGGCGGGCAGCGGCTGCGGCTGCGCCACCAGCCCGCGCAGGTTCGTGAATTGCATGATTTGCGCGGTGCAAGC
The DNA here is from genome assembly GCA_032059585.1 of Burkholderiaceae bacterium. Classification (GTDB taxonomy): domain Bacteria; phylum Pseudomonadota; class Gammaproteobacteria; order Burkholderiales; family Burkholderiaceae_C; genus Melaminivora. The sequence continues at coordinate 6,667 of DAMCAL010000141.1, forward strand.
CGCCAGCGCCGCGGCGACCCACAGCCCGGCCAGCAAGCGCCACAGCGCGCGCAGGCCGAGGCGGCGGCGCACGGCCCAGCCCAGCAGCACCAGCAGTGCCAGCGCTGCCAGTACGGCGGCGGCAGTGTGCAGCCAAGCGAAAGGGTCCTGCGTGCCGACGAACGGGGCGAGCGGCCAGGCCGGCGCGTCGCCCGCGCGGCCCTGCCACCAGGCCAGCACCCAGCGCAGCGCCGCCACGGCCACCAGCGGCCCGAAGGCCAGCCAGGCGCCCAGCTGCCTGGCGCTGCCGCTTGGCGCGGTCACACGGCCAGGCGCGAGAGGTCGGCCACGCGGTTCATGGCCTGGTGCAGGCGCTTGAGCA
>DAMCAL010000142.1:0-6915 GCA_032059585.1 Burkholderiaceae bacterium
GCATCCAGTTCCGCACGCTCAACAGCTCCAAGGGCCCGGCCGTGCGCGCCACGCGTGCGCAGGCCGACCGCGTGCTGTACAAGGCTGCGGTCCGCCGCATGCTGGAGAACCAGCCGAACCTGTGGCTGTTCCAGCAGGCGGTGGACGACCTGCTGGTGGAAGGCGACCGGGTGGTCGGCGCGGTGACGCAGATCGGCCTGGCGTTTCGCAGCCGCACGGTGGTGCTGACGGCTGGCACCTTCCTGGACGGGCGCATCCATGTCGGGCTGGACAATTACGCCGCCGGCCGCGCAGGCGACCCGCCGGCCGTCAGCCTGTCGGCGCGCCTGAAGGAGCTGCAGTTGCCCCAGGGGCGCCTGAAAACCGGCACCCCGCCGCGCATCGACGGGCGCAGCATCGATTTTTCGCAGTGCCAGGAGCAACCGGGCGACGGCATGCCCGGCGGCGTGAACGTAGGGCAGGTGCCGGTGTTCAGCTTCATGGCGCACCGGTACGGGGGCGCCGCCATGCACCCGCGCCAGGTGCCGTGCTGGATCACCCACACCAATGCACGCACGCACGAGATCATCCGTTCGGGGTTTGATCGCAGCCCCATGTTCATGGGCAAGATCGAAGGCGTGGGCCCGCGCTACTGCCCCAGCGTCGAGGACAAGATCAACCGCTTTGCCGACAAGGAAAGCCACCAGATCTTCCTGGAGCCCGAAGGGCTGACGACGCACGAGTTCTATCCGAACGGCATCTCGACCAGCCTGCCGTTCGACATCCAGCTTGCGCTGGTGCGTTCGATGAAAGGCCTGGAAAACGCCCACATCCTGCGGCCCGGCTACGCCATCGAGTACGACTACTTCGACCCCCGGGCGCTCAAGAGCAGTTTCGAGACGCGCGCCATCCAGGGGCTGTTCTTCGCCGGACAAATCAACGGCACCACTGGCTACGAAGAAGCCGCAGCGCAGGGCCTGTTCGCGGGGCTGAACGCGGCGCTGCAGTGCCGCGGCGACGCGCCCTGGGTGCCGGGGCGCGACGAGGCTTACCTGGGCGTGCTGGTGGACGACCTGGTCACCCGCGGCGTGACCGAGCCCTACCGCATGTTCACCAGCCGTGCCGAGTTCCGGCTGCAGTTGCGCGAAGACAATGCGGACATGCGCCTGACCGAAACGGGGCGCCGGCTGGGCCTGGTCGACGATGCACGCTGGGACGCTTTCAGCCGCAAGCGCGACGCTGTTTCACGTGAAACAGAGCGTTTGAAATCCACCTGGGTGAACCCGCGCAACCTGCCGGCGGAAGAAAGCCAGCGGGTGCTGGGCAAGGCCATCGAGCATGAGTACAACCTGTTCGACCTGCTGCGCCGGCCCGATGTGTCGTACGCCCAATTGGTCACGCTGGACGCAGGCCGATACGCCAGTGCCGATGTTTCACGTGAAACGTTGGGCGACCTGGCGGATAGCGTAGTCGAGCAGGTGGAGATCGCGGCGAAATACGCGGGCTATATCGAGCGGCAGCGGGAAGAGGTAGGCCGCGCGGCGCACTACGAAAAGATGCGCCTGCCCCCCGAGCTGGACTACATGCAGGTCCCGGCCCTGTCCATCGAGGTGCGGCAAACCTTGCAGACGCGCCGGCCGGAAACGCTGGGCCAAGCCTCGCGCATGGCCGGCGTAACCCCGGCGGCCATCTCGCTGCTGCTGGTACATCTGAAAAAAGGCGGTTTCAAGGGCTTTGCGTCCGTGGCCGGCGCTGAGGCGACGGCGTGACCGCGCTGGCCGCCACGCTGCGCGACGGCGCCCATGCGCTGGGGCTGAACCTGTCGGACGCGCAACAGCAGCAGTTGCTCGACTTTCTCGCGCTGCTGCAAAAATGGAACAAGGTCTACAACCTGACGGCGGTGCGCGACCCGCAGGAAATGCTCACGCACCACCTGCTCGACAGCCTGGCGGCGGTGGCGCCCTTGCAGCGGCACATGGCGCAGCAGGGCGGGGCGGGGCGGCTGCTGGACGTCGGTGCGGGGGGCGGCCTGCCTGGTGTGGTGTTCGCCATCTGCTGCCCCGGCATGGAGGTTCACTGCGTGGACACGGTGGCCAAGAAGGCGGCCTTCATCCAGCAGACGGCCGCGGCATTGCAACTTCCCCACCTGCGCGGCATCCACGCCCGGGTGGAAAGCCTGCAGGACGGCTATGACGTGGTGAGCTGCCGCGCCTTCGCCTCGCTGGCGGATTTTGTCCAGTGGTCGCGCAACGCCTTGGCACCGCAGGGTGTCTGGCTGGCCATGAAGGGCAGGCACCCACAGGCCGAAATCGAGGCGCTGCCGGCGGGCGTGGCCGTGTTTCACGTGGAACCATTGGAGGTGCCCGGGCTGGACGCAGAGCGCTGCATCGTCTGGATGCGCCGGGTCTGAAGACACGTGCGGCAACGGGCGCCGAACACGGGACCGGCCCCTTACACTTGGTCGTTTCGCCGCCCCTTCAAGTGGTCTCGCATCCCATGTTCGGCATTGCTGATTACGGCGCCTTTGTGGTTGCCATCGTCGTGTTCCTGGCCATCCCGGGCCCCGGCAACCTGGCACTCATCACCTCCACCGGCAAGGGCGGCGTACGCGCCGGGCTGGCGGCTGCGGCCGGGCTGATCGCGGCCGACCAGGTGCTGATGTGGGCGGCCGTGGCAGGCGTGGCGGCGCTGCTGGCAGCCAACCCGGCGGTCTTTCACGCCGTGCAATGGCTGGGCGCAGGTTATCTGGCGTGGCTGGGCGTGAAGATGCTCACTGCCCGCCCCGGCAGCGCGCCGGTGCTGCACATCGAGCCGCGGCGCTACTTCCGTCAGGGCGCCATCATCACGCTGCTCAACCCCAAGGCCATCGTCTTCTACATGGCGTTTTTCCCGCTGTTCGTCGACCCGGCGCGGCACCAGGGGCTGCCCACCTTCGGCGTCATGGCCGCCACTATCGCCGTGCTGACTTTTCTCTACAGCTTGGCCGTGGTGCTGCTCACGCACCACCTGGCCGAGCGCATGCGCGCCAGCCCCGCCATCGCCCAGTGGCTGGAGCGGGTGGCGGGCGTATTCCTCGTCGGCTTCGGCATCAAGCTGGCCGCTTCCCATTAGGGCGCACCGGCGCCGCTGCAAACCCAACCCCTTTCGCATCCATGGCCAAGATTTTCTGCATCGCCAACCAAAAGGGCGGCGTCGGCAAGACCACCACCTGCGTCAACCTGGCCGCGGGCCTGGCGAAGATCGGCCAGCGCGTGCTGCTGGTGGACCTGGACCCGCAGGGCAACGCCACCATGGGCTCGGGCGTGGACAAGCGCGCGCTGGAGCTCACGGTGTACGACGTGCTGCTGGGCGAAGGGACGGTAGGCGAGGCCGCGGTGGCATCGGAGGCGGGCGGATACCAGGTGCTGGGCGCCAACCGCGAGCTGGCGGGCGCCGAGGTGGAGCTGGTGAATCTGGAGCAGCGCGAGAAGCGCCTCAAAGCCGCGCTGGCAGAGGTGGGCGACGGCTACGACTTTGTCTTGATCGACTGCCCGCCTGCACTCAGCCTGTTGACGTTGAACGGCCTGTGCGCAGCGCACGGCGTCATCGTGCCGATGCAGTGCGAGTACTTCGCGCTGGAGGGTTTGACGGACCTCGTCAACACCATCAAGCAGGTGCATGCCAACCTGAACCCGGAGTTGCAGATCATCGGCCTGCTGCGCGTGATGTTCGATCCGCGCATCACGCTGCAAAGCCAGGTGAGCGAGCAGCTTAAGGAGCACTTTGGGGACAAGGTGTTCGACACCGTCATTCCACGCAATGTGCGGCTCGCGGAGGCGCCAAGCTATGGGTTGCCGGGCGTGGTGTTCGATGCGAATGCGCGCGGCAGCCAGGCGTTCGTGGCGTTTGCGCAGGAAATGGTGGGGCGCACCCGGCGGCTGTAGAAAACGCGAACTATCCGGTAATTGCAAACAATTGCGATCTATTAGGGAACTTCGACAGGCACGCACGTGGCAATTGGGCAAGTCTCGCTAGACTCGCGCCACACGCAATCTTCCGTGACAGAGATTGCTTTTTTTCGCCGGTGATCTCCGTATGTAGCGGGACACCGGTGATTTCCAGAAAGCCCAGCCATGCCACCAAATCCGTTCTCGGGTGTTTTCCCGGCTTCACTGATGCGCCCTCATGGAGGGTTGCGACAGCGCTCTTGCGGCACGACACGTCCCACACGTGTCTTGGTCAGCCTGCTGGCCGCGCCCCTGCTGGCTCTGGCCGGTGGCGCCGCCCATGCACTGGACCTGCAGGTCAACCATGAAGTCCGCTACACCGGGAATCCCACCGCCAACCCAAACGACGGCCCCGTGGGCGGCACCTATACCTACCGCACCAGCTCAGGGATCAACGATGCCAGCGGATCGGTCAACAACGCGGAGCTGGTGCAAAACCTGCCTGATAACGCCATTTTCAAGGGCGTCGTGGCGCCTGCCGGGGTGAGTTGCACTGGGCAGCCCGGGGTGGACCAGGTCATCGGCGTTGCCCTCATTACCTGCACGTTTCCGACCCTGTCCGCGGGGGCCCCGCAGGTGGTCGATTTCAACGTCATCCTGCCTGCCGAGAGCACTTCCAACGTCGCCAGCGTGTCCCTCTCGGCTGCTGGCAACGTCGATGGCAACAGAAGCAACGACGACAACATCACACGCAACGTCACCACCTACGAGCGCGCCGACCTAGCCGTACAAATCACCGGCCCCGCAGACGGCAGCACGCAGCAGCAGGGCACCGTGGTCAACTACCTGCTCCAGGTGCGCAATACCGATTCGCCGTATGCCTTCCCTTTGAAGGCAGGCGAAAAGGCCGTGGTGCGTTTCCCCTTGCCTGCAGGCACCGCGTGGCAGGGTTCCCCGTCTGGTAATGGTTGGAATTGCGTGACGTCGATGGACAACAGCGCCACCCCGCCGGTGTCGATCCAGACGTGCGAATACACCGCACCCGCGGGCGGCATTGCCAAGGACACCACCTTGCCGCTGCTCACCATTCCAGTCACCGTCACCGGCAGCAGCGGCAATACCGATGCCGTGGTCTCCGTGGACGGGCAGACGTCGGGGGGCGCCACGTTCGTCGATGCCTATCCGGACAACAACAACGACACCTCCGGCATCGTCTTCGCGCCCAACACGCAACTGGACATGCGGCTGAGGAAGACGGTCACCCCCGCCACGCTGGACAAGGCTGGCGCGGCCACCCAGCAGGTGCGCTATCGCATGCAGGTGGACCGCCTCTCCGGCGGCATGACGCCCACCGGCCCCTTCACCATCACCGACACCTTGCCGGCGGGTGTGACGTTCAGCAGCGTCACAGCGGCCTCCGCTTCGGCCGGCTGGACCTGCACCGGCAGCATCAGCTGCGAATTCACCGGCGCGGTCAACGGCGATGCCAGCCTGCCGGACCTGCAGTTCGACGCCGATGTCGACGCAGGCGCAGCCACCGTGGACCCGGTGACCGGTACGCTGGTCATCCCGAACACGGCCACCTTGGCGGTCGGCAACGAACCCGCAGGCAACCTCGGCAACAACAGCTCCACCGCCAGCTTCACCATCAGCGATCGGGCCAGCCTGAGCACCACCAAGGCCGCCGCCACCGCCACCACGGGGGGGACCGGCATCGGGGCCATCGCCGACGGCACACAGTTTTACTGGCGCATCGCCATCACCAACAACGGTCAGGTGGCTGTGCGCCCTGGCCAGACGCTCACCGTCACCGACGTGCTGGACGCCAAACTCGAGTACGTGGCGAGCCCTGGCGCGCCTGCACCCTGGTCCTGCACGGCCGACCAGCCCTGGTCCCCGGGCATGAGCCCCGGCCAAACGGTGACCTGTACGCTGGATGCGGCCACCGGCATCGCCACCGGTGCCAGCCAGACGCTGCATCTGCCGGTGCGGGCCCACATTCCTGGAGGAACGCAATGGGCTTCGATCGAAAACCAGGCGACAGTTGCGTGCCCCGCAGGCCGCAACTGCCCGCCGGGCGGGTTCGTGACGAACAAATCGACCGTCAACCTGTCCGACAAGGTGGCTGATCTTTCTATCCTGAAGAGTGCCGCCATCACGCCAGACTCCGTGCCCAACGGCCCCTCCGGCGCTTCGGGCTCCGAAGTGGTCTATACCTTGCGTTTCAAGAACGCGCTGCCCAACCCCCTGCCTGGGGGCGTGACGGCCGCCGACTTCCAGACGGCCCAGACCGTGACCGTGACGGACGATGTGGTCAACCTGCTGAACAGGAACGTGAGCACGGCTGCCGATCCGGTCACGGGTGCGGCCCGGTATCCGAACGACCGGTTCGTGATCGCCACCGTGGACAGCACGAACTTCCCCAACGGCATGACGGCAACAGCGTGCACCTATGCCGATCAAGGCAGCGACAGCACGACGCGCGTCACCTGCACGTTCAGCAACGTGCCGGTCAGCGATACGGAATACGCGATCACGATCCGGGCACGGCAGTTCGTGAACCCCCAGGGCAACGGCACCCAGTCGAACACGCTCACCAACACGGCCACCATCGGCTCTTCCGACACGGCCGAGTACACGGGCACCAACGCCGGGGCCAACAGCGACGACGCGCAGGTCACCCTCACGCCGCTGACCAACCTGCTCGCCGGCAAGACCGCTGCACCCATCGCTGCGCTGGCAGGCCAGCCGGTCACCTACACCCTGAACGTGACCAACCAGGGCCCTTCGCAGGCCACGAACGTCACGGTGGAGGACACCCTGCCCGAGGGCATGATCTGGGTGACCGCGCCCGCGCCGGGAACCGGTGGCAACTGCACGCTGAGCAGCGGCGGCACCTTCGCCGCCGGCACCGTGGTGACGGCCGCCACCCGGATGATGACCTGCACGTGGACAGGCCTGACCAACCGGGGCGCGGTGCGGTCCCTGACCTACACCCTGCGCTCCGCCA
>DAMCAL010000143.1:0-6768 GCA_032059585.1 Burkholderiaceae bacterium
TGCTCAAGGCCTGGCACGGCCCGTTCGGCGACGTGCGCTTTTGCCCCACGGGCGGCATCCACGCGGGCAATGCGGCCGAGTTCCTGGCGCTGCCGAACGTGGCTTGCGTGGGTGGCTCATGGCTGACGCCGGCGCAGGCGCTGGCCGAGGGCGACTGGGCGGCGGTGGAGCAACTGGCGGCGCAGGCAGCGGCGCTGCACAGGGGCGGGGCGGCGGGCGCTGCCGGCTGACCCTCCCGGGCCTGCCAGGGTGCTGGCGCGTCCGGGGGCGGGTTGCGAGACTTTGCTATTGAAGCAATAGCTGCTGGCGCTTGCCACACGGGCGCTAGAGGCCTAAATCACCGTTATCACGGCGCTGGCCGCACCAGGCGCACCGGCAGCCGCGTGGCGCGGCCGACGTCGCCCCGGGCAGCGCCGCTGTCCATGTCCACCGCCCAGCCCTGCTGCGCCGACAGGCGGCTTTCGCCCGCGCCGCCGCGCTGCACGTTGCCATAGGCATAGGGATTGACGGCGGCGGTGTTCACGCTCGCGGTGCCCGTCCAGTGCCACTGGCGCGGCGCGGCGGGGAACAGGGCGGCGTCCATGCCCGGGCTCTGTGCACCGCGGTTCACCAGCCGGCGCAGCTCGTTCACGCGCGGCAGGCGCCAGCGCACGCCTTCGGCCCGGGCGCGTTCGCGCACCAGCGCCTGCGCCTCGCCGTAGGTCATCAGGCGCGCGGCGCCGGTGCAGCTGCGGCCGTTCCACTGCATGCCTTCCACGCAGCGCGGCCAGGCCAGGCGGGCGCGGGCGTCGATGACCAAAGTGCCGTCCTGCGAGGGCTGCAGCGCGGCGGGGGCAGGGGGCGGGGCGGCCACCACGGGCAGTGCCAGCGCGGCCAGCGCAAGCGCCAGGGCGGCCCGCGCAACGCGAGCCGTGCGGACAGGGGGCGAGGGCGGGTGAAATGCGAGCATGGCGGATGTCCTGGCAGGAAACGGACGGCGGTCCGGCGGGGCAGGGCAGGGCAAGGCAGGGTCGGGGACATTGTCCGGCACGCTTGCGCGGCCGAAGGGGCGAACAGCACGGCGCAGCACCGCCACTTCCCGGCAGCGGGAGCGGGCCACGGCGCGAGGCGGGGCATGGCCCGGCGCGCCAGCGCGCCAGGCCGCCAGTGGCGACAATCGCCGGGATGCCTTTTTCCCCCTTTTTCCGCACCGCCCTGGTGCTGGGCCTGCTGTCGGCCATCGGGCCGTTCGCCATCGACATGTATCTGCCGGCGCTGCCGGCCATCGGCGCGGCGCTGCAGGCGCCGGTCGGCGCGGTGCAGTGGAGCCTGACGGCCTTTTTCCTCGCCCTGGGCGTGGGCCAACTGGTCTACGGGCCGGTGTCGGACCGGGTCGGGCGGCGCCCGCCGCTGCTGTTCGGGCTGGGCCTGTTCACGCTGGCCAGCGTGGGCTGCGCGCTGGCCACCGATGTGCACACGCTGGTGGTGCTGCGTTTCGTGCAGGGCCTGGGCGCGGCGGCGGGCACGGCCATTCCGCGCGCCGTGGTGCGCGACCTGCACACCGGCACCGAGGCGGCGCGGCTGATGTCGCTCCTGATGCTGGTGTTCAGCGTGTCGCCGCTGCTGGCGCCCCTGGCCGGCAGCGGGGTGATCGCCCTGGGCGGCTGGCGCGGAGTGTTCTGGGCAGTGGCTCTGGCGGCGGTGGCCGGCATGGTGCTGGTGCAGCGCAGCCTGAGCGAAACCCTGCCCGCGCCCCAGCGCGCCGCGGCTGCGGCAAGCGGTGGCCTGGGGCGCGCGGCGCGCGCCTACGGGGCGCTGCTGGGCGACGGTCATTACATGGGGCTGGTGGGCATCGGCGGCTGCTGCATGGCCGGCTTTTTCGTATACCTGGCGGGCTCGCCCTTCGTGCTGATCGACCACTACGGCCTCTCGCCGGTGGAGTACAGCCTGGCCTTTTCGGTCAACGCGGCGGCGTTCTTCGTCAGCGCGCAGTTCACGGCGCGGCTCGGGCGGCGGTTCGGGCTGGTGCCGGTGGTCAAGGTCGCGGCCAACGGGGCCGGCGCCATCATGCTGGTGCTGCTCGCGCACTTCGTGCTGGGCGGGGACCGGCTGGCGGTGCTGCTGGGGCTGTACTTTGTCGCCAGCGCGCTGATGGGGCTGGTGATTCCCACCACCACCGTGCTGGCGCTGGAAGAGCACGGTGCCATCGCCGGCACGGCGTCGGCGCTGATGGGCACGCTGCAGATGCTGATCGGCACGGGCGCCATGGCGGTGGCCGGCCACTTCGCGACCGGGCGGCCACTGCCGATGGTGGTGGGCATGGCCTCCGGTGCGCTGGTGGGCGTGGCGCTCACCTGGGTCACCTTGGGCGCGCGCGGGACCCGGCGCCTTGCTGCCGGGGCGGCCCGCACGTGAGCGCGCTGCCGGGCGACGGCGCCCACGCCACCATGCCGGCCGCGCCGGACGGCCTGCCCCAGCCGGCGCGGGGCCGGGCCATGCGGGTCATCATCCTGGGGCTGACGCTGGCGGTGCTGGACAGCACCATCGTCAACCTGGCGCTGCCCGACCTCGCGCGCCAGCTGCACTCCACGTCGGCGCACAGCCTGTGGGTGGTCAATGCCTACCAGCTGGCCACGCTGGTGGCGCTGCTGCCGCTGGCGGCCCTGGGCGAGCGGCTGGGCTACCGGCGCGTGTACCTGGCGGGCATGCTGCTGTTCGCGCTGGCCTCGGTGGGCGCAATGCTGGCCACCAGCATGGCCACGCTGATCGCCGCGCGCGCGCTGCAGGGGTTGGGCGCCTCGGGAGTGATGGCCGTGAACGCGGCGCTGGTGCGGCTGGTCTATCCGCGCGCGCAGCTCGGGCGCGGCATGGGCATCAATTCGCTGGTGGTGGCCACCGCCGCCATGGCCGGGCCCTCGGTGGCGGCGGCCATCCTGTCCGTGGCGTCGTGGCCCTGGCTGTTCGCGATGAACCTGCCGCTGGGCCTGCTGGCGTGGCACCAGGCGCGGCGCGCACTGCCGGAAAACCCGCCGGCGCAGGCGCGGGCTCCGCGCTTTTCCTTGCTGGACGTGGTGCTCAACGGGGCCATGTTCGCGCTGCTGTTTCTCGGCGGCACCCGGCTGGGCGTGCGCGGCGGGGACCCCGGCGGCGCAGCGGCCGGCTGGTGGCTGCTGGCCGCTGGACTGGCGGTGGGCGCGGTGCACCTGCTGCGGCAGTGGGGGCGCGCGGCGCCGCTGTTTCCGGTCGACCTGCTGCGCATTCCGGTGTTCGCGCTGTCCATGGCCTCCTCGGCAGGGGCGTTCTGCGCGCAGATGCTGGGCTTTCTGTCGCTGCCTTTTTTGCTGCTGGAGGCGCAGGGCCGCAGCCACCTGCAGGCGGGCCTGTTGATCACCGCCTGGCCGCTGGCTACGGCACTGGTGGCGCCGCTGGCCGGCCGGCTGATCGCCCGCTACCCCGACGGGCTGCTGGGCGGCGTCGGGATGGCGGTGTTCGCTTGTGGCCTGCTGGCGCTCGGGCTGCTGCCTGCGCAGCCCGCGCCCTGGGACATCGTCTGGCGCATGGCGCTGTGCGGCGCGGGCTTCGCCCTGTTCCAGTCACCCAACAACCACACCATCGTTACCTCCGCGCCGCTGCACCGCAGCGGGGCGGCCAGCGGCATGCTGAGCACCGCGCGCCTGACCGGCCAGACCCTGGGCGCGGTGGTGCTGGCGGGCCTGTTCGCCCTGCGCCCCGGCCACGATGGCAGCGCCGAGTCGCTGGCGCTGCTGGTGGCGGCGGCGTGCGCGGTGGCGGCCGGCGTGTGCAGTTCCCTGCGGGTGAAGCAGGCCCGCGCCTGAGGTTAGGGGCTTGCAGGTTTGATGGAAAAACAGGCCTCAGGGCTTATGCAGTAAGCGCCACCAGCTATCAACTTTGTAGCCTTCTCGTCGGTGCGGCGACGACTCGCCCCGGGGCACCGGCAAGGCCGGGCGGCTACCGGGTGCCGCGCAGGCGCCGGGCATTGGCGCGTGCACGGCGCTGGAACGGCCGCAAGGCGCTGTTGACCGTCTGCGCGACGCTGGCGGGGCAGGCCGCTGCGCCGGCGGGCAGCGCGCCCATCCACACACCCCACCACGCGCGCTGGAACTGCGCGGCCCCCGCGGCCATCAGGGCGCCGCAGGCTTCGAGCGTGGCGGCCTGCTTCTCGCAGACCATGCGCAGGTTTTCGGCCTGGCTGGCCGCCGACAGGGCCGTGGCCGGGTCCAGCATGCGGCCCACGCGGGTGGCGATGACGTAGGGCGCATCCATTGCCAGGCCGGTCAGGGTCCGGTTCAACGATGCCTGGTGATTCTTGCTGCTCATGGGGGCGCCTGGTAAGGGGACAGTGGTTAAGAGGAAAGGCCCTCTCGGCACCGGCCTGCGCCGTGTGGGGGCCACATGTGTAGTGGACGCCGGCGCAGGGCGGCCCGGCCGATCATGGGGCGCTGTCACCGGGCACGGCGTCGGACACCAGCCTGTCTGCGACTGCCTGTGCCAGCCGCTGCGCCGTCAGCGGCGCGCTGCCCTCGGCGTGGTTGCTGATGGCGACGAAGGCGTTCTGCCCGCCGCGCGCGCACACGCCCTCCAGCGTGCGCGCGAGCAGGGCGATGTCCTCGGGCGCGGGGTCGTGCAGCCGGTCGTAGGGTGCGTACAGGCGCTCGGCCTCCTCGAAGCCGCGCGGGCCGAGCACCGGGTTCAGGTTCCAGCGCGCGACCAGCGGGCCGGGCCACAGCGCGCGCAGCAGCGGCAACTGCTCTGACAAGGGCGGCATGCGCGCGTGCATGCCCAGGCAGTAGGTGGCGCCGGTGCTGCGCAGCACGTCGGCGAAATGCGCGGCGTGCTCGGGCGCCAGCCATTCGCCGTCGCGCACTTCCACGGCCAGCACGGCGTCGGGGGCGCCGGCCAGCGGGGGCTGCGCAGCCAGCATGGCGCGCAGGCGCTCCAGCACCTCGGGCAGCCGCTCCAGCAGGTGCCAGGGCAGCGGGCTGAGCTGGAACACCAGCGCTCCCGTGCGTGCGCCCAGGCCTTCCAGGGCGGGGAGGGTGAAATGCTGCGCCGCCAGCTCCGGGTTCAAAAAGCCCGGGTTGGCCTCGCGCCCGTGGCCCCCTTCGCTGCGCACCAGCGCGTCGGTGACCAGGCTGGGCGCCTTCACGACGAACCGGAAGTCCTCGGGCACCTGCGCGGCATACACGGCGAACTCGCCGGCGCTCAGCGGCCGGTAAAAGCCCCGGTCGATGCCCACGGTGCGCAAAAGGGGGTGCTGCGCATAGGCCGCCAAGCCCTTGCGCGCCAGGACCTGGGCGCTGTAGGTGCCATCCCAGACCAGACCGTCCCAGCCGGGATAGCTCCACGATGAGGTGCCCAGGCGCAGCGTGGGCGGCAGCTGCGCCGCAAGGTTGCGCAGGGCGTCGGCCTGCGGGGCCGGCTGCACGCCGCTGCCGCCGCTGCCGCCGCGGCGGGCGGGGCCGGGCGGCCCGGCTGCGTCCTGCTCGGCGGTGCTGGCAGGCTTTGCCGCCTTGGCGGGGGAAGGGGGCGGAGGCGGCGGTGCGCCGAACAGGTCGTCCTGCATGGCTCAAGCGCCGGCGCCGCCGAACAGGCCGCCTTCGTCGAGCAGCGCCCAGGCGATCTCGGGCCGCTGGTCCAGGCTCTTGCGGATCGCGGCGGGCAGGGCCTGGCGCGTCTTGCGGCACAGGCCCGGCTGGTCGTGCACCACGATGGCGATGCCGCGCAGCGAGCGCACCTCGGGCGTGACCGGCTCGACCGTCACGCGCACGCCCAGTTGCGCCTGCAGGCGCTGCTGCATGGCGCGCAGGTCGGCAAGGCTGGTCAAGCGTTCCAGGCGCTCGACCAGGCGGCGTTCCTCCTCGCGGGTGAGCAGCAGCACGCGCAGGTCCTGCGCGTCGCCGCGCTGCAGCAGGGCTTCGCGCTCGCACACGCAGGCGCCCGGCGGGCATTCGGTGCGAAGGGGGGCGGGCGGCAGCGGCATGGCGCCGCAGATTATGGGCATCGGGCCGCCGCGCGTGCAGGAGGGCGCCGCAAGGGGGTATGGCACACTCGCGCGCTTCGTTTTTCGACCGCTCGCTCTCCCCCTGACCATGCAACAGATCGTGCGGCAACTGGCCGCAGAAATCCGAATCACCGAGACCCAGGTGCGCGCCGCGGTGGAGCTGCTCGACGGCGGCGCCACGGTTCCTTTCATCGCCCGCTACCGCAAGGAAGCCACCGGCGGCCTGGACGATGTGCAGCTGCGCGAGCTGGAGGCGCGCCTTGCGTACCTGCGCGAGCTCGACGAGCGCCGCGCCAGCGTGTCCAAGGCCATCGACGAGCAGGGCAAGCTGACCGACGCCTTGCGCGCCCAGATCGCCGCCGCCGCGACCAAGCAGGAGCTGGAAGACCTGTACCTGCCCTTCAAGCAAAAGCGCCGCACCAAGGGGCAGATCGCGCGCGAATTCGGCATCGAGCCGCTGGCCGACAGGCTGCTGGCCGACCCGACGCTCGATCCGCACGAGGAGGCGCAGGCCTTCCTGCAGCCCGCCACGGTGCTGGACGACGGCAAGCCCGGCCCGGACTTTTCCACCACGCTGGCGGTGCTCGATGGCGTGCGCGACATCCTGTCCGAGCGCTGGGCCGAGGACGCGCCGCTGGTGCAATCCTTGCGCGAGTGGCTGTGGAGCGAAGGGCTGCTGGTGTCGAAACTGGCGCCGGGCAAGAACGAGCAGGACCCCGAGGTCGCCAAGTTCCGCGACTATTTCGACTACGACGAGCCCATCGGCC
>DAMCAL010000144.1:0-6763 GCA_032059585.1 Burkholderiaceae bacterium
GAGTTCGGCCATGGCCTGCACCACATGCTGACCCAGGTCGCCGAGCGCGACGTCTCGGGCATCAGCGGAGTGGAATGGGATGCGGTGGAGCTGCCCAGCCAGTTCATGGAGAACTTCTGCTGGGAGTGGGGCGTGCTGCGCCACATGACGGCGCATGTGGACACGGGCGAATCCCTGCCGCGCGCGCTGTACGACCGCATGCTGGCCGCACGCAACTTCCAGGCCGGCATGCAGACCCTGCGCCAGATCGAGTTCGCCCTGTTCGACATGCTGCTGCACAGCGATGCCGAGCCGGCCGCCCGGCTTCAGCCCCTGCTCGACAGCGTGCGCCAGGAGGTGGCGGTGCTGCATCCACCGGCTTTCAGCCGCACGGCCCACACCTTCAGCCACATCTTCGCAGGCGGCTACGCCGCGGGCTACTACAGCTACAAGTGGGCAGAGGTGCTGTCGGCCGATGCCTATGCGGCCTTCGAGGAAACTGCCGGCGAGGACGGGCAGCCCAGCCTTGAGACCGGCCGCCGCTACCGCCAGTCCATTTTGGAAGCGGGAGGCAGCCGCCCGGCCATGGAATCGTTCAAGGCATTCCGCGGCCGCGAGCCGACCATCGACGCCCTGCTGCGCCACCAGGGCATGGCCTGATATAAAAACAGGAGCAGCTTGCGCTTGGCCAGCAAGGGTTTGCAGGTCTTTTTTAGCGTAAACCCGCTACGGTACAGCGCTGGCAGCTCCTATTTTTGACTGTTCTGCCGCCCATCGAAGGAGAGACGCATGACGAACCCCGCCTTTCGCCGCCCTGCCCTGGTTGCCGCGGCCTGTGCCTGCGCCGCCCTGTTGCTGGCGCCTGCCGTGCAGGCCCAGCAGGTCTACCGCATCGTGGGCCCGGATGGCAAGGTCACCTTTTCCGACCGCGCACCCGACCCGGCCACGCCGGCGAGCACGGTGGCGGGCGCGCTGCGCAGCGGCGGCGCCGTGGAGACCGACGCCCTGCCCTACGCCCTGCGCCAGGTCGTCACGCGCTATCCGGTCACGCTCTACACCTCCAGCGACTGCACGCCCTGCGCCAGTGCGCGCGCCCTGCTGATGCAGCGCGGCGTACCGTTTGCCGAGCGCACGGTGAACACCAACGCCGACGTCGAAGCGTTGACGCGGCTGGCCGGCGAGGCGTCGCTGCCGTTCGCCACCATTGGCACGCAGCAGCTCAAGGGGTTCTCGGACGTCGAGTGGGCGCAGTACCTGGATGCCGCGGGCTACCCCAAGCAATCGCAACTGCCGGCCAACTACCGCCGCGCGCCGGCAGCGCCGCTGGTTGCGGTCGTTGCCAAGCCGACTGCGCCCGCGTCGGCGCCGCAAGAGGCCGCCGCCCCCCGCCGCACGCCCCCGCGCGCGGTGCCGGCAGCGCCGCAAGGCAACCCGACGAATCCCGCCGGCATCGTGTTCTGACAGCGCCCGCCGGGCGCATCAGAACGACAGCGTCTGCACGCCCGCTGCCGTGCCCAGCAGGCACACGGTGGCCTTGTGGTGCGCGAACACGCCCACCGTGACCACGCCTGGCCACTGGTTCACCTCGGTTTCGAACGCGAGCGGATCGGCGATGGTCAGCCCGGTCACGTCCAGAATGTGCTGGCCGTTGTCCGTCACCAGCGGCTGGCCGCTGGCCTCCAGCCGCAGGCGCGCCGTGCCGCCAAACTGCTCGAATCGCCGGCCGACCTGCGCAGCCGCCATAGGGATGACCTCCACCGGCAACGGAAAGGCGCCCAGCGCCTTCACCATCTTCGACTCGTCCACGATGCACACGAAGCGTTGGGCCAGCGCGGCGACGATTTTCTCGCGCGTCAGCGCCGCGCCGCCGCCCTTGACCATATAGCCGCGCTCGTCGATCTCGTCGGCGCCGTCGATGTACACCGGCAGCGAGCGCACTTCGCTCGCCTCCAGCACGGGAATGCCGAGCGCCCGCAGGCGTTCGGTGCTGGCCTGCGAACTGGACACCGCGCCGCGGATGCGCTCGCGCATGTCGGCGAGCGCGTCGATGAACTTGTTGACGGTGGAGCCGGTGCCGACGCCGACCACGGTGCCGGGCTCGACATAGTGCAGCGCGGCGCGGCCGACGAGGGTTTTGAGGGCGTCCTGGGAAAGGATCTGGGGTGTGGTCATGGAGGAGAATCCGGTGGAAATCACCAAATTATCCCCATGTCTCTTCTGCCCTACCCGCTGGCGCGCTCCATCCTGTTCCAGTTCGACCCCGAAACCGCGCACGACCTGACGCTCGACCTGCTCGCCCGGGGCCAGGGCACCGTGCTGGAACGCGCCTGGCGCGAGGACACCGTGGCCGATCCCGTGCACCTGGCAGGGCTGGCGTTTCCCAATCGGGTCGGCATGGCCGCGGGCCTGGACAAGAACGCCCGCTGCATCGACGCTCTGGCCGCCATGGGCTTTGGCTTTGTCGAGGTGGGCACCGTCACACCCCGCCCCCAGCCCGGCAACGCCAAGCCGCGCATGTTCCGGCTGCCTGCTGCGCAGGCGCTCATCAACCGGCTGGGTTTCAACAACGACGGGCTGGATGCGTTCCTGGCCAACGTGCAGCGTTCGCGTGTGCGCACGGAGCGCACGCATCCCCTGGTGCTGGGCCTGAACATCGGCAAGAACGCCGCGACCCCGATCGAAGCGGCCATACAGGACTACCTGACCTGCCTGGCCGGCGTCTACCCGCATGCGGACTACGTCACGGTGAACATCAGCTCACCGAACACGCAAAACCTGCGCGCGCTGCAAACCGACGCCGCGCTGGATGGGTTGCTGGACGCGATCGCACAGGAGCGCGAGCGGCTGGCCTCGTCCCATGCCCGGCGCGTGCCGATCTTCGTGAAAATTGCGCCCGATCTGGACGAGCCCCAGATCGCCGCCATCGCCGCCGCCCTGCGGCGCCACGGGATGGACGGCGTCATCGCCACCAACACCACCGTCGCGCGCGATGCGGTGCAGGGCCTGCGCCACGCCCAGGAGACGGGCGGGCTCAGCGGCGCGCCGGTGCGCGAGAAGAGCAACGCGGTGGTCCGGCAACTGCGGGCGGCCCTGGGGAAGGAGTTTCCCATCATCGGCGTCGGCGGAATCATGAGCGCCCAGGACGCAGTGGACAAGATCCGTGCCGGCGCCGACGTGGTGCAGATCTACACCGGTCTGATCTACCAGGGCCCGGCGCTGGTGGCCCAGGCGGCACGCGCCATCCAGCATCTGCGCTGAACGGCGCCTCACGCAAAAAAGGCCGCAAAGGCGGCCTCTTCTCTTTAGGTGGCGCTCACCGGCGCAATTTGGCGATCAACGGCATCGCCATGGTCGCCAGCCGGATCAGCCGCCCAGGACCGGCAAATGCTGCCACCCCGACCGCCGCTGCGACGAACACCGGATGCAGTTTGGCAAACGCCATCAACCGGGTGGGCATCGAAGCGTCCGGGTCGACGCCCGAGCGCGCCTGCACGATGGCGCGCGTTTGCCGGTAGGCTTCACGCCGTGCACGCAGCCGCTCACGCTGCACCAGAATGCGGTCGAGCACCTGTTGCTGCTCGGGACTGGGGACGGGCAAGGATTTCGCACTCATGCTCACAGCTTTCCCTTGATGAGTTTCCAGTCATTGCCCAGCTCGCGGCGCGTAAAGGCAAACGACTCGCCGAGCTTGTGTACCAGCGACAGGATCGTCACCAGCACGGCCACGCACGCAACCGTCCAGCCACCTGCCAGCAACCAGGCCACCAGCGTGCGTTGGGGCGAATCCCAGAACTGCACCAGCACCGCCAGCGACAGCAGCAGCAGTGCGAGCACGGCCAGGGCGCCGAACAGGATGACCAGCACCGCCATCTGGGCGAGGCGGCGCTTGAGGTCATCGAACTCGAGACGGGCCAGGGCAATCCGGTCCTCGGCAGCAATGGCCCCTTCGATGGCGGCGGCGCGCCAGCGCGCGAACCAGCCTTCAAGGCTCAGCAGGGATAACCAGTTCATGCGCTCCTTCTTTCAGCAGTCGGCGCACCGCCAGGCACGCCGTTCGACAATGATCAGCCGGTGCCTTTGGCTCAGCGCCGTGCGAGCAGGAAACCGACGATGGCACCCACCGCGACAGCGGCGGTCGCGACACGCCAGGGCTCGTCATGCGCGTAGCGGTCCGCCGCGCGGGCGGCATCGCGCGCCTGGCTGGCGGCTTCCTGTGCGGCGCGCACGGCGGAATCCTTCACCGTGTCGATGCCATCGTCCAGGCGCTGGCGCAACTGGCGGATCTGCGGAATGCTGTCGAAATCCTTGCTGGCCAGCAGGCTGCGCAGGTCACCCACGAGACGTTCGAGCTCGCCTTGGGCGGTGGAGATGGTGTCGGATACAGAGGTCATAGACAGGCCTTTCTTCGTTGGGCTCAACAGTAAGACGATGCCCTGCCCAGACGTGTAGGCGGGCACCCCCATCTTACGCCGGCCTGTTACAAATGCGGCAGTGCGGCGACGTACTCACCGATGGCGAGCGCACTGGTCAGCCCGGGCGATTCGATGCCGAACAGGTTGACCAGCCCTCGTACGCCGTGCGCGGCAGGCCCCTGGATACAAAAGTCCGCTGCGGGCTCGTCCGGCGCATGGATCTTGGGGCGCATGCCGGCGTAAGCCGGCGCCAAGCTGCCGTGCGGCAAGGCGGGCCAGTAGCTGCGCACCTGGTGCTCGAAAACTGCCTGACGCTCCGGGTCCACGTCGAGATCCTCGGCATCGTCCACCCACTGCACGTCGGGGCCAAAGCGGGCCTGTCCTGCCAGGTCCAGCGTCAGGTGCACGCCCAACCCGGCTGCCTCTGGCACGGGATACACCAGGTGGCTAAAAGGCGCTCGCCCCATCAAGCTGAAATAGCTGCCTTTGGCAAACCGTGCCTGCGGCACGTGTCGGCTGTCGAGCATGGGAAAGCGAAGGGCCAGCGCCGGCGCGCGCAGCCCGGCCGCGTTGACCACGGTGCGCGCCTCGAGCTTGGTGCCGTCCACCGTTTCAACCACGATGCCGTCGCCCGAGCCCCGGGCGCACGCCACCGGGGAGCGCAACGCGACCAGGCCGCCCGCCCGTTCCAGATCGCCCTGCAGCGCCAGCATGAACGCATGGCTGTCCACAATCCCGGTGCTGGGCGATAGCAGCGCCGCCTCGCACCGCAGTTGGGGCTCCAGGTGCATCGCCTCGTCGCCGGTCAGCCAGCGCAGGTCGTGCACGCCGTTGAGGCCCGCGCGCGCCTGAATGTTGCGCAGCGCCCCGACCTGCGGCGGCGCGCACGCCACGATCAGCTTGCCACAGCGCCGGTGGGGCAGGCCGCGCTCGGCCAGATAGGCGTAGAGCAACTCTTTGCCGCGCACGCACAGACGCCCCTTCAAAGAGCCGGGCGGGTAGTAGAGGCCCGCATGGATGACCTCGCTGTTTCGCGCGCTGGTCTGCGTACCAATGGCGCCTTCAGCCTCCAGCACCAGCACTTCACGGCCGGCCAGCGCCAGTGCGCGCGCGACCGCCAGGCCCACCACCCCGGCGCCGATGACGACGCAGTCCACCTTGTCGTGCATGTCAGGCCTGCTCGAAACCGTCGAGAACATTGACGGCGTTGGTCCCCAGTTCGGCCGCCGCGTAGCCGCCTTCCAGCACCCACACCGTCGGCAGCTTCAGGTGCGCCAGACGCTCGCCAACGCGCGAAAAGTCGCCGCTTGCCAGGCGAAACCGCGAGATCGGATCGCCTTCATAGGTGTCCAGACCGAGCGACACCACCAGCGCATCGGCGCCGTACGCGGTGATCCGGTCGCAGGCGTGCGCCAGCGCGTCGAACCACGTGGCGGCATCGCTGCCCGCCGGCAGCGGCAGGTTCAGGTTGTACCCTGCACCCTCGCCCGCACCCGTTTCGTCCGCATGGCCCAGATAAAACGGATATTCCGTGCGCGGGTCGCCGTGGATGCTCGCGAACAGCACATCGCTGCGGTCGTAGAAGATGGCCTGCGTGCCATTTCCGTGGTGGTAGTCGACGTCCAGCACCGCCACACGCGCAGCACCGTGGCTGCGCAACCACTGGGCCGCCACGGCCGCGTTGTTCAGAAAGCAGTAGCCCCCCATGAAATCCGGGCCGGCATGGTGCCCCGGGGGGCGCGTGCAGCAAAAGGCAGCGCGCGCGCCCGACGCCACGTGCGCCGCAGCGCTGGCCGCCGCGTCGGCACCGGCCTTGGCCGCGGCCCAGGTGCCTGCGGCCAGCGGCGAGCCGTTGTCCATCGAGTACAGGCCCAGCCGGGCGACGAAATTCTCGGGCTCCATGTCCGAACGCAGCGTGCGCACGGGCCAGACCGACGGAAACGGTTGCTGCTGCGCATGGCCCTCGCCCAGCGCCAGCCAGTGCTCCCAGGCCGACTGCAGAAACGCGAGGTACCGCGGAGCATGTACCTGCGCCAGCACCCCACTGCTGTCTTGCTCGGGCGGGCGCAGCACGTGGCCGCGTGCCGCGAGCGCCGCCTCGACGTATTCCGCCCGCGCAGGCGATTCGAAACAGGGAACGCGCTCACCGCGGAAGAACTCATGCACCGGCGCGTGGCCATGGTGCAACGGATTGTGGAAGGTGATCATGGGCCAGACGGCTTGCCGGACAGCCGGCCATTGTCGACCACTGGACGCCCACCGGTCATGCCAGCGCCACGAAAAAGCCCCTTGCAACGCACGCTGCAAGGGGCTTCAATTGGTGGGTGATACATGGATCGAACATGTGACCCCTGCCGTGTGAAGGCAGTGCT
>DAMCAL010000145.1:0-6680 GCA_032059585.1 Burkholderiaceae bacterium
CGACAGCCGGCTGTAGACCATGGCGTGCTTGCCGTCGTGCAGGCTGATGCCGGCGCGCTGGTGGATGAGCTTTTGCACACGCACGAAGTCGTCCTGCGTCCAGGCAAACTCGCGGCCGTCGCCCGCCGCGGCGGTGGCAGGGGCCAGCGGCACGGCGCGCACGGCGGCGCGGCGCGCCGTCGGCGCGTGCGGGGCGCTCGGGTCAGGCTGCATGGCTTGCGTGGCGGCGCCGGGTCGGTTCATGGGCGGTCGTGCAGCCGTGGCGCCTAGGCATCCGCGGCAACCAGGCCCATGTCCACGCCGGACATGAGCCGCTCGATGTCCAGCAGGATCAGCATGCGCTCGCCCACCGAGCCCAGCCCGCGGATGCATTGCGCGTCGATGGCGCTGTCCACGTCCGGCGCGGCGCGGATCTGCTCGGGGGTGAGCTCCAGCACGTCGCTGACCGAGTCGACCACGATGCCCACCACGCGCTCGCGCAGGTTCAGCACGATGACCACGGTGAAACTGTCGTACTCGGCCTGCGCGCAGTTCAGGCGCAGCCGCATGTCGACAATGGGCACGATGGTGCCGCGCAGGTTGGTCACCCCCTTGATGAAGGGCGGCGCCGGAGAAATGCGCGTGGGCGGCTCGTAGCCGCGGATTTCCTGCACCTTCAGGATGTCGATGCCGTACTCCTCCTGCCCCAGGCGGAAGGTCAGGTACTCGCGGGTACCGGTGGCTGCGTCGGCGCGGCCGCTCTTGCTGTCGATGTTCATGGCTGCTGCGTTCATGCGTCTGCTCTTTGCGGGCGGGGCCGGGCGGTGGTCGTCAGTGGCGCGCGCGGCGCACCAGCGCGCCGGTGTCCAGAATCAGCGCCACCGTGCCGTCGCCCAGGATGGTGGCGCCCGACACGTTGGGCACCTTGCGGTAGTTGGTCTCCAGGTTCTTCACCACCACCTGGTGCTGGCCCAGGAGCTCGTCGACCAGCACCGCCACGCGGCTGCCGTCGGCCTCCACCACGACCATGATGTTGTTGCTGGTGCTGCTGTCCGGGCGCGGCACCTGGAAGATCTTCTCCAGCGACACCACGGGCATGTATTCCTCGCGCACCTTCACCAGCTGCGAGCCCTGGCCCACGGTGCTCACCTCCTGCGGGTTGATCTGGAACGACTCGACCACCGAGGACAGCGGCAGGATGTAGACCTCCTCGCCCACGCCCAGCGACATGCCGTCCATGATCGCCAGGGTCAGCGGCAGGCGCACCGAAACGCGCATGCCGTAGCCCTCGGCGGAGTCGATCTCGATCGAGCCGTTGAGCGCGGTGATGTTTTTCTTGACCACGTCCATGCCGACGCCGCGTCCCGACACGTCGGTGACCACCTCGGCGGTGGAAAAGCCCGGCGCCAGGATCAGGTTCCACACCTCGCTGTCGGGCATGGCGTCGGAGACGTCCATGCCGCGCTCGCGCGCCTTCTTCAGGATCTTCTCGCGCGACAGGCCCTTGCCATCGTCGCGCACCTCGATGACGATCGAGCCGCCCTGGTGCGAGGCCGACAGGCTCAGCGTGCCGTACTCGGGCTTGCCCGCAGCCAGGCGCTCCTCGGGCATCTCGATGCCGTGGTCGCAGCTGTTGCGCACCAGGTGGGTCAGCGGGTCGGTGATCTTCTCCACCAGGCTCTTGTCCAGCTCGGTGGCCTCGCCGTGGGTGACGAAGTCGACTTTCTTGCCCAGCTTGCCCGCCAGGTCGCGCAGCATGCGCGGGAAGCGGTTGAACACGGTGGACATCGGAATCATGCGGATCGACATCACCGATTCCTGCAGGTCGCGCGTGTTGCGGTCCAGGTCGGCCAGGCCGGCCAGCAACTGCTGGTGCACGCCAGAGTCGAGCCCGCGGCTGTTTTGCGCCAGCATGGCCTGGGTGATGACCAGTTCGCCCACCAGGTTGATGAGCTGGTCGACCTTGGACACCGCCACGCGGATGGTGCTCGACTCCATCGACGCGGCGGATGCCGGGGCCTTGCCGCCTTCGCCCGCGGCGGCTTTCGGCGCCGCGCTGCGTGCAGGCGCTGCGCCGCCGCCGGCGTTCGCCCCGGCCGGCATGCCCGGCGCGCCGGCGAAGAAGCCGTAGCTCTCGGAGGCCGCGCCCGGCGCCGGCTCCAATGCAGACGCGGGTCCGGGTTCGGGTTCGGATACGGCGGCATGCACCGGCGCGTCGGCCGCCGGGTTTGCGGCGCTGCTCGCCCCGGCGGCCGGCCGGATCGACACCTGCTCCTTGGCCACGTGGAAGACGAACAGGTCCAGCAGGTCCTCGTCGGTGGAAGTGGTGTGCACGGCGAAGCGGCGCATGCCCTCGCGCGCCTCGGGCAGGTCGGCGATGGTGCCGAGGCCGGGAATGTCGCGGAACAGGTCCTTGATCGCGTCTGCATGGGCCGGCTGCGCCAGCGGGCCGACGTGGATCTCCAGCGCGCGCTCCCCGGGGGCCGGCGCCGCGGCAGGCGGCGGCTCGGCTGCCGCAGGCGCCAGGGGTGCTGGTGCCGGCGCGGGCACGGGCGCCGCAGCAGCAGCGACCGGCGCCGGTGGCGGCGCCGAGGCGGCGACCGGTGCTGCGCTGCCGGCGGCCAGCTCGCTGATGGTGCGCACCAGCTCTTGCGTGGCAGCCGCTTCGCCCTCGCCGCCGGCCTGGTGGCGCGCCAGCAGGCTGCGCGAGGCATCGGCCGACTCCAGCAGCACGTCGATCATCTGCGGCACCAGCTGCAGCTCGTGGCGGCGCAGCCGGTCCAGCAGCGACTCCATGTGGTGCGTCAGCTCTGCCACGTCGGAGAAACCGAACGTCGCGGCGCCGCCCTTGATGGAGTGCGCGCAGCGGAAGATGCCGTTGAGCTCCTCGTCGCCCACGGCCTGAACGTCCAGCCCGAGCAGCATCTGCTCCATCTGGTCCAGGTTCTCGGCCGCCTCCTCGAAGAAGATCTGGTAGAACTGGCTCAGGTCGAAGTCCATGCCTGCGCCGCCTTGTTGAATGTCCGCCATGTGCGAATTTCCTGCCTTGCTGTGCTGAGTCTGGGGCCCTGCCCGCGCGCGTGCGCAGCGGCCTTTAGCGGATGACCTTCTGGATGACCTCGATGAGCCGGTTCGGATCGAACGGCTTGACCAGCCAGCCGGTGGCGCCGGCGCTGCGCCCGGCCTGCTTCATCTGGTCGCTGGATTCGGTCGTGAGGATGAGGATGGGCGTGTTGCGAAAGCGCGGGTGCTCGCGCAGCTTGCGCGTCAGGCCGATGCCGTCCAGGCGCGGCATGTTCTGGTCGGCCAGCACCAGGTGGATCTCGTGCGTTTCGGCCTTTTCCAGCGCATCCTGGCCGTCCACCGCCTCCACCACGTGGTAGCCCGCTCCGGTCAGCGTGAAGGACACCATCTTGCGCATGGAAGGCGAATCATCGACCGCGAGAATGGACTGCATGTAGGGCTCCAACGACTTCGGTATTGAATGGATAGGGAAAACCAGGGCCGACAGGTCGGCGGGGCGGCAGTATCAAAACAGCTCCACGGAGCCGGCGTCCATCTCGCTTTGCGTGACGGGGTTGGGCCGGCCGGGCATGACCTCGGCGTCCACCGCGGCGGCCTCGCCCTCGTCATCGTCCATCACCTCCGCTGCCAGGCGGAACGCACAGCCTTGCAGCACCCGGCTGGTGTGGGCGATCAGCTGCGTGGCCATGTCGTGAAACTGCAACTCGGTGACGGCGCTGCGCAGTGCCTCGCGCAGCGCCGTCAGCTCGCGGCTGCCGCCCACGGCGTCGTCGGTGAGCGAGGCATTGGCTTCGCCGAAGCGCACCAGCAGGTTTTCGGTGGCATGGTTGAGCAGGCCTTCCAGGCGCTGCAGATCGTGCATGGCGGTGAGCAGCGAGTCCTGCACCTCTGCCGCGACCACCACGGGCAGCGGTACTGCGGGCTCCGACGAGGCATTGCGCGTAGATTGCATGTTGTCTCCGTCACCGACGACGGGGTGTCGGCCGGCCACCGGCCTGCGGAAACCACGCGGACGGCAGGCGACCCAATTGTTCCAATATGTATCCCATGATACCTAACCTTGCCGATCCCGAGACCTCGAAAAGACCCGTGTCCGTGCTGCATCTCGAAGATTGCGCGCCCGACCATGCCCTGGTGCGCCTGACGCTGCGCCGCGCGGGCCTGGCGCACCGCATCGAGCAGGTGGACACGCTGGAGGCTTTTGGCGAGCGGCTCGCGCAGGGACAGTTCGATGTGATTGTGGCCGACTACCGCCTGCCGGGCTTCACCGCCATCGACGCCTGGCGCCTGGCTGCGGCGCGCGGCGCGCACCCGCCGTTCGTGCTGCTCACCGGCGCCATCGGCGAGGCGGCCGCCGTCGAGGCGATGCGCATGGGCTTTGCCGACTACCTGCTCAAGGACGACGTGTCGCGCCTGCCGCACGTGCTCGAGCGCGCCGTGGAGGTGGCCCAGGCGCGCCGCGCCCGCGAACAGGCGGTGGCCGAGCTGGCCGCCTCCGAGCAGCGGCTGGCGGCGCTGGCCGAGCACCTGCAGACCTCCATCGAGGAAGAGCGTGCGGCCATCGCGCGCGAGATCCACGACGACATCGGCGGCGCGCTCACGGCCGTGAAGTTCGACCTGGCGTGGATCTGCCGCCACACGCCCGAGGGCGCGCTGCGCGAGCACGCGGGCACGGCGCGCGAGATGCTGCAGCACGCCATCGACGCCAGCCAGCGCATCATGCTCAACCTGCGCCCTCCCGTGCTCGACCAGGGCCTGGTGGCAGCCGTGCAGTGGCTGGCCGAAACCTGGGAGCGGCGCACCCACCTGCCGGTGCGCGTGGCCTGCGACTGCACGGCCATCGAGCGCGTGCCGCCAGCGCTGCAGCTGGTGGCGTACCGCACCGCACAGGAGGCCCTGACGAACGTGCAGAAGTACGCCCAGGCCACGCAGGTGCGCATCGACCTGTCCGACCACGAAGGCGTGCTGACCGTGGAGGTGACCGACGACGGGCGCGGCATCTCCCCCGAGATGCTGGCCAAGCCGCGCTCGTTCGGCCTGAAGGGCCTGGCCGAGCGGGCGCGGCGCGCCGGTGGCTGGCTGGACGTGAGCAGCCAGCCTGGGCGCGGCACGTCGATCATCGTGTCGCTGCCCATCGAGGCCGACCCGGCGGCGCTACCATCGGCAGGACAAGGAGGGGCCGCGACGTGATCCAGGTGGTGCTGTGCGACGACCATGCCGTGCTCAGGCGCGGCATCCGCGACACGATCGTCGAGTCGCCCGACATCGTGGTGACCGGCGAGGCCGGCAGCTACCCCGAGCTGCGCGAGGTGCTGCGCACCGCCGCGTGCGACGTGCTGCTGCTGGACCTGAACCTGCCCGGTCGCAGCGGCCTGGAGGTGCTGGCCTCCCTGCGCGACACGCACCCGCACATCCGCGTGCTGATCGTCTCGATGTACCCCGAGGACCAGTACGCGCTGCGCGCCATCCGCGGCGGGGCGCAGGGCTACGCCAACAAGGCGGGCGACCCGCTGCAACTCATCGAGGCCATCCACACCGTGATGCAGGGACGCAAGTACCTGACGCCCGAAGTGGCGCAACTGCTGGCCGACAGCCTGGCCCAGCCGGTGGCCGAACTGCCGCACGAGCAGCTGTCCGAGCGCGAGCTGCAGACGCTGGTGAAGATCGCCTCCGGGCGGCGGCTGTCGGACATCGCCGAGGAGCTGATGCTCAGCCCCAAGACCGTGAGCGTGTACCGCGCGCGGGTGCTGCAAAAGCTGCGCCTGAGCAACAACGCCGAGCTCACGGTGTACGCCATCCGCAACCAGTTGGTATGAAAACGATAGCTGCCAGCGCTGGCTGCACGGGCGTTTGAAGGTGTTTTGACCGACAACCGCTTGGTGGACAAGCGCCACCAGCTCCTTTTTCGATAGCGTCAGGGGCCTGCGAACAGGTCGATGGTCTGCTGCAGCAGCACCAGCATGGGCTGCTCCAGCATCGGCAGCGTGGCGGCGATGCCCAGCAGCCCGACGGTGAGGGTGACCGGAAAGCCCACGGCGTAGATGTTCATCTGCGGCGCCACGCGCGAGATCACGCCCAGCGTCAGGTTCACGAACAGCAGCAGCGCCACCATCGGCAGCGCGATCCACAAGGCGCTTGCAAACAGCGACGCGCCCAGCTCGTGCAGCCGCATGCGGCCCACCGCCTCCAGCCACAGGCCCTGCACGGGAAAGCGCTCGAAGCTCTTGACCACCGCCATCAGCACCAGCAGGTGCCCGTTGATGACCACGAACAAGAGCAGCGCCATGTTGCCGAAAAAGCGCGCCACCGCACTCACCTGGGCGTTGCTGGCCGGGTCGAAGAACGAGGCGAAGTTCAGCCCCATCTGCAGCCCGATGACTTCGCCGGCCAGTTCGATGGAGGCGAACACCAGCCGCACGGCAAAGCCGATCGCCACGCCCACGCCCACCTGCTGCACCACGGCGCCCAGGGCCTCGCGGCCGTTGACGCTGATCACCGGCTGCTCGGGCAGCACGGCCTGGGCACACACGGCGATCAGGAAGGCCAGCCCGATGCGCGTGCGCGTGGGAATGGCCCGCATGGAAAACACCGGCGCCACCGAAAACAGCGCCAGCACGCGCAGAAACGGCCACAGCACCGGCGACAGCCAGGCCATGATCTGGGCTTCGGAGAAGGTG
>DAMCAL010000146.1:0-6643 GCA_032059585.1 Burkholderiaceae bacterium
ACTCATGCGTCGCATCCGGCGAATCGCACTCCAGCAGCCGGTGCAGCGGCGGCGCAGCAGGGTGGCGCGTCAGGTGGTCTTCCAGCAGCCGGCCCAGGGCTAGGGTGCGCGCATAGGCGACGTGCGGCACCGGCGACCCGCCCGCCCGCAAGTCATGCAGCGGCGCGCCACCGGCATCCGCGCGCGAGATGGGCACCAGCCGGTCCTGCGCCAGCGTGCGGTGGCTGAACTGGCGCGCGTCCAGCGGTACGGTGACCGCTGGGTGGTGGTACAGCAAGGCGAAGTCCGCTGAGCTGCCCTGCAGGCTCTGCACCGTCTCGGCCAGTGATCCCGTATGGATGCGCAGCGATCCCGCCTCGCCCAGCAGCGGCGCCAGGCGTGGCAGCCAGTCGGCCACCAGGGTGCGCGCCAGCGTGCGGCCGGTGGCCAGGGTGACGGTGCGGGCGTGGCGGCCGGCCAGGGCGCGCAGTTCCTGGTGCGATTCGGCCAGCTCGCGTGCGGTTTGCTCGGCGGTTTCCAGGAAGGCCTGGCCCGCCGCCGTCAGCCGCAGCGGGGCGCTGCCGGGTTCGACCAGGGGGGTGCCGGCCCAGGCCTCCAGCGCGCGGATGCGCCGGCCGAAGGCCGGGTGGGTCACATGGCGCCGCTCGGCGGCGCGGGTGAAGCTGCGCTCATGCGCCAGGGCAATGAAGTCTTCCAGCCATTTGAGCTGCATGGCTGGGCGTGCTTTGCGGCGGCGTCAGCCGCGCGCGGCGTTCAGCGCATCGCGCGTGGCCTGGGCGGCGCGGCGCGCGGCGGCGGCGTAGCCGTCGCCGTCCGATGCATACAGCACGGCGCGCGAGGAGTTGACGATGATCGTGCCGCGCTCGGTCAGCCCCGCGCGCACGGTGGCGGCGGCGTCGCCGCCCTGCGCGCCCACGCCGGGGATCAGCAGCGGCAGCGTGGGCGCGAGCTGGCGCACGCGCGCGATCTCGGAAGGGTAGGTCGCGCCCACCACCAGGCCCAGCTGGCCGTTCTTGTTCCACGGCCCCTGGGCCTGGCGCGCCACGTGCTCGTACAGCAGCGGCTGGCCGTCGACGCTGGCAAGGCGCTGCGCCTGCAGGTCGTCGCCGCCGGGGTTGGACGTGCGGCACAGCAGGAAGGCGCCCTTGCCGTGGTACTGCAGGTAGGGCTCGATGGAGTCGAACCCCATGAACGGCGACAGCGTCACCGCGTCGGCACCGTAGCGCTCGAACGCCTCGCGCGCGTACTGCTCGGCGGTGGCGCCGATGTCGCCGCGCTTGGCGTCCAGGATGACCGGCACGTGCGGCGCATTGGCGCGCATGTGCTGCATCAGCCGCTCGAGCTGGTCCTCGGCGCCCAGCGCGGCGAAGTAGGCGATCTGCGGCTTGAAGGCGCACACCAGGTCGCAGGTGGCGTCCACGATGGCGGCGCAAAAATCGTAGAGGCGGTGCGCGTCGCCGCGCAACTCGGCGGGAAAGCGCTGCGGGTCCGGGTCCAGGCCCACGCACAGGAGCGAGCCATTGCGCGCCGTGGCGCCCTGCAGCATGTCGAGGAAGGTCATGGGAGTGGGATTTTAGGCGCCGCCTGCGCGCGCGCCGCGCGGCCGTCACAATCGCGCCCCATGCCCCGTCTCTCGCGCCGCCAGCTCGTCCTGCTCGTTTTGCTGACCCTGGTGTGGGGGCTGAACTGGCCGATCATGAAGGTGGGTGTGCAGGACGTGCCGCCGCTCACCTTCCGCATGGTTTCGCTGGCCATGGGGCTGCCGATCATCGGCGCGGTGCTGCTGTGGCAGAAGGCGCCGCTGGCGATTGCCCGCGCGTACTGGCCGCGCGTGCTGCTGCTGGCGTCCACCAACATGGTGGCCTGGCACGTGCTGATGATCCTGGCCATTCCGCGCCTGTCCAGCGGGCGCGCGGCCATCCTGGGCTACACCATGCCGATCTTCTCGGCGGTGATCGGCAGCGTCTTCTTCGGCGACCGGCTGCGCGCGCGCGCCTGGGGCGGCGTGGCCGCGGCCGCCCTGGGCGTGGTGCTGCTGCTGTGGCACGAGGTCGGCATGCTGGGCGCCAGCAGCCTGGGTGTGGGGCTGATGCTGACCTCGGCCGCGTTCTGGGCGCTGGGCACGCAACTGCTGCGCCGGGTGCAGGTGCCGGTGCCGCTGCTCACGCTGTCGTTCTGGATGGTGGCCATCACCTGCGCGGTGGTGACGGTGCTGGCGGTGGTGTTCGAGCGCGGCCAGTGGCACATGCCCGGCGCGCCGGCTGTGCTGTCCCTGGTCTACAACGGCGTGCTGGCGCTGGGCTTTGCGCAGACGGTGTGGTTCTTCCTGGCGCGCACGCTGCCGCCGGTGGCTTCCACCTTGAGCGTCATGCTGATCCCGGTGATCGGCGTGTTCAGCGGCGCGCTGTGGCTGGGCGAGGTGCTGCGCTGGCAGGACTGGGCGTCGGTGGCGCTGATGGCGGTGGCGATCGCCTCGGTGCTGTGGCCCTCGGGCGAAAAATCTGCATGAAAAACGGCTCCAGCGCTTGCTGGTAAAGCGCCGACAGCTATTAATATAATAGCAAACGGCGGGGCGTGCGCGTGCGGCCTGGCGCCCCGCACGCCGGTCGGCCCCTGGCTACGGCGTGCCCAGAAACCGCCCGGGGGCCACGCCCACGGTGCGCCGCACCATGGCGCTGAAGGCGCTGGCGCTGTTGTAGCCCAGCTCGGCGGCGATCTGGTTGATGGGCGTGTGGCGCGCGGCCAGCGCCACCGCCTGCGCCAGGATGACCTGCTGGCGCCACTGCGTGAAGGTGCACGACAGCTCCTGCCGGAACAGCCGCGCCACGGTGCGCGGGCTGGCGCCGGTGCCGCACGCCCATTCGGCCAGCGTCTCGTGGCGCGTGGGGTCGGCCAGCACCGCCTCGCACAACTGGCGCAGGCGCTTGTCGCGCGGCATGTCGACCCCCAGGCGCACGCTGGCGGCGCGCTGCAGCTCGTCCAGGATCAGCGCGCTCAGGTGCCGCTCGCGGCGCGCCAGCGCGGGCGCCAGGGGCTGGCCGTCGGCCTGGGTGGGCATCTCCTGCACCAGCGCGCGCAGCAGCGGCGAGACCTCCAGTACACGGCACTGCTGCCACGGCGCCTGCTGCGCCGCGGCCACGCCCGGGCCGCAGCGCCCGCGAGGCTGGTGCACGTACAGCGTGCGCAGGTCGGCGTCCTCGACCACAGTGACGGCGTGCTGCACGCCCGGCGGGATCCACAGCGCCCGCGAGGGCGGCACGATGAAGGTGCCGCGCTCCACGGTCAGGCGCAGCACGCCGCGGGCCGACACCGCCACCTGGGCCCAGGCATGGCTGTGCGGGCGCACTTGGGTGTCCGCGCGCAGCGCGCGGTAGGCGGCACGCACCGGCCGCTCGCGCGTGGGCACGAACAGGTGCGGCGAGACCGTGTCCACGTACACCGGCTCGCGCGCCGGGCGGCGCGGCGCCGCGGCAGGCCGGCGAGCAGGCGGCGGGGCGGTGGGCGACGGGGCGCCAGCAGTTGGCATGATCGCGACAGAAGTTGGCCCGCTATCGTAATCACGCCGATGGGGCGCTGCCTAGAATTCGCGCCATGTCCCTTCGTTCCCCTTCTTCGGCAGCCGCGGTCGGCCCCGGCGCGGCCGACCCGACGCTGCGCGCGGACGCCCGCACCATCGGCCTGATCGGCCTGGCGCACGGCTCCTCGCACTTCTTCCACATGCTGCTGCCGCCGCTGTTTCCGTTCCTGATCGCGGAGTTCGGCTTCAGCTACTCCGAGCTGGGGCTGCTGCTGTCGGTGTTCTTCGTGGTCTCGGGCGTGGGCCAGGCGCTGTCGGGCTTCGTGGTGGACCGTGTGGGCGCGCGGCCGGTGCTGTTCTTCGCGCTGGCCAGCTTCGCGGCGGCGGGCTTCATTGCCGCCGGTGCCAGCGGCTATGCCGGGCTGGTCGTAGCCGCGGCCATCGCCGGGGTGGGCAACGCGCCGTTCCACCCGGCCGACTTCACCATCCTGAACAAGCGCGTGTCGCCGGCCCGGCTGGGGCACGGCTTTGCGGTGCACGGCATCTCGGGCAACCTGGGCTGGGGCGCGGCGCCGGTGTTCATGGCCGGCATTGCCAGTGCCAGCGGCTCGTGGCGCATCGCCTGCGCCTGCGGCGCGGTGCTGGCCCTGGGGGTGCTGGCCATCATGGTCTGGCAGCGCGATGCGCTGGACGACCGCGCCGGCGCGCCCGGCGTGCAGCCGGCCGGCGCCTCTGCCGCCGTCGCCGGCGAGCATCCCCTGGCGTTCCTGCGCCTGCCCTCGGTGTGGCTGTGCTTTTCGTTCTTCTTCTGGAGCACCTGCGCCCTGAGCGCGATCCAGAGCTTTGCCGGCCCGTCGCTGCAAAAGCTGTACGGCATTCCGCTCACCACCACGGCGCTGGTGGTGACCGGCTACATGCTGTGCAGCGCCGCCGGCATGGTGCTGGGCGGTTTTCTGGTCAGCCGGGTGGAGCGCCTGGAGATGACCATCAGCATCTGCCTGCTGGCGGCCGCGGCCATGCTGGCCCTGGTGGGGCTGGGCGTGCTGCCCGGTATGGCGGCGCTGGCCGTGGTGGCCCTGTCGGGCGCCGGCGTGGGCATCGCCGGGCCCTCGCGCGACATGCTGATCAAGCGCGCCGCGCCGCCTGGCGCGACGGGGCGCGTGTACGGCACGGTGTATTCCGGCCTGGACCTGGGCTTCAGCCTGGCCGCCCCGGTGTTCGGTGCCCTGCTGGACGCCGGCATGAACGCCGGCATCTTCTTCGGCTCGGCCGCGGCGCTGGTGCTCAGCGTGGTCTCGGCCGGCTTCGTGGGCGTGGGCGTCGCGGCGCGGCGCCGCACCCTGGCGCCCGCCTGAGCCACAGGCCGCGCGCCGCGGGTGCCGCGGCGCGCCCGGGCGGGGAGGCTCAGGTGCCGCTGCCCAGCAGGTGCCCGTTCACCGTGGTGCCGTACAGCGAGTCGTCGCTGTCGTGGTACTGCTTGCGCGTATCCGCCACCGAGCCGGTGTAGCGCGGGTCCTGCGGGCGCTCGTGGCTGTTCATGAAGGCTGCCACGTCCCAGGCCTGCTGCTCGGTCAGCGAGCCGCCCTTGCCCAGCGGCATGTTGGCGTGGATGAACGCCGCCGCGTTGCCGAGCTGGTGCATGCCCGCGCCCCAGTTGAACGACTGCGGCCCCCACAGCGGCGGGAACACCTGCGTGTCGCCCACGCGCTGGCCCTGGCCGTCGGCGCCGTGGCACAGCGCGCATTGCTGCGCATAGACCTGCTCGCCGCGGGCGTAGTCGGGCGCCTGGGCGGGCCTGGGCAGCTTGGCGTAGCCGCCGCCGGCCACGGGGCGGCCCACCGGCGCGCCCTGCGCCAGCCAGAAGGAATACGCGGTGAGGGCGGTGATGACTTCGTGGTCCGCCGGCGGGGCCTTGCCGTTCATGCTGTACATGAAGCAGCCCTGCAGGCGCGCGGCATAGGTGCTGACGTCGCCGGTCTTCTTGCGGTACGCCGGGTAGTGGACGAACGCCGCCCACAGCGGCGCCGACCCGGGCTTGCGGCCCGCGTCCAGGTGGCAGTTGACGCAATTGAGCCGGTTGCCCACGAACTGCGGCGCGTAGCGGCCCGTCTCCATGAAGATGCGCTCGCCCTGGCGCACCACATCGCCGAACTCGCCCTCGGGCAGGTCGCTTGCCGTGGGCGGCACGAACCGCACCGGCTGCGCCGGGTCGCCCGACACCGACGGCGCGGTTTCAGGGGGCGGCACCTCGGCGGCGGTGCGGGTGGTGGGCGGTGGTGGTGCGACCGCCGCGCCCGGTGCGGCGGCGGGCGCCGCCGGCTCCGCGGGCTCCGCCGCAGGCGCGGGCAGCACACGGCCACCCGGCGCAGCCGCCGGTGCGGACGCCGTGGCCACGGCGCGGTCCGCACCGGTTTCGCGGTCGAACAGCACGTTGCTGCCGATGGCCACCGCCAGCACGATGGCCACGATGGTGCCGACGAACAGCGCCAGGCCCCGGGTGCGCAGCGGGTTCATGGTCGGCCTCCTGGTGCGGGTTTGGCGGAAGGGGTGGCCGGCGGCCCGGCCGTCGCGGCAGCGCCGGCCGGCGTGGCCGCCCCGCCGCCTGCGGCGGCACTGCCCAGCGCAGCGTAGTGCTGCGAGACGGCGGTGATGTCGGCGTCGGTCAGGCGCGAGGCCACGGCCTGCATGAGCTGCAGCGGCCCGGGCGGGCGCTTGCCCGCGCGCCAGGCCTGGAGCTGCTCGGTGATATAGGCCGCGGGCAGCCCGGCCAGCGGCGGGAAGTGCTCGCCCACGCCCTGGCCGGCCGGCCCGTGGCACTGCGCGCAGGCGGGTACGTTGTCGGCCCAGCGCCCGCGGCTGGCCAGCCAGGCGCCGGCGTCGTCGGGCGATGCGCCGCCGTCATGGCGCTGCGCGGCAGCCACCACCGGGGCCGGCAGGCCGTGGTAGTACTGCGCCACCGCCGCGCGCTCCTCGGGTGACAGCGCCTTGGCGATGGGCTGCATGATGGGGTTGGCGCGGCTGCCGTTGGCAAACGCCTCGAGCTGCGCCTGCAGGTAGGCGCTGCCCGCCCCCGCCAGGCGCGGAAATGCGGCGCTGCCCTCGCCCTGGGCGCCGTGGCAGGTCACG
>DAMCAL010000147.1:0-6617 GCA_032059585.1 Burkholderiaceae bacterium
AAGGCCGACCTGGAGCAGGTGGTCGAGCGCATCCTGCGCCACATGCGCGGCGCGCACGACGCCAGCCCGGCACGGCTGGCGGCGGCCGCGGGCGGCGACACGCCCCTGGTGCTGGTGGCGCACGACCTGTCGCCCGCCGACATGCTGCAGTTCAAGCAGAGCATCTTTGCCGGTTTCGTGACCGGCGTGGGCGGGCGCACCAGCCACACCGCCATCGTCGCGCGCAGCATGGACATCCCGGCCGTGGTGGGCGCGCGCGGCGTGAGCCAGCTGGTGCGCCAGGACGACTGGGTCATCATCGACGGCGACGCGGGCGTGGTCATCGTCGATCCTTCGCCCATGGTGCTGGACGAATACCGCTTCCGCCAGCGCCAGATCACGCTGGAGCGCGAACGCCTCGTGCGGCTGCGCCACACGCCGTCGGTCACGCTGGACGGGCAGACCGTGGAGCTGCTGGCCAACATCGAGCAGCCGCAGGACGCGGCCGCCGCGCTGCGGGCGGGGGTGGTCGGCGTGGGCCTGTTTCGCACCGAATTCCTGTTCATGGACCGCGGCGGGCGGCTGCCGGGCGAGGACGCGCAGTACCAGGCCTACCGCGAGGCGGTGGAAGGCATGCACGGCCTGCCGGTGACCATCCGCACGGTGGACGTGGGCGCGGACAAGCCCCTGGACAAGGGCCACCGCGACACCTCGTTGAACCCGGCGCTGGGCCTGCGCGCGATCCGCTGGAGCCTGGCGGACCCGGCGATGTTTCGCACCCAGTTGCGCGCCATCCTGCGGGCGGCGGCGCATGGGCGGGTGCGGGTGCTGTTTCCGATGCTGGCGCACCTGTCGGAGATCCGCCAGGTGCTGGCGCAGGTGCTGCTGGCGCGCCGCGAACTGGACGCGCGCGGCGTGCCCTACGGGCCGGTCCAGCTCGGTGCCATGGTCGAGGTGCCGGCGGCCGCGCTGATGGTGCGCCAGTTCCTGGCGCACTTCGATTTCCTGTCGATCGGCACCAACGACCTGATCCAGTACACCCTGGCCATCGACCGCGCCGACGAGGCCGTGGCCCCCCTGTACGACCCGCTGCACCCGGCGGTGCTGCGCCTGGTGGCCGACGTCATTGCCGAGGGCGCGCGCGTGGGCCGGCCGGTGTGCGTGTGCGGTGAAATGGCGGGCGATCCAGAGATGACGCGGCTGCTGCTGGGCCTGGGGCTGCGGCAGTTTTCCATGCACCCGGCGCAGGCGCTGGCCGTGAAGCAGGAGGTGCTGCGCGCCGACACGCGCAAGCTCTCGACGTGGGCGCAGGGGGTGCTGGCGGCCGACGAGCCCGCGCTCTACATGGCCACGCTGTACGGCTGATTTGCTACTGAAAAGGTAGCTGTCAGCGCTTGTCCACCAAGCGCTGGGGGCTGATTTTGCTCAAACGCCGGCGGCGTGCGCCTGCTGGTCGGCGTGGTAGCTCGAACGCACCATGGCGCCCACCGCAGCATGCGAAAAGCCCATCGCATAGGCTTCGCGCTCGTACATCTTGAACGTGTCGGGGTGCACGTAGCGGCGCACCGGCAGGTGCGCATTCGAGGGCGCCAGGTACTGGCCGATGGTGAGCATGTCGATGCCGTGCGCGCGCATGTCGCGCATGACTTCCAGGATCTCTTCGTCGGTCTCGCCCAGGCCCACCATCAGCCCGCTCTTGGTGGGCACACCCGGGTGCAGCGCCTTGAATTTCTTCAAAAGGTTCAGGCTGAACTGGTAGTCCGAGCCCGGCCGTGCCTGCTTGTACAGGCGCGGCGCCGTCTCCAGGTTGTGGTTCATCACGTCCGGCGGCGCGGCTTTCAAAATCTCCAGCGCCCGGTCGTCGCGGCCGCGAAAGTCCGGCACCAGGATCTCGATGCGCGTGGCCGGTGCCAGCGCGCGCACCTGGCGGATGCACTCCACGAAGTGGCCCGCGCCGCCGTCGCGCAGGTCATCGCGGTCCACGCTGGTGATGACCACGTAGTTGAGCTTGAGCGCGGCGATGGTGCGCGCCAGGTTCAGCGGCTCGTCCTGGTCCAGCGGGTCCGGGCGGCCGTGGCCCACGTCGCAGAACGGGCAGCGGCGCGTGCACTTGTCGCCCATGATCATGAAGGTCGCCGTGCCGCGGCCGAAGCACTCGCCGATGTTCGGGCAGGAAGCTTCCTCGCACACCGTGTGCAGCTTGTGCTCGCGCAGGATGGACTTGATCTCGTAGAAGCGCGTGGTCGGGCTGCCGGCCTTGACGCGGATCCATTCGGGTTTCTTCAGCACCTCGCCCTGCTCGACCTTGATTGGGATGCGCGCCAGCTTGGCGCCCGCCTTCTGCTTGGCCAGCGGGTTGTAGGCATCGAAGGGCTGGGCTTCGCGGACGACTTCGGAAGTGCTCATGGCGGACCGGACGGGGACAAGGGGTGGCAGGGTCAGGGCGACAGGCGCGTGGCAAGCTGCTGTCCCAGCACTGCAGCCACATCGTCCCAGGTGGTGTGGACACCGATTGTAGAAAGGTCGATGGTGCGCAACCCCGCATAGCCGCAAGGGTTGATGCGCGTGAAGGGCTCCAGGTCCATCGCCACGTTCAGGGCCACGCCATGGTAGGTGCAGTGGCGCGACACCTTGAGGCCCAGGGCGGCGATCTTGCCCAGGCCGGTGAACTCCGGCGCAGGCAGTGCACCGTCTGCACCACGGTGCTGCGGCCGCTGGGCCAGCATGGCATGGCCGCCCGGATCGTCCAGGCGCACATAGATGCCCGGCGCGCCCGCCACGCGGTGGCCGGTCACGCCGAAATGCGCCAGCGTGCGGATCACCGCCTCTTCGATGCGGTAGACGTATTCCTTGACATAGTAGCCGGCGCGCTGCAGGTCCACGAGCGGGTAGGCCACCACCTGCCCGGGCCCGTGGTGCGTGACCTGGCCACCACGGTTGGTGGACACCACCGGGATGGCGCCGGGCGCCAGCAGGTGGTCGCTCCTGCCCGCCAGGCCCTGGGTGAACACCGGCGGGTGTTCGCACAGCCACAGCTCGTCGGGCGTGTCGGCAGCGCGCGTTGCGGTGAACTGCTGCATGTCCGTATACGTCTGCGCGTACTCCACGCAGCCCAGGCGACGCACCGGCATCGGCATCACGTCGCCCTACAGCACGACCTTGACCAGCGGATGGCCGGTGAGAGCGCGGTACAGGTCGTCGAGCTGCTCGCGGCTGGTGGCGGTGACGGTGACGGTGACGCCCTGGTAATTGCCGGCGCGGCTGTCGCGCAGCTCCACGGTGGCGGCATCGAACGTCGGGTCGAAACGGCGCGCGATCTCGACGACCGCTTCGGCGAAGCCGGCCTCCTTGACGCCCATCACCTTGATGGGGAAACGCGACGGGTACTCGATCAGCGAATCCTTGCGCGGATCGGCAGCGGGGGAGGGTGAGGTTGTGGCGGCGCCATCGGCGCCGCAGGGCAGTCGGGTCATGGAACAGCTCTCGCGTTGGTGGGAAAGGGTCCGCATAGCCGCTGGCGCGATGCGCCGGCTACGTACGCAATCGCACGCCGGAGGTCATTGTGGACCGTCCGGGGTTTGTACTTATAATGGGAGGCTTTGCGAAGTTCGGGTCTGAAGCGTGAAGGATGCCCATGACAAAGACATCCGCGCCTGACACGGAGATTGAGGCCGAAGAGAGCGACTTCAAGCCCCTGAGCGCCGCAGAGGCGCAGCAGTGGCGCCAGCGCCATCCGCTGCCATCGCCCTGGCGCATCGTCGCCGGGCAGGCGCTCGTGGCGTTGCTGGTGGCGCTGGTCGCCTACGGGTGGCGGGGCGCGGCGGCCGGGTGGTCGGCTGCGTACGGCGGCCTGGCCGTGGTGCTGCCGGCGGCGCTGTTTGCCCGGGGCATGCAGCGGCGGCGCACTTCGGCGGGCGCGGCGATGGCCGCGCTGATGGGATGGGAGCTGGCGAAAATTGTGCTGACCGTTGCCATGCTGGCGGCGGCGCCGCGGGTGGTGCCTGGCCTGAACTGGCTGACGCTGCTGATCGGCATGGTGGTGGTGATGAAGACGTACTGGATCGCGCTGCTGGCGCGCGCTGGTACCCGAAGAACCGTTTGACTTTGAGGAAAAGAGTTGCCCGATGGCCGCTGATGCGAACGCCCCGACCGCGAGTGAATACATCGTTCACCACCTGCAGCACCTGCAGAACATTCCTCAAAAAAGCATCATCGACTTTTCGGTGGTGAACATCGACTCCATCGTCGTCGGCATCGTGCTCGGCGCGCTGATGGTGTTCGTGCTCTGGCGCGCCGCGCGCCAGGCCACCTCGGGCGTTCCCGGCCGTTTCCAGGCCGCGGTGGAAATGCTCGTGGAGATGGTGGATAACCAGGCCAAGGCCAACATCCACAATGCCGAGAGCCGCAAGTTCATCGCGCCGCTGGCGCTCACGGTGTTCGTCTGGATCTTCCTGATGAACGCGGTGGACCTGCTGCCCGTGGACCTGCTGCCCGTGCTGTGGCAGGGCGCCACCGGCGACTCCCATGCCTACCTGCGCGTCGTGCCCACGGCCGACCTGTCCACTACGCTGGGCCTGTCCTCGGCCGTGCTGCTGCTGTGCTTCTGGTACAGCGTCAAGATCAAGGGTGCGGGCGGCTGGGCGCACGAGCTGGTCACGGCGCCGTTCGGCACCAGCAAGAATCCCTTCTTCGCCGTGATTCTCGGCGTGGTCAATCTGCTCATGCAGATCATCGAATACGTTGCCAAGACGGTCTCGCACGGCATGCGACTGTTCGGCAACATGTACGCTGGTGAGTTGGTGTTCTGCCTGATCGCCCTGATGGGTGGCGCGGCTGCCATGTCGCTCTCTGGTGTGTTGCTCCCCGTGGGGCACATCATTGCGGGCTCTATCTGGGCGATCTTCCACATTCTGATCATCACCCTGCAGGCCTTCATTTTCATGATGCTGGCGCTGATCTACCTCGGCCAGGCGCATGACGCTCACTGAGCTTTTTCGTTTCCCTTCTCCCTTCAACCTTTCTTTCTTTTCATCCTAGGAGTCATCATGGAAAACATTCTCGGCCTCGTCGCTCTGGCTTGTGGTCTGATCGTGGGTCTGGGCGCCATCGGCGCCTCGATCGGTATCGCCCTGATGGGTGGCAAGTTCCTGGAATCGTCGGCTCGCCAGCCCGAGCTGATCAACGAACTGCAGACCAAAATGTTCATCCTGGCCGGCCTGATCGACGCGGCCTTCCTGATCGGCGTGGCCATCGCCCTGCTGTTCGCTTTTGCCAACCCCTTCGTCCTGGCCTAAAGCACTCCTTCAACGCCCCGAATAGAAAGGTGTTGCCGTGAGTATCAACGCGACCCTGTTCGTTCAGGCCATCGTCTTTTTGATCCTGGTGTGGTTCACGATGAAGTTCGTGTGGCCCCCGATCGCCAAGGCGCTGGATGAGCGAGCCATGAAAATCGCCGATGGTCTCGCTGCTGCCGACCGTGCCAGGACCGAGCTTGCCGCTGCCGACCAGCGCGTCAAGCAGGAACTGGCCGCCGCCAGCAACGAAACCGCGACCCGCCTGGCCGATGCCGAGCGCCGCGCCCAGGCCATCATCGAAGAGGCCAAGGCGCGCGCCAACGACGAAGGCAACAAGATCGTCGCCGCTGCCCGCGCCGAGGCCGAGCAGCAGGCCGTGCAGGCCCGCGAGGCCCTGCGCGAGCAGGTGGCGGCCCTGGCCGTCAAGGGCGCCGAGCAGATCCTGCGCAAGGAAGTCAACGCCAGCGTGCACGCCGACCTCCTGAACCGCCTCAAGACCGAGCTGTAAGGCTAGGAGCAAACCCATGGCAGAAATCGCCACCATTGCCCGCCCTTACGCCGAGGCGCTGTACCAGGCCTGCACCGACGCCCAGAGTGGCGGCGGGGGCCTGCAAGGCGCAACCGCCTGGGTGGACGAGCTGGCGGCGATTGCCGCCAACCCCGAACTGCTGCAGCTGGCCGACAACCCCAAGGTGTCGGCCGCGCAGGTGTTTGACGTGATCACGTCCGTGGCGCGCACGCCGTTGCCCGAGCAGGCGAAGAACTTCCTGCACGCAGTGCTCGACAACGGCCGCCTGCAGGCTCTGCCCGAGATCGCCGCGCAGTTTCGCGCCCTGGTGAATGCGCAAAACGGCTCCTCCGACGCCGTGGTGTACAGCGCCTTCCCGATCGACGCGCAGGCGCTGGCCGAGTTGCAGGGCACGCTGGAGCGCCGCTTCGGCCGCAAGCTCAACCTGTCGGTGCAAACGGATGAGTCGCTGATCGGCGGCATCCGTGTGGTGGCGGGCGATGCGGTGCTGGACACCTCGGTGCAGGCGCGCCTGCAACAAATGAAAGCGGCCCTGACGGCCTGAAGCAGCCGGGGGCCTCCCGGCTATTCCAAAGGAAAGAAGGAAAGAGTCATGCAACTCAATCCCGCAGAGATTTCTGAACTGATCAAGAGCCGCATCGAGGGCCTGGCAGCCAGCAGCGACATCCGCAACCAGGGCACCGTGGTGTCGGTGACGGACGGCATCGTGCGCATCCATGGCCTGTCGGACGTGATGCAGGGCGAAATGCTCGAATTCCCTGCCGGCAGCGACGGCCAGCCCTCGTTCGGCCTGGCGCTGAACCTGGAGCGCGACT
>DAMCAL010000148.1:0-6581 GCA_032059585.1 Burkholderiaceae bacterium
GCCTGCGTCAGGCCAGCGCCTGGCCGCGCGCCGGGGCCGGCGCGGGCCGGGGCGCACGCCAGCGCTCCATCAGCGCGCTCCACTTGGCGCGCGCGGCCACCAGATGCCGCTCCTTCACGTGGCCATAGCCGCGGATGTCCTCGGGAATGCGCGCGATCTCCAGCGCCAGGGCCAGCCGCTCGGCGGTGAGGCCGCCCAGCAGCTCCTCGATGCACGCGCGGTATTCCTGGATCAGGGCGCGTTCGGTGCGGCGCTCCTCGGTCTTGCCGAACGGGTCGAGCGCGGTGCCGCGCAGGCCCTTCGCTTTGGCCAGCACCGTGAAGGCATGGCGCATCCAGGGACCATAGGGCTTCTTGACCAGCTCGCCCTTGTCGTTCTTGGCCGCGGTGGCCGGGGGCGCCAGGTGGTGCACGATCTTGAAATCGCCCTCGAACATGCTTTCGATGCGCGCGGTGAAGGCCGGGTCGGTATGCAGGCGCGCCACCTCGTACTCGTCCTTGTAGGCCATCAGCTTGAATAGGTAGCGCGCCACGGCTTCGGTCAGGCGCGTGCCCGGGGCCACGCGCGCCTCGGCCGCCTGCACCTTGTCGACGAAGGCGCGGTACTGCTGCGCATAGGCGGCGTTCTGGTAGCCGGTCAGGAACTCCTCGCGCTTGGCCAGCACCTCGGCCAGGCCGGGCTTCTTCACGAACTGGATCACCTGCGCGGCCTGGTACAGCGCCTGCACCTCGGCGGGGCTGTGCGCCAGGCGCCGGCCCCACTCGAAGGCGGCCTTGTTGTTGTCCACCTGCACGCCGTTGAGCTCGATGGCGCGCATCAGCGCGGCGTGGCTCAGGGGCACGCGGCCCTTCTGCCAGGCGTAGCCGAGCATCAGGGGGTTGGCGTAGATGCTGTCGCCCAGCAGTTGCGTGGCGGCGTCGTTGGCGTCCAC
Organism: Burkholderiaceae bacterium; assembly: GCA_032059585.1. Lineage (GTDB taxonomy): Bacteria > Pseudomonadota > Gammaproteobacteria > Burkholderiales > Burkholderiaceae_C > Melaminivora. The sequence continues at coordinate 932 of DAMCAL010000148.1, forward strand.
CACGCCGACCAGGTCCGGGCCCACGGCCTGGGTGATGGCGGCCTCGCAGCTGCCGGCCGGGAACTGCCAGTCGGGGTTGTGCACGAAGGCCGCCGCCGGTGTGCCGCTGGTGCTCAGCGCCACGAAGGTGCGCCCCGGCTGCAGGACGGCCAGCGTGGCCTTGTTGGCCGCGACGATGGGGTCGCAGCCGATGACCAGGTCGGCCTTGGCCGTGTCCACCTTGGTGGTGTGGATGGCGTCAGGGCGGTTGGCGATCTGCACGTGGCTCCAGGTGGCGCCGCCCTTTTGCGCCAGGCCGGCCGCGTCCTGCGTGATGACGCCCTTGCCCTCCAGGTGCGCGGCCATGCCCAGCAGCGAGCCGATGGTGATCACGCCCGTGCCGCCCACGCCGGCCACGACGATGCCCCAGGCCTCCTCGGCCAGCGGCAGCATGGGCTCGGGGATCGGCGGCAGGCTGGCCAGGTCGCCCTTCTTTTCCTTCTTGGGCTTCTTGAGCTGCCCGCCCTCGACAGTCACGAAGCTGGGGCAAAAACCCTTGACGCAGGAAAAATCCTTGTTGCAGGTGCTCTGGTTGATGCGGCGCTTGCGGCCGAAATCCGTCTCCACCGGCTCCACCGACAGGCAGTTCGATTGCACGGAGCAGTCGCCGCAGCCCTCGCAGACCAGCTCGTTGATGATCACCGTCTTGGCCGGCGTGGCCAGCTTGCCGCGCTTTCTGCGGCGGCGCTTTTCGGTGGCGCAGGTCTGGTCGTAGATCAGCGCCGTGCAGCCGGGGACGTCCCGCAGCTCGCGCTGGATGCGGTCGAGCTCGTCGCGGTGGAAGACCTCGATGCCCGGCGGCAGGTCGTTGAGCAGCTCGGGCCGGCTGTCCCGTGCGCTGCCCGCCGCGTGCGTGCGGCCGGCGTACTTCTCCGGCTCGTCGGTCACCACCACCAGCCGGGCCACGCCCTCGGCCAGCAGGCTGTGCGCGATCTGCGCGACCGAATGGCCTTCGGGGCGCTCGCCCACCTGCTGGCCGCCGGTCATGGCCACGGCGTCGTTGTAGAGGATCTTGTAGGTGATGTTCGCTCCGGCAGCGATCGACTGGCGGATCGCCAGCAGGCCGCTGTGGAAGTACGTGCCGTCGCCCAGGTTGGCGAACACGTGCTTTTCCGACGTGAAAGGCGCCTGGCCGACCCACGTCACGCCTTCGCCGCCCATCTGCGTGAAGGTGCTGGTGTTGCGGTCGGGCATCCAGTTGGCCATGTAGTGGCAGCCGATGCCGGCCACGGCGCGCGAGCCCTCGGGCACGCGGGTGCTGGTGTTGTGCGGGCAGCCGCTGCAAAACCAGGGCATCCGGTCGCCGGTCTGGAGGGTTTGCGCGGCCAGGCCGCGCTCGCGCGCCTCGACCACCGCCAGGCGCTCGCGCATGCGCGCCACCACCTGCTCGGGCACGCCCAGCTTGGTCAGGCGCTTGGCGATCGCGCGGGCGATGAGGGCCGGCGTCAGGTCGGCCTGCGGGCGCAGCAGCCAGTTCTGGCTGGGGTTGGGCATGCCCCACTCGCCGCCCGAGTGGTCGCCCTCGACCTCGTCGAACTTGCCCAGGACCTGGGGGCGTACGTCGGCGCGCCAGTTGTACAGCTGCTCCTTGAGCTGGTACTCGATGACCTGGCGCTTTTCCTCGACCACCAGGATTTCCTGCAGCCCTTGGGCGAAGTCGCGCGTGATGGACGCTTCCAGCGGCCAGACCACGTTCACCTTGTGCACGCGGATGCCCAGCGCCCGGCACGTTGCCTCGTCCAGGCCCAGGTCGACCAGCGCCTGGCGCGTGTCGTTGTAGGCCTTGCCGCTGGCGATGATGCCGAAGCGGTCGTGCGTGCCGTTCTCGATGACGTTGTAGTTGAGCTTGTTGGCGCGCACGTACGCGAGGGCCGCGTACCACTTGTAGTCCATCAGCCGCGCCTCCTGCTCCAGGGGCGCGTCGGGCCAGCGGATGTGCAGGCCGCCGGGCGGCATGGCGAAGTCTTCGGGCAGCACGATCTTCACCCGGCCGGCGTCCACGCGCACGCTGGCCGACGATTCGACCACCTCCTGCACCGTCTTCAAGCCCGACCACAGGCCGGAAAAGCGGCTCATGGCAAAGGCGTGCAGGCCCATGTCCAGGATGTCCTGCACGCTCGAGGGAAAGAACACCGGCAGGCCGCAGGCCTTGAAGATGTGGTCGCTCTGGTGCGCGGCGGTGGAGCTCTTGCTGATGTGGTCGTCGCCGGCCACGGCGATCACGCCGCCGTGCCGGGCGGTGCCGGCCATGTTGGCGTGCTTGAACACGTCGCCGCTCCTGTCCACACCCGGGCCCTTGCCGTACCAGATGCCGAAGACGCCGTCGTACTGCTTGCTGTCCGGGTACAGGTCCAGCTGCTGCGTGCCCCACACGGCGGTGGCGGCCAGTTCCTCGTTCACGCCGGGCTGAAAGACGATGTGCTCGGCGGCCAGGTGCTTGCGTGCGGCCCACAGCGCCTGGTCGTAGCCGCCCAGCGGCGAGCCGCGGTAGCCGCTGACGAAGCCGGCGGTGTTCAGCCCGGCGGCGGCGTCGCGCTGGCGCTGCAGCATGGGCAGGCGCACCAGCGCCTGCACACCGCTCATGAAGGCGCGGCCTTCCTGCAGGGTGTATTTGTCGTCCAGGGTAACCGTTTCGAGCGCACGCCGGACGTGCTCGGGCAGTGGGGCATTCATGGTGTTTGTCTCCGTGGGTGCGGCGTGCCTTCGGGTGGCGGGCACGGCGGCGCATGACCGGTCGGCCATGGAATGCAGTGTATGCGTGGCAGGCGGATATGTCTTTGCGTTCTTTGCCGCGTTTATCCTGATGTGCGAAAGAATCTTTCTAAAAACAATCGAAATATGGAAACACTCGATCGCTACGACCTGGCCATCCTGCAGGAGCTGCAGCGGGAGGCGCGCCTGACGAATGCCGAACTGGCCCAGCGCGTGGGCCTGTCGGCCGCGCCGTGCTGGCGCCGCGTGCGCGCGCTGGAGGAGTCGGGCTACATCCGCGGCTACCGCGCCGAGATCGACCGGCACAAGATTGGCCTGGGCGTGCTGGCCTTCGTGCGGCTCGATGCCGAGAGGAGCCGTGGCGACCTGACGCGCGCCATGGAAGAAGCCATCGCCCGCATCCCCGAGGTGGTGTCCTGCCACTACATCAGCGGCACCGGTACCTTCGAGTTGCAGGTGGTGGCGCGCGACCTGGACAGCTTTTCGCACTTCGCCCGCACGGTGCTGCTGAACCTGCCCAACGTCAAGGACATGCACACCAGCTTCTCGCTGGGCGAGGTCAAGGCCGGCGGTGCGCTGCCGCTGGCGCACCTGGCGCCGCCGCGCGTCGCAGGTGCCACCACGCCATGAGCGTCGGTTGCTCCTGAGTTGATAGCTGCCAGCGCTTGATGGATAAGCCCTGGAGCCGTTTTTCGTTTGTTTTTTGCCGCAGTCGCCCGCTGGTGCCCTGGCGCGCCCGCCGGTGCGCCAACCCGGCCACAATGGCCCGGCATGCCGCCCCAGCCGCCCCACGACAGCCTCGCCACGCCGCCCGCGCCGCCGCCGCCGCCACGCGCGCAGACCGCCGCCTCCCATGAGGCCGATGCCGCGCAGGCAGCGGCCGCTGCCGCGCTGCCGCCCGCGGGCGCGCGCACCCTGCCACCGGCCTTCGCGCCTTTGGCCGCGCCCGTGTTTCGCATGCTGTGGCTGACCTGGCTGGCGGCCAACACCTGCATGTGGATGAACGACGTGGCCACCGCCTGGCTGATGACCACGCTCACCACCTCGCCGGTGCTGGTGGCGCTGGTGCAGACCGCCTCCACGCTGCCGGTGTTCCTGCTGGGGCTGCCCAGCGGCGCGCTGGCCGACATCCTGGACCGGCGGCGCTACTTCATGGCCACGCAGTTCTGGGTGGCGGTGGTGGCGGTGGTGCTGTGCGCGGCCATCCTGGCCGGCGGGCTGAACGCCTGGACGCTGCTGGCCCTCACCTTCGCCAACGGCATCGGCCTGGCCATGCGCTGGCCGGTGTTCGCGGCCATCGTGCCCGAGCTGGTGCCGCGCGCGCAGCTGCCGGCGGCGCTGGCGCTCAACGGCGTGGCCATGAACGCCTCGCGCATCATCGGCCCTCTGGCGGCCGGCGCGATCATCGCCAGCGTCGGCAGCGCCTGGGTGTTCGTGCTGAACGCGCTGCTGTCGGTGGTGGCCGGGCTGACCATCATGCGCTGGAAGCGCGCGCCCACGCCGCAGCCGCTGGGGCGCGAGCGGCTGGGCAGTGCCATGCGCGTGGGCCTGGCGTTCGTGCGCGAGTCGCCGCCGCTGCGGGCGGTGCTGTGGCGCATCGCGGTGTTCTTCCTGCACGCCACGGCGCTGCTGGCGCTGCTGCCGCTGGTGGCGCGCGCGCTGGCAGGTGGCGGCGCGGGCACCTTCACGCTGCTGCTGGCGGCGATGGGCGCAGGCGCCATCGCCTCGGCGGTGTTCCTGCCGCGCCTGCGCCAGCGCATGTCCATGGACCAGCTGGTGGTGCGCGGCACCGCCGCGCAGGCGCTGGCCACCGCCGCCATGGCCCTGGCGCCGGACGTGCGGGTGGCGCTGCCGGCGATGGTGCTGGGCGGCGCGGCGTGGCTGACCACGGCCAACTCGCTGTCGGTGGCCGCGCAGCTGGCGCTGCCCAACTGGGTGCGCGCGCGCGGCATGTCGATCTTCCAGATGGCCATCATGGGGGCGACGGCCGGCGGCGCCGCGCTGTGGGGCCAGGTGGCCAGCCTGAGCAGCGTGCACACCAGCCTCGGCGTGGCGGCGGCGTCGGGCATTGCGGCCATGCTGCTGGTGCAGCGGCTGGTGCCCGGCCGCCACGGCGACGAGGACCTGAGCCCGGCGCTGGCCACGTCGCTGCACCGTCCGCAGGCGGCGACGGCGCCGGCCACCGGGCTGCGCCTGGTGACCAGCATCGAGTACCGCATCGACCCGGCCCAGGCGCCGGAGTTTCGGGCCGTGATGCAGGCCAGCCGCCGCGCACGCCTGCGCGCCGGAGCGCTGGCCTGGGAGCTGCAGCACGACATCGAGGACCCGGGCCGCTACCTGGAGCGCATCGTCGACGAGTCGTGGACCGAGCACCTGCGCCGCTTCGAGCGGATCACCGCCTCGGACGTGGCGCTGCGCGACCGGCGCTTTGCCTTCCACATCGGCGAGGCGCCGCCGGTGGTGTCACGCTACGTCGTCGAACACGACTGAACTGCTCCTGAATCGATAGCTACTGGCGCTTGCCCCTTGGGCACCAGGGCCGTTTTTGGCTTAGAAATGCGCCGCGTGCGGCGCGGCCGTGCCGGGGCCGAAGCTGCGCTGCAGCACGGCCTGCAGCACGCTGCGCAGCGCGGCCTGCAAGGGGTCGGCGCGGCCGTCGGCCGACGCCGTGCGCAGGGCGGTGTCCAGCGCCGGGGCATGCGCGGCCACGGCCTGCGCGACCTGCTCGCGCCACAGCGCGGCCAGGCGCGCTGCTTCCTCTGCCGGCACGCGCGCCTGGTGCGCCGCGACCAGGTACTGGATGCAGGCGGCCTGCACCAGCGCGTGGTCGTCGGCCGGTGCCGCGCCGCGGGCCGCCGGGCCGCCACCGCGCAGCGTCCAGGCCACCGCGCCGCCCAGC
>DAMCAL010000149.1:0-6537 GCA_032059585.1 Burkholderiaceae bacterium
GCTTCATGCCCGGCGCGCGCATCTTGATGATGGTCACGATCAGGTTGATGCCCGAGAGCGTCGTGCCGACCCCGGCCACCTGCAGGCCCCAGATGTAGTAGTCCAGCCCCACGCCCGGGTCCTGCGCGCCCAGGTTGGACAGCGCGAGCCAGCCGGAGGTGGAGAACTCGCCCAGGAACAGCGACAGCATGACCAGCACGGCGCCGCCGGTGGTCATCCAGAAGCTGAAGTTGTTCAGGAACGGGAACGACACGTCGCGCGCGCCGATCTGCAGCGGCACCAGGTAGTTCATCAGCCCGGTGACCAGCGGCATGGCCACAAAGAAGATCATGATCACGCCGTGGGCGGTGAAGATCTGGTCGTAGTGGTGCGGCGGCAGGTAGCCCAGGTTCTCCCCGAAGGCCATGGCCTGGTGCAGGCGCATCATGATGGCGTCGGCAAAGCCGCGCAGGAACATGACCAGCCCCAGGATCATGTACATGATGCCGATCTTCTTGTGGTCGATGGAGCAGATCCAGTCGCGCCACAGCGGCCCCCACAGGCGATAGCGGGACAGGCCCGCCAGCACCACCAGGCCGCCCAGCGCCACGGCGATGAAGGTCCACAGCAAGATGGGTTCATGCACCATGGGAATCGAGTCCCAGGTGATGCGGCCCAGCAGCCAGTGGGGGGAAGTCATGGTTTCAGGCATGGCGTGGTCTCAGCTCGGGTGCTGTTCATCTCTCATCAAGGGTGGCGGGGGCACGCTGCGCGAGGGCGGCGACGACGGGCGGCGCATCGGCCGGGGTGCACATGTCGCGCGGCAGTCCGGCGGCGGCGCGCGCATCCATGGCCATCTGCTCGTGCATGCAGGTCTGGCCGTCCTCGACGCAGCGGTTGAGGATGCGGTCGTACAGGCCTGCGTCCACGCGCGAGAAGTGCTGCACCGGGTCGCGCTCGCTCGGCTGGGCCAGGCGCAGGTAGCGCTCCCTGTCCAGCGGCTGGCCTTCGGCGCGCGCCTTGTCCACCCACTGCGCGAACGCGGCATCGGTGAGGCCGTGGAACTTGAAGGTCATGCCCGAAAAACCCGTGCCGCTGTAGTGCGAGGCCAGGCCCTGGTACACGCCCGGCCGGTTGATGACCGCGTTCAGCTCGGTCTGCATGCCCGGCATGGCGTAGATCATCCCGGCCAGGTCGGGCACATAGAAGGCGTTCATGGTCGAGGTCGCCGTGAGCTTGAACAGGATCGGCCGGTCCACCGGCGCGGCCAGCTCGTTCACGGTGGCGATGCCCTGCTCGGGGTAGAAGAACAGCCACTTCCAGTCCATGGCCACCACCCGCACCTCCAGCGGCTTGGTGCCTTCGGGCACCGGGCGGCTGGCGTCCAGGCGGTCCAAAGGGCGGTACGGATCGAGCTTGTGCGTGCCGATCCAGGTGATGGCGCCGAGCGCGATGATGATCATCAGGGGGACGGTCCAGATGACCAGCTCCAGCGACGTGGAGTGGTGCCAGTCGGGGTCGTACCGGGCCTCCTGGTTGTCCTGGCGGTACTTCCAGGCGAACAGCAGGATCAGGATGATCACCGGCACGATGATGATCAGCATCAGCAGCGTCGCGGTGATGACCAGGTTGCCCTGCTGGGCGGCCACGTCGCCGGCCGGGTTGAGCACCACGGCCTTGCTGCAGCCGGCCAGCAGCGCGGCGCCGGCCGCGGCCAGCGGCCAGGCGAGCCGTCGGGGAAAAGAAAATGGGACGTTCATGCGCGGGCGGGACAGGGGCACGTCTGAGGGAAAACGCGGATTACGCAACGCCTTGCAATGTAATAACGCCTACCGTGGATGTCCATGGGACATTTTGTCCCGGGTCAAGCCGGAGGCAGGCCTGCAAGGGGAAAACGCCAATCGCTGACACGCCGCCCGGGTTTTGTCGTGCGAGCATGGGTGAAACGACACTTGTTGGCGGCGGGCGCCAGGTGTAGAACCGATCTCGGGCGCCGCAGCGCCGCCGCAAAAAGGAGTTTTCGCAACATGACCAGCAGTTCCATGGCAATGCCCGGCTACGGCCGGGAAGACGAAGCCGCGCTGTCGCGGGCGCATACCGACGAGGACGTCACCCCGTCGGAGATCGCGGTCGGGGTCATCATCGGCCGCTCGTCCGAGTATTTCGACTTCTTCGTGTTCGGCATCGCCTGCGTGCTGGTCTTTCCGCAGCTGCTGTTTCCCTTTCTCTCGCCGCTGGAAGGGACGCTGGCGGCGTTCGCCATCTTCGCGCTGGCCTTCATCGCCCGGCCGTTCGGCACGGCGCTGTTCATGGCCGTGCAGCGGCGCTGGGGGCGCGGCACCAAACTGACTCTGGCGCTGTTCCTGCTGGGCAGCTCGACGGTGAGCATGGCACTGCTGCCCGGCTACGAGACCGCCGGCGTCGCCGCCATCGCCGCGCTGATCGTGCTGCGCATCGGCCAGGGCGTGGCGCTGGGCGGCTCGTGGGACGGCCTGCCGTCGCTGCTGGCGATCGCGGCGCCCCGGGAGCGCCGTGGCTGGTACTCCATGGTGGGCCAGCTCGGCGCGCCGGCCGGCTTTGCACTGGCGGCGTCGCTGTTCGCCTACCTGTACGGGCAGCTGACGAGCGAGGAATTCCTCGCCTGGGGCTGGCGCTACCCGTTCTGCGTGGCGTTCGCCATCAACGTGGTGGCGCTGTTCGCGCGGCTGCGCCTGGTGGTCGGCCAGTCCTACGCCGAGCTGCTGGAGGAAAAGGAGCTGGAGCCCATCGGCGCCGCGCAACTGATGCGCGAGGAGGGCGGCAACGTCTTCCTGGGCGCCTTCGCGGCGCTGGCCAGCTTTGCGCTGTTCCACGTGGTGACCATCTTCCCGCTGTCCTGGATCTCGCTGTACTCCGACCGCGGCATGACCGAGGTGCTCGGCGTGCAGATCGCCGGCGCCTTGCTCGCGGCCTGCGCCGTGATGCTGTCGGGCCACCTGGCCGACCGTGTGGGCCGGCGCAAGCTGCTGGGCGGCATGGCGGTGCTGATCGGCCTGTTCAGCCTGGCCGCGCCCTGGCTGCTGGACGGCAGCGTGGCCGGGGGCAACACCTTCCTGCTGCTGGGCTTTGTGCTGCTGGGGCTGTCGTACGGCCAGTCGGCGGGGACGGTGACGTCCAATTTCGCTCCGCACCACCGCTACACCGGCGCGGCGCTGTCGTCGGACCTGGCTTGGCTGTTCGGCGCGGCGTTTGCGCCGCTGGTGGCGCTGGGGCTGTCCGCGCGCTTCGGCCTGGGCGCGGTGACGCTGTACCTGCTGTCGGGCGCGGTGTGCACGCTGGTGGCGCTGCGCATCAACCGGCTGATCGAGCAGCGCGGCTGACGACGACGCATCTGAACGGAGCGCAGTCAGCGCTACCAAAAACAGAGCTGCCAGCGCTTGCTGTGTCTAGGATTTCGGGGCTTTTGCCCTGCAATCGTATGACCAACAAGCGCTGGAAGCTCTCATTTCTATAGCGCCGGGGGACGAGGCGCCGGCCGTCAGTCTTTGGGGCGGAAGCCGATCACCAGCGACGGGGGCACGCGGCCGTCCACGTCGCGCGGCAGGGTTTCGGTCTTGTGCAGCGCGCGCACCACCGCTTCGTCCCAGGACTTGTTGCCGCTGGACTGCACCACGCGCACGCCCACGATGGTGCCGTCCGGTGCAGCGCGCACCTCGATCTCGGCGCGCGGGTTGCCGGCCACGGCATCGGGGTACACGATGTTCGGCCGCACCTTGGCCGCCACCTTGCCGCCATAGCCGCCCGACGGGCCGCTCGTGCGCTGCGCATTGCCGGTGGCGGTCTCGCCGCCGGTGGCGCCGGCCAGGCCGGTGATGCGGCGCAGCTGCTCCTTGCGCAGCTCCTCGGCGCGCTTTTCCTCGGCCTCGGCGCGGCGCTTGTCCTCGGCGGCCTTTTTCTTCTTTTCCTGCTCGGCGCGCTCGGCCTTTTCCTTTTCGGCCTTCTCGGCCTTTTCTGCCTTCTCGGCTTTTTCGCGCTCTGCCTTCTCGCGCTGGGCCTTGTCCTTCTCGGCCTTCTCGCGTTCGGCCTTTTGCTGCGCCAGGCGTTCCTTCTTCTCCTGCTCCAGCCGCTCGCGGCGCTCTTCTTCCTTGCGTTCGCGCTCGCGCTTGTCGCGCTCTTGCTGCTCCAGGCGGCGCTTCTTGTCCTCTTCCAGGCGCTTTTTCTCCCGCTCCAGCGCAATGTCGGCCTCGCGCGTGTCGGGCACTGCGGCCTTCGGGGGCGGCGCAGGAGGCGGCGGCGGCGGGGGAGCGGGCACCGGTGCAGGTGCGGGTGGCGGAGGCGCCGGCACGGGCGGCGCTGGTGGAGGGGGCGGCGCCACGGCACGCGGCGCGGCCTGCTGCACGGTGGCAGACCACAGCTCGGCCTCGACCGCCGGTGCGTCGTCGCTGGCCTTCCAGCGCACGCCCCAGCTCAGCGCGCCGATCAGCGCGATGTGCGCCAGCACCGCCAGCGCCACCGCGCGGGCGCGCCCGGGTGGCCGCGGTGGAGCGAACTGGTCGCGGTCGGCCAGCACGTCCGTGCGGCGCGGGTCTGCCGGGCGGGCCAGGGTAGGTTCTGGGCGCATCAACTACCGGACTTGACGGACAGGGCCACGCGCGTGACACCCGCGCGCTGCAGTGCCGACATGGCCTGCATCACCGCGTCGTACGAGACGTTCTTGTCCGCGCTGATCAGCACCGGCGTGTCTTCGGGCTGGTCTTGCAGCCAGTTGCGGGCGGTGCTGCCCAGGTTCTGCAGCGCCACCGGGCGCTCGTCGCCGCCGGTCTTGAAGCGGATGCCGCCGTCGCGGTCCACGATCACGTCCGCGCGCACCTTGGGCACCTTGGTGCCCTTGCCAACGGACGGCACGTTCACCGAACTGGGCGTGAGCATTGGCGCCGTCACCATGAAGATGATGAGCAGCACCAGCATCACGTCGATGAAGGGCACCATGTTGATCTCGTTCATGGAGCGGCGGCGGCTGCCGCTGCGCGAGGCCATGGAGGGCATGCCGCGCTCCTTCTCAGTGCGCGCCCTGGGCAGCGGGGTGCGCCGCCAGGTTGCGCTGCAGGATGTTGGAGAACTCCTCGATGAAGGTCTCCTGGTGCGTGGCCACGCGGTCGATGTCGCGTGCGAAGCGGTTGTAGGCGATCACGGCGGGAATGGCGGCGAACAGGCCCAGCGCCGTGGCCACCAGCGCCTCGGCGATGCCCGGCGCGACGGTGGCCAGCGTGACCTGCTCCATGCCCGCAAAGCCCGTGAAGGCGTGCATGATCCCCCACACGGTGCCGAACAGGCCCACGTACGGGCTGACCGAGGCCACCGAGCCCAGGAACGACAGGCTGGACTCGATCACGTCCATCTCGCGCTGGAAGCTGGCGCGCATGGCGCGGCGCGCGCCGTCCAGCAGCGTCGCGCCGTCCAGGATGCGGCGCTCGCGCAGCTTGTGGAACTCGCGCATGCCGCTGGCGAAGATGCGCTCCATCGGCCCGGCGCTGCCCGGGTCGCGTGCGGCGCTGGCGTACAGGTCGTTCAGGCTGGTGCCCGACCAGAATTCGCGCTCGAAGGTGTCGTTGAGCGCGCGCACGCGCTTCAGGGCAAACAGCTTGCGGAAGATGGCCGCCCAGCTGGCCACCGACACGCCCAGCAGCAGCAGCATGACGAGCTGCACGACCCAGCTGGCGCCCAGCACCAGGTTCAGGATGGACATGTCTTGGGAGTTCATGGGGCAGTGGGCAGTCGTTGCAAAACAGCGGGCGGGATGCGCGCGGGGCGCAGGGCGGCGGCATCCACCCAGCCGATGCGGATGGTGCCTTCGCACAGCAGCGGGCCGTGCGCGGCGCCGGGAGCGGCGGGCGCCAGCAGCGCCTGCTGCGCGATTGTCAGCGAAGCCCGGCCGCTCTCCAGCAGGCTCGCCGTAACAATCAGTTCATCGTCCAGGCGCGCCGGCGCCAGGTAGCGCAGCCGTGCGTCCACTACGACGAACATGCCGCCCGTGAGTTCCCGCACATGCTGCTGCGCCAGGCCCAGCGAGCGCAGCCACTCGGTGCGCGCGCGCTCGAAGAATTTCAGGTAGTTGGCGTAGAACACGATGCCGCCGGCGTCGGTGTCTTCCCAGTAGATGCGCAGCCGCCAATGGAATGACGCCATCGCGGTTCAGCCCAGCAGCGCACGCAGGCGCGCCACCGACTCCTCGAGCTGCGCCATCGAGTTGGCGGTCGAAAAGCGCACGAAGCGCTGGGTGTCCACGGTGCCGAAGTCGCGCCCCGGGGTGATGGCCAGGTGCGCGCGGCGCATCAGCTCGAACGCGAAGTCCCAGCTGCCCTGCACGCCCAGCTGCTGTGCGGCCTGCGTGCAGTCGGCCCAGGCGTAGAAGGCGCCGTCCGGCGCCACGGGCACGGGCAGGCCCAGCGCCTGCAGCGCCGGAATGAAGTAGTCGCGCCGGGCGCGGAACTCGGCGCGGCGGCGCTCGTACTCGGCGATGCTGTCCGGCTCGAAGCAGGCCAGCGCCGCGTGCTGCGAGATGGTGGAGGCGCAGATGAA
>DAMCAL010000150.1:0-6390 GCA_032059585.1 Burkholderiaceae bacterium
CTTGAGTTTGAGGTTCTCGCGCAGGAAGAACGCCTGCTCGGGCGCCAACAGCACCGCCTCGGGGCGGTCGATGCGGCTCACGCGCACCAGCCCGCGCACTTCCTCGCGCGCGCCTTCCCAGGCACGGCGCAACACGGCCTGCCACCGCGGCAGGTCGGCGGTGGAAGCAGGCGGTGCGCTCGCATCGGCCAGGACAGGCGACTGGCGCATGGCCGAGGCCTGGGCAACGGCTGCCAGCAGCGGCAGTTCGTCGACCTGGCGCACCAGGTCGTCGATGCGCCCGAGCAGGCCTGCGGTGTCGGCGACCTGGGCGCGCTCCAGGCGTTCCAGGTCCTGGCCGATGGCGCGCTGCACGGGCGCCAGCCGTGGCTGGGCCGCGCGCTCGATGCGCTGGTTCGCGCTCTTGAGCGCTGCCACCAGGGGCTGCAGGCTGCCCGTGAGCTGGGACTGCTGCTGCGCCAGGCGCACCCCGGCTTCGATGTCCACCACCAGGTTTTCGTCGCGCGTGCGCGACAGGCTGTGCATCAGTTCCTCGAGCTGGCTGCGCTGCAGGGCCACCTCGCCCACGCGCGTTTCCATCACCGTCAGCCGTCCGGCGCTCTCGCGCGCCAGGTCCTGGGCCTCGCGCGCCATCGTGCGTGCCTCGATGGCCTGGGTGCCGGAGTCGGCGCTCTGGCGCGCCAGTTGCTCCTGGATGGAGGACAGCCGCTGCCACAGCAGCAGCGAGCTGACCAGCCCGGCCACGGCCACCATGCCCAGCAGCCACAGGGCCGCGCGCGTGGACGCGTCCGGGCCCGCCACGGACGGGGCTGCGAGCGGTGCGACGGGCGCGGCGGCAGGATCAAACGACATGGTGCGATTTTATCGAGGCGGCTACGTCTTCCAGGGTGGGGCGGCATTCCTCGACCTGGCCAAAGCCGGCCGCGCGCGCGGCGTCGGCGATGCGCGGATGCGTGGCGATCGCGCGCGCTGCCTGCCAGGACTGGCCGGGCAGGGCACGCGCCAGGTGGCCGATGGCCTCGGAACTGCTGAACAGCCAGCAACAGGAGCCGTCGGCGGCAGCGCGGCGCGCCAGCGCCTGCGCGCACGCGTCCAGTTCAGGCGCCCCGCGCTCGTATGCGGCGACGAAGTCCACGGCTGCGCCTGCGTCGGCCAGGCGCGCGGCCAGCCAGCCGCGGCCATTGCCACCCTCGAGCGCGGGGCCGGTGGCGCCGCGCACGATCAGCACCCGGTCGCCTGCGCGGACCTGCCCTGCCACCACCTGCCACAGTGCCTCGGAGTCGAACTGCGCGCTTGTGGCGGCGCAGGGCGCGTCGATGCAACGCGCCGGAACGCCGGCCGCGCACAGGGCCTGTTGCGTGCCGGGGCCGGGCGCCCATGCTCTGGTATTGATAGCTGCCCACGCTTGACTGACAAGCGCTGGAGCCTGATTTAGCTCGAAAAAATGTTCCACGGCATTGCCGCTGACGAACATCACGGCGCGAAACTGGCCCAGCGCGGCGCGCGCCCGCTCCAGCGCCCGAATCAGGTGGGGCTCGCGCACGGCATGGATGTCGATCAGCGGCAGCGGCGCCGCGTCGATGCCGCGCGCGCGCAAATCCCGCACCCAGCGCGCAGCGTCGCGCGCCGGGCGGGTGACGAGGGCGTGCGGCATGCCCATCGGTCAGCGTGCCTTGCGCGCGCCGGCTGCGCACAGGCGCTCGGCCACGTCCAGCCCCAGGGCGTCGGCCTGCGCGGGCGTGGCCACCGGGGCCTGCGCCACGGCGCGCACCAGCGGCGTGTGCCCTTCCACGTCGCCCCATGCCGCGTGCAGGTGCAGCGTGCCGTCGCTCCATTGCCCGTGTGCGGCCAGCGGCATCGAGCAGCTGCCGCCCATGGCACGGCTGACCGCGCGCTCGGCTGTCACCGTCAGCCAGGTCCGCTCGTGCGCCAGCGGTGTCAGTGCCTGCACCAGGTCGGCGCGGCTGCTGCGCACCTCGATGCCCAGCGCGCCCTGGCCCGCAGCAGGCAGCATCTCTTCGGGGCTGAAGACGGTGCGGATGCGCTCGGCCAGACCCAGGCGCTTGAGCCCGGCGGCCGCCAGCACGATGGCGTCGTACTGGCCTTCATCGAGCTTGCGCAGGCGCGTGTTGACGTTGCCGCGCAGCGGCTCGATGCGCAGGTCGGGCCGCAGCGCCTGCAGCAGCACCTGCCGACGCAGGCTGGAGGTGCCGATCACGCCGCCTTCGGGGACGTCCGCCAGCGCGGCGTAGCGCGGTGATACGAAAGCGTCGCGCGGGTCCTCGCGCTCCATGACGCAGGCCAGCGCGAAGCCGTCAGGCAGCTCCATGGGCACGTCCTTGAGAGAGTGCACGGCGATGTCCGCGCGGCCTTCCTCCAGGGCCACTTCAAGCTCCTTCACGAACAAGCCCTTGCCTCCCACCTTGGACAGCGTGCGGTCCAGAATCTGGTCGCCCCGCGTGGTCATGCCCAGCAGCGCGACCCGGTGGCCGCGCGCGGCCAGCAGTTGCTGCACGTGCTCGGCCTGCCACAGTGCGAGCTGGCTCTCGCGCGTGGCGATGGTGATGGTGATAGAGGCGGGGGTCGGGGCGGTGGGTGGTGAATTCATGGTCGGCAAAGGGAATGCGGGTCGCGCCCGGGCCGGGGGCTGGGGCCCGCGTTGCAGCCTGCGCTGGGCGCGAAACGGTCGATTGTCGCCCCGAGCCCCGACAGACGGCGGCGTGAGGTCAAGCGCGGCAGGCGCCTGGCGTGGACAGGGCAAAGTCCAGCGCCGCACGCACGGCCGTCACCTGCGCTGCGTTGCACTGCGCTGGCGACACGCCGGGCGCATCGGGATAGACCTCGGTGGTGGTGGTGAAGCGCGCCCCGGTGATGCCGGCGCACAGCCCCAGGGCCTGAACCGGATAGCGGATCACCCCCGGCGCGACCATCGCAGAGCCGATGAGCGTGCCGTCGACGTCGGCGCGCGCGATCGGCGTGACCTGCGCCACGGCGTCGAGGATGGCCGCCTGGAAGGCCGGCTGGGGATTCTCGGCATCGTCGACCAGATAGAACCCTTGCGGGATGGTGCCGGGCACGAAGGGGCGGCCGTCGCGCTCGGCCAACGCCGGGCGGAACACGCTCTCGTCGGTGTCGGTCGTCTCATGCAGGTCGATATGCAGCACGAAGCGCCCGCGCAGCGGTTGCACCAGCGCCCACAGTGCTGCGGCCTCCGGGGCCGGGCTGCCCGCACGAAAGCACCGGTTGGGGTCGAGCGCCAGCGGGTTCCAGCGGTGGATGCGCTCGTAGCCCCAGGGCGAGACGCAGGGCGCAACGAGCAGGTTCACACGCCCCGCATAGTCGTGCGCGTGGTGCTCCAGGAAGTGCAGCGCGCCATGCACGCCGCTGGTTTCGTAGCCGTGCACCCCGCCCGTGACGAGGGCGACCGGAAGGTCCTCCTGCCAGCCGCGGCTGCGCACTGCCAGGAGCGGGAAGATCCCGTCGGCGGCATAGTCCAGCGTGCCGTAGATGTGCACGTCCAGATGGGCGCGCAGCGCGTCGATGCGCGCGACAACGTCTCCCGGATAGCTGCGGCGGACCTTCTGCGCGGCCCGCCACCGGCGTTTCTCCGCCGCTGCCCAGGGCACGCCGGCCGTGCCGACAGGGCAGTACGTTTGGTTCGACATCGATGCGTGCTGACCGGAAAAAATATGCAGCGGCGACTATAGCAACGGCGCCGGTGCGTGGCGCCCGCAGGGGTGCGCGGAAAGGGTGCGCGGCACCGCGCACGCGCGGGCAGGCTGGTGCTAGCATGCTGCGTCGCAACAACTGCGACCGAGGGGCCCGACCGCCCGGCGGCCGCGCCACTGGAGACCCCGCGCATGAACGCCACTGCCGCCACGCCTGCCGCGCCCACCGCCGCTGCCCGCCGCGCCGACAAGGACCAGCCGCTGGTCCAGGACATCCGGCTGCTCGGGCGCATCCTGGGCGATGTGATCCGCGAGCAGGAGGGCGTGGCGGCGTACGAGCTGGTCGAGCAGGTGCGCAAACTGTCGGTGGCCTTCCGGCGCGACGCCGACGCCGACGCCGACCGCGCCCTGAAGAAGCTGCTCAAATCGCTGACAGCCGACCAGACGGTGAGCGTGATCCGGGCCTTCACCTATTTCAGCCACCTGGCCAACCTGGCCGAGGACCGGCACCACATCCGCCGCCGCACGGTGCACGAGCGCGCGGGCAGCTCCCAGGAGGGCAGCATCGAAGTGGCCCTGGCGCGGCTGCGCTGGGCGGGCATCGCACCGCGCGCCGTGGCGCAGGTGCTGGCCACGGCCTACGTCGCGCCGGTGCTCACCGCGCACCCGACCGAAGTGCAGAGAAAGAGCATTCTCGATGCCGAGCGCGGCATCGCGCTGCTGCTCGCGCAGCGCGACGACATCGCCACCCGTGCCCAGCTCTACAAGGCCGCGCGCGACACGCTCACGCCGCGCGAGCTGGCGGCCAACGAGGCGCTGCTGCGCGCCCGCGTCGCCCAGTTGTGGCAGACGCGGTTGCTGCGCTACAGCAAGCTCACCGTGGCCGACGAGATCGAGAACGCGCTGTCGTACTACGAGTCCACCTTCCTGTCCGAGATACCGAAGCTCTACGCCGAGCTGGAACGCGAACTGGGCCCCGCCCAGCCGGTGGCAAGCTTTCTGCGCATGGGCCAGTGGATCGGCGGCGACCGCGACGGCAACCCGAACGTCAGCGCGGCCACGCTGTCGCTGGCGCTGTCGCGCCAGGCCGAGGTGGCGCTGCGCCACCATCTCACGCAGGTGCACCTGCTGGGCGGCGAGCTGTCGCTGTCAGCCAAGCTGGTCGAGGTGTCGCCCGAAATGCAGCAACTGGCCGAGCGCTCGCCCGACGCCAGCGCGCACCGCCAGGACGAGCCCTACCGCCGCGCCCTCACGGGCATCTACGCGCGGCTGGCGGCCACGCTGCGCAATCTGACCGGCACCGAGGCGGCACGCCACGCCGTGGCGCCGCAACACGCCTACGGCAGCGCCGAAGAGTTTCTCGCGGACCTGCGGGTGATCGACGCGTCCCTGTGCGCGTGCGGCGGGGCGCTGCTCGGCGCCGAGCGGCTGCGCCCGCTCATGCGCGCGGTGGAGGTGTTCGGCTTTCATCTGGCGACGGTGGACCTGCGCCAAAGCTCGGACCAGCACGAACGCGTGGTCGCCGAGTTGCTGGCCACGGCCCGTGTCGAGCCTGCGTACGCAACCTTGCCCGAACCGGACCGGCGCGACTTGCTGCTGCGCCTGCTGCAGGATGCACGGCCGCTGCGCGTCGTGGGTGCCGACTACAGCGAGCACACGCGCGCAGAGCTGGCCATCTTCGAGACCGCACTGGCCGCGCGCCAGCGCTACGGCGCCGAGGCGATCCGCCACTACATCATCAGCCACACCGAGACGGTGAGCGACCTGCTGGAGGTGCTGCTGCTGCAAAAGGAAGTGGGCCTGATGCACGGCGCGCTGGGAGATGCCGAGGCGCGCGCGCAGCTCATCGTCGTGCCGCTGTTCGAGACCATCGAGGACCTGCGCAACGCCGCGCCCATCATGCGCGAGTTCTATGCACTGCCCGGCATCGCGCCGCTGGTGCGTGCCAGCGGGGCCCTGCAGGACGTCATGCTGGGCTACAGCGACAGCAACAAGGACGGTGGCATCTTCACCAGCAACTGGGAGCTGTACCGCGCCGAGATCGCGCTGGTGCAGCTGTTCGACGAGCTGAACGCCGAGAGCGCGCACGCCCCGATCGCGCTGCGCATGTTCCACGGCCGCGGCGGCACCGTGGGGCGCGGCGGCGGGCCCAGCTACCAGGCCATCCTGGCGCAGCCGCCGGGCACGGTGCGCGGGCAGATCCGCCTGACCGAGCAGGGCGAGGTCATCGCCTCCAAGTACGCCAACCCCGAGATCGGCCGGCGCAACCTGGAGACGCTGGTCGCCGCGACGCTGGAGGCGACGCTGCTGCAGCCCACCAAGCCGGCCAGCGACACCTTCCTCGCCGCGGCCGAGGCGCTGTCGGGCGCCAGCATGGCGGCCTATCGCGCGCTGGTGTACGAAACGCCCGGCTTCGCGCAGTACTTCTTCAGCGCCACGCCGATCCGCGAGATCGCCGAACTCAACATCGGCTCGCGGCCGGCCTCGCGCAAGGCCAGCCAGAAGATCGAGGACCTGCGCGCCATCCCCTGGAGCTTCAGCTGGGGCCAGTGCCGTCTGACGCTGCCCGGCTGGTACGGCTTCGGCACGGCGGTGGAGGCGTTCACCAGGGCGCCCGGCGAGGATGCCAAGGCCCGGCTGCAATTGCTGCAGAAAATGTACCGCCAGTGGCCGTTCTTCCACACCCTGCTGTCCAACATGGACATGGTGCTGGCCAAGAGCG
>DAMCAL010000151.1:0-6313 GCA_032059585.1 Burkholderiaceae bacterium
AGACGCAGCCTGCGCTGCCAGCTCACGTTTTCATATCACCGGCCGTAGGTCGCGGTGAAGCTGGCCTTGGCCAGCGTGTGCGCGTTAACGTTGAAGCCGGCCAGCGCCGCCGGCGCGTCGTCGGGCACGTCGATGCGCTCCACGGACAGCGCGTGCACCGTGAAAACGTAGCGGTGCGGCTTGTCGCCCGGCGGCGGGCACATGCCGCCCCAGGCGTACTGACCGTAGTCGTTGCGGATCTGGCGCGCGCCCTGCGGCAGCTTCGCGCCGCCCTTGGCGCCGGCATCTGCCGCCAGCTCGGTGGTGCCGGCCGGCAGGTCGATCACGTACCAGTGCCAGAAACCCGAACCGGTCGGCGCGTCCGGGTCGTAGACGGTGACGGCAAAACTTTTCGTGCCCTCGGGCGCGCCCGACCACCGCAGCACGGGCGAGCGGTTGTCGCCGCCGCAGCCGAAGTCGTCGAACTCGAAACGCGCGTCGATGCTGCTGCCAGCGGCGATGTCGGGGCTGGTAAGGGTGAAGGCCATGGCGTTCTCCTGTCGGGGGAAAGAGTGGGACAAGCGTCCCATCCTACCGGCCTAGCCCGCGCCGGCGAGGCGCGCCGTGGCAACCCCTGCGGGTGATCAGTTCACCTTGACCAGCCGCATGTCTACGCGGTTGTCGGCCCGGTGCACCAGCTCGACGTTCTTGCGCGCTGCCCAGGGGATGACCTGGTCGTGCAACGGGATGTAGGCCACGTCGTCCTTGACCAGCTGCAGCGCCTGCGCCATGAGCTGCTTGCGCGCGGCGGCGTCGGGCTCGGCCTTGATGCGCGCGATCAGTGCGTCGGCGCGCGGATTGCTGTAGCGGCCCAGGTTGAATTCGCCTCCGCCGTCCTGCCCGCGTGTGCGCACCAGCGCATCCAGGCTGTAGAAGGCATCGAACGTGGGCACGCCCCAGCCCAGCATGTATACGCTGGCGTCGTGGCGCTGGATCATCGGCAGGTACTGCGGCATGGGCATGGTACGTACCTTGGCCATGACACCGATGCGCGCCCACATCAGCATCACCGCTTGGCAGATGGCCTCGTCGTGGATGTAGCGGTTGGCGGGACAAGCCATGTCCACCTCGAAGCCGCTGCCGTAGCCGGCGTCGGCCATGAGCTGCTTGGCACCTTCGACGTTGTAGGCCAGGCGTTTGCCCACCGGTTCGCTCCAGCCAGCGACCTGGGGCGAGACGATCGCCCCCGTGGGCTGGCCCATGCCGCGCATGATGCTGCGGGCGATGGTGTCCATGTCAATGGCCTGGTACATGGCGCGGCGCACGCGCACGTCCTTGAGCGGGTTCTTGCCCCGGACGTTGCTGCCCGGCAGCTCGTCGCGGTGCTGGTCCATGCCGAAGAACAGTGTGCGGTTCTCCACGCCGTCGAGCACGCGCAGGTCGGCGCTGGCGCGCAGGCGGCGCAGGTCCTGCGGGGCCGGGTCAAGCACCAGGTCCACGTCGCCCGCTACCAAGGCGGCGGTGCGCGTGGCCGCAGACGGGGTGGGCGTATACACGA
Source organism: Burkholderiaceae bacterium (assembly GCA_032059585.1). Classification (GTDB taxonomy): domain Bacteria; phylum Pseudomonadota; class Gammaproteobacteria; order Burkholderiales; family Burkholderiaceae_C; genus Melaminivora. Next base: position 1,538 of record DAMCAL010000151.1, read on the forward strand.
TCTCGGTGACGTTGCCCTCCATGGTCCCCCACCACTGTGCGTTGCGCTTGAACACCATGCGCACATTGGGCTGCCAGGACTCGAGCACGAAGGGGCCGGTGCCCATGGCGTTGCGGTGGGCGTGGTGGTCGCTCGTGCCGCCGCTCAGGGCGAGCGGCTCGGTGGCCTTGTGTTTTTCGGCCCAGGCGCGGCTCATGATGCGCAACTCGGTCATCTGGCGCAGCAGCACCGGGTTGGGCGCGGTGAGCATGACGTCCAGCGTCTGCGCATCGACTTTGACGGCCTTGGCGATGCCGGCCACGTAGGGGCCGAACTGCGAACTCTTGGCCAGTGCCCGGTTGATGGAGAACGCCGCATCGTCGGCGGTAAAGGCACTGCCGTCGTGGAACTTCACGCCCTGGCGCAGGGTGAAGCGCACCTGGGTCGGGCTGAGCGCCTTCCACGCCGTAGCCAGCATGGGCTCGACCTCGAAGGTACGGCTGTTGTAGTAGACCAGGCTCTCGTACACGTTGGCGTGTAGGCCATTTTGCAGTGCCAGGTTCTGTGCGTGGATGTCCCAGGTCGAAATGTCGCCCTGGCTGGTTCACTTGAACGGCTTGGCCTGCGCCGCCGGCGTGGCCCACAGGCCCAGCGCAACGACTGTCGCGGCGCACGTTGTCTTTACCACGTTCATGGCCTCCCCCCTTCCCTCACCCTTGTGGATGTTTCAAATGGTAAGCACTAGACCTGCCGGCCCTTACGCATGCCTGACAACTGCGCAGGCCGGTACGATCCTTTGCGCGATCGCAAGGAACCGCAGCAGGCGCGGACCGTACGGCAGTTCGCCTCACCCGCCGGTGGCAGCGTCGGCATCTCGCCGGGTCACCATGGAGCCTGGACGGACGCATGCCAGACGCTGGCCTGGTACCCGTTGGCCTGCCAGCACCACCGGCTGCACAGGGCGTCCCGCAGCGCAGCCAAAGACTCGCGTTCCGGACGGTTCAGGCCGCGAAGACCGGCGTGTCCAGCCGCCCTTCTTCCACGGCGTGGCACGCCACGCGCGTGCCCATGCCGTCGGGCAGCAGCTGCGGCCGCTCGGCGCGGCAGCGGTCGTTGGCGTAGGGGCAACGCGGGTTGAAGGCGCAGCCCGGCGGCGGGTTGAGCGGGTTGGGCACCTCGCCCTGCACCGGCGTGCGCGCGTGGCCGGTGTCGTGCATCTTGGGGATGGCGTCCAGCAGCATGCGCGTGTAGGGGTGGCGCGGCTGCGCGAACAGGCGCTGCTTGTCCGCCAGCTCGACCAGCCGGCCCAGGTACATCACGCCGACCTGGTCGCTCACGTGGCGCACCACGGCCAGGTTGTGGCTGATGAACAGGTACGTGAGGCCCTGCTTGCGCTGCAGGTCCTTCATGATGTTGAGCACCTGCGCCTGCACCGACACGTCCAGCGCGCTGGTGGGCTCGTCGCAGACCAGGAACTCGGGCTCGGTGGCCAGCGCCCGGGCGATCGAGATGCGCTGGCGCTGCCCGCCCGAGAACTGGTGCGGAAACTTGGCCATGTCCTGCGGCGACAGGCCCACGGACTGCAGCAGCTGGCCCACGCGCTCGGCAAGCTCGGCCTTCGCGCTCAGGATGCCGTGCTCGCGCAGCGGCTCGGCGATGATGTCGGCCACCTTCCAGCGCGGGTTCAGGCTGGCGTAGGGGTCCTGGAAGATCATCTGGATGCGCCGGCGCATGGCCTTGGCATCGCCGCTTTTGAAGGCCGCATGCGCGTCCTGGCCGTCAAACTGGAAGCCGCCGCGGGTGGGCGCGTACAGGCCCACCAGCAGGCGCGCCACCGTGCTCTTGCCGCAGCCCGACTCGCCCACCAGCGCCAGTGTCTTGCCGCGTTCGATGTCGAAGCTCACCCCGTCCACGGCATGCAGCAGCGTGCGCGGCTTGCCCTCGAGCACGCGGTTGAGCCAGGGCGCCGACACATCGAAGGTCTTGGCCAGGTCGCGCGCCTGCACCAGCGGGGCGCCCGCCGGTGCGTTGCCGCCGGCCGGGCGGGCCCCGGCGCCCGGGCCGGGTTCGATCAGGAAGGACGGGCGCGGCAGCAGCCCGGCGGGGGAAAACGGGTTCGGTGTCATGCAGCCTCCTGCAGGGGGGTGGCGTGCAGCCAGCACGCGGCGCGGGTGGCGCCGGCGGGTAGCAGGTCCGGGCGCTCGACGCGGCAGCGGTCGAACGCGTGCGGGCAGCGCGGGTTGAAGGCGCAGCCGGGCGGGATGGCGTTCAGGCGCGGCATGGCGCCGTCGATCTGGTTGAGCCGCTCACGGTCCACGGCCATGTCGGGAATGGAGGCCATCAGCCCGGCGGTGTAGGGGTGTGCCGGCTGGTTGATGACCTCGTGCACCGGCCCGATCTCGGCCACGCGGCCGGCGTACATCACGGCCACGCGGTCGCAGGTCTCGGCGATCACGCCCATGTCGTGCGTGATCAGCATCACGGCGGCGCCGCGGGTTTTGCAGATGTTCTTCAGCAACTGGATGATCTGCGCCTGGATGGACACGTCCAGCGCCGTGGTCGGCTCGTCGGCCACGATGAGCTGCGGCTCGGCGGCGAGTGCCAGGGCGATCACCACGCGCTGGCGCATACCGCCGGAAAACTGGTGCGGGTAGTGGTCGACGCGCTGCTCGGCCGCGGGAATGCCGGTGTCCTTGAGCAGGTCGACGGCGCGCTGGCGCGCCTGCGCAGCGTTGAGCGGCAGGTGCGTGCGGATGGTCTCGATGAGCTGCTGGCCCACGGTGTACAGCGGATTGAGCGAGGTCAGCGGGTCCTGGAAGATGGCGCCGATGCGACGCCCGCGCACGCTGCGCATGGCGTCGGGCGGCAGGTTGTCGATGCGCTGGCCCTCCAGCAGGATCTGCCCGCTGGCGATGCGCCCGGGCGGCTCCAGCAGGCCGATGATGGAGGCGCCGGTGAGCGACTTGCCGGCACCGGACTCGCCCACCACGCCGAGGATCTCGCCCGGGGCGATGGAAAAGGACACGTCGTCCAGCGCGCGCAGCGTGCCGCGGCGACCGGGGAATTCGACGACGAGATTCTGGACTTCAAGTAAAGACATTTCAGTTTTCCGACACGGCCAGGAATGCCTGAGCCTTTTGAAACTGGCGCACTCCCTGCCAGCGGACGCCGCGCAAGGGCCGCCCTGCCGCGCTGGCGTCGTCCCCCTGCCCGCACTGCGTAGCAGCGCGAGAGCGGGGGAAAGCGGCGCAGCCGCGCAGGGGGGTGTTCACCTCAGTCTGGGGTTCAAGGCGTCTCGCAGCCAGTCGCCCAGCAGGTTCACCGACAGCGCAATCAACACCAGCATGACACCCGGGAACACGGTGATCCACCATTCGCCGGAGAACAGGTAGTCGTTGCCCACGCGGATCAGCGTGCCCAGCGAGGGCGACGTGGGCGGCGCGCCGACCCCCAGGAACGACAGCGTGGCCTCGGTGATGATGGCCGTGGCCACCTGGATGGTGGCCAGCACCATGACCGGGCCCAGCACGTTGGGCAGCACGTGACGGCGCATGATGGACAGCGGGCCCACGCCGGTGACGCGCGCGGCCTGCACGTATTCCTTGTTGCGCTCCACCAGCGTGCTGCCGCGCACGGTGCGCGCGTACTGCACCCAGCCGGTCAGCGAGATGGACAAAATCAGCACGCCGAAGGCCAGCGACTCGGGCGCATTGGGGAACACCGCCCGGCCCACGCCGGCGATCAGGAGGGCGATCAGGATGGCAGGGAAGGACAGCATCACGTCGCACAGGCGCATCAGCACCGCGTCGACCCAGCCGCCCTGGAAACCCGCCCACAGGCCCAGGCCCACGCCCACCACCACCGACAGCAGCACCGAGGCCAGGCCCACGATCAGTGAGATGCGCGCGCCGTAGATCAGCGCGGACAGGATGTCGCGGCCCTGGTCGTCCGTGCCCAGCAGGTACTTGGTGCCGCCGCCTTCCTGCCAGGCGGGCGGCAGGCGCGCGTCGCCCAGCTCCAGCGTGGCCAGGTCGAAGGGGTTGTGCGGCGCCACCCAACCGGCGAACAGCGCGCAGACCACGCACACCAGGGCGATGGCCGCGGCGAGCATGGCCACGGGCGAGGTTCGGAAGCTGTGCGCGACGTCGCTGTCGTACCAGCGCAAGAGGGTTTGTTTCATGGATGCTTGCCCGCGAGAGAAAGGCCATGGCGGTGCGTTGTGCGCTGGCGCCAAACCTTGTCGTTTACTACTAATTTAATAGCTTCTACCGCTTGCTGGACAAGGGCTAGAGCCGTTTTTTGCTTGAAATTCACTGCCATCTTCGATGCACGCCTGGCCAGCCGTCTACAGAGCCCCGGCCAGCGGCATGGCCTGCTCCACCAGGCTGGCGTGCAGCGCGGCGCCCAGCGGCAGGATGTCGTCGTTGAAGTCATAGCGGCTGCTGTGCAGCAGGCTGTGGCCCGCGCCCATGCCCTGGCCCAGGCGCAGATAGGCGCCCGGCTTGGCCTGCAGCATGAAGGAGAAATCCTCCGCACCCATGCTGGGCTCCAGGTCGCGCACCACGTTCTCGGCGCCCAGCAGGCTGGCCGCCACGTCGCCGGCGAAGCGCGCCTCGCCTTCGGTGTTGATGGTGGCCGGGTAGATGCGCTCGTAGCGCACGGTGGCGCTGGCACCGAACCCCAGGGCCACCGCGCTGCACAGCTCCTTGATGCGCCGCTCCAGCAGGTCCTGCACGGCCGGATCGAACGCGCGCACCGTGCCCACCAGCGTGGCCGTGCCCGGCAGCACGCTGAAGG
>DAMCAL010000152.1:0-6296 GCA_032059585.1 Burkholderiaceae bacterium
CGATGACGTTGGTGTGCTCGTTGGGCATGACGCCGATCCAGATCTTGCCGATCACCGGGCAGAAGTGGTGGCTGCACGCGCTGCGCACGGTGATCGGGCCCACGATCATGAGTTCGTTGAGGCGCTCCGCATTCGGGAACTCGGTGATCGGCGGCGGCGCGACGTAGCGGCCCTTGAACACCTCGTTGACGTACATCTTGGCCACGCGCCGCGCGGTGTTGTGGGTGTTGTGGTCGCCCTCGGTGTCGATCACCAGACTGTCGAGCACGCCCTGCATCTTGGCCTCGACCTCGTCGAGCAGCAGCTCCAGCTCACCGGGCTGCAGGAACTCGGCAATGTTGTCGTTGGCGTGAAAGCGCCGGCGCGCCAGGGCCAGGCGCTCGCGGATCTTCACGGAGACGGGCGTGCCGGTGTCGTCAAGGGCGGCAGCGGGTAGCGCGCCAGGGGCTGGTGCTTGGGAAGACATGGGGCGGCATGGTACCAGCGAATGCTGGACACATGCCCAGTGGTGTTTTAGGCCCCTAGCGCTTGTCCACCCTGCGCCAGCAGCTATACAAACAATAGCATCGACCTGCCGCCCGCTCCCATCAATACCGGTTGCCCGTGACCCACAGCGCCGCGCGCATGCAGCCGAACGCCACCCGGTCGAGCAGCCGCTGGCGCCACGGGCGCTCGGCATAGGCGCGCGGGTCGACCCGCTGGCCGGCGTGCTGCATCGCGTGCACCAGGCGCGCCCGCAGTTCGCGCGCAAAGGCCGCGTCCTTGACCACCACGTTGGCCTCGCGCGCCAGCAGCAGCGACAGCGGGTCCAGGTTGGACGACCCCACCGTGGCCCAGGGCCGGGCGCCCAGCGCGTCGATCACGGCCACCTTGGCGTGCAGGAAGCTGGGCGCGTACTCGTGGATTTCGACCCCGCAGGCCAGCAGCGCACCGTACACCGGGCGCGCGGCGTGGTACTGCATGAAGTACTCATAGCGCCCCTGCAGCAGCAACTGCACGCGCACGCCGCGGCGGGCGGCATGCTTGAGCGCGCGGCGCAGCTTGGCGCCCGGGATGAAGTAGGCGTTGGCGATGATGACCTCGTGGCGCGCGCGCGCGATGGCGCGCCGGTAGGCCCGCTCGATCCGGGTGCGGTGCCCCACGTTGTCGCGCAGCAGCAGCACCGCACGCATCAGGCGCGTGGCCTTTTCCGCATCGCGCCCTTTCAGCTTGGCGACACGCGCGGCACGCCAGTCGGCCAGTGCCAGCCCCAGGCGGCGCTGGCGCATGTCCTGGCCGGCTTTCATCCGCCACCACAACTGCTCCATCGCGTCGCTGGCCTGGCGCACCAGGCTGCCCTGCACGCGCACCGCGAAGTCCAGCCGCGGCGCTGCCAGGCGCCCGTGGTGCGGATCGTGGAAGTCGTCCAGCACGTTGATGCCGCCGCAAAACAGCACCCGCCCGTCGATGGCGCACAGCTTGCGGTGCAGCCGTCGCCAGCGCCGCGGCAGCAGCAGCCCCAGGGGTCCCAGCGGCGAGTAGACCTGCACACGCACCCCTGCCTGCGCGAACGCCTCGTCCCAGGGCGCCGGCAGGCGGCCGGTACCGTAGCCGTCGACCACCAGGTGCACGCGCACGCCGCGCCGGGCCGCACGCACCAGCGCCTGCGCCACCTCGGCGCCAGTGCCGGTGCAGTCGAAGATATAGGTCTCGAACTGGATGTCCGACACCGCCGCGTCCATGGCGGCGACCAGCGCCGGGAAGTATTCGGCCGTGCCTTCCAGCAATTCGACCTGGTGTTGCGCGCGTCTGGGGCGCTGCCGGGGTGCGAGCATGGCGGGCAAGGTACGCCGGCTACAACTCGAACTCGGCAATCAAGGGCAGGTGGTCGGACATGCGCCACCAGATGCGCCCGCGCGGGGCGTGCAGCGACAGCGGACGCATGCCGCGCACGTAGACGTGGTCGAGCTGCACCACGGGCAGGCGCGCCGGGTAGGTGTGGGCCTGCGGCGCCTCGTCGTACTCGAACAGGCCGAAGCCGGCCAGCATGTTCTTGATCTGCAGACCCCAGTCGTTGAAGTCACCCGCCACCACCAGTGGCGCGTCGCCCGGCACTTCGCGCTCGATGAAGCGCTGGATCTGCGCCACCTGGCGCAGGCGGCTGCCGGCGATCAGCCCCAGGTGCACGACGATGGCATGCACACGCCGGCCCTGCACCTCGACCTCGACGTGCAGCAGGCCACGCTGCTCGAAGCGGTGGTCGGAGATGTCCTCGTGCCGGTGCCGCACCACCGGCCAGCGCGTGAGCAACGCATTGCCGTGCTCGCCATGGCGCGTATAGGCGTTGGTGCGGTACACCGCTTCGTAGCCTTCGGGCGCCAGGTACTCGGCCTGCGACACCTCGGGCCAGCGGTCGAAGTACAGCGCCTCGCGCCGGTTCATCGAGCGCACTTCCTGCAGGCAGACAATGTCCGCGTCGAGCTGCTCGACGGCCAGGCCCAGGTTGTGGATTTCCAGCCGCCGCGCCGGACCCAGCCCCTGCACGCCCTTGTGGATGTTGTAGGTGGCCACGCGCAGGATGCCGGGGTGCTCGGTGGTGATGGGTTCGGCGGTGTGGTTCTCGGCAGTCATGGCACGGCAGCGTCGGCAAATCGGGGCAGCCACAGAATGGCCTCGGCGTTGGACGGCGAGTAGCAGCGCCGCGCCGCCTCGCGCCAGTGCCACCAGGCGTACTCCGTGTGCTCGCGTGGGCTCAGGGCGACCGGCGTGTCCGCCGGCACGCACAGGCCCAGCACCCGTTCGGTGTTGTGCCACACGCCCGGGGCGTAGCGGTGCTGCCACTCCGGGTAGATGGTATAGACGTTCTCCAGCCCCCAGTCCGTCAGACGGCAACCCGGCGCGGCGGCGTCGATGCCGGTTTCCTCGCGTACCTCGCGCGCGGCGGTCTGCAGCCACGTCTCGTCCCCATGGTCCTTGCTGCCGGTGACGGATTGCCAGAACTCCTGCGCGGTGTCGGCGCGGCGCAGCAGCAGCACCTGCAGGCCGGGCGTGTGGATCACGACCAGTACCGACTGCGGGATCTTGCAGGGGGCGTTGGTGGGCATGGGACTGGCGCCTGTCTTCAGTGGCCCGCAGCAGCGGCACGCGCCGGCACCGCGGGCGGCAGCGATCGCGCCTGCAACGCCCGCGCCTGCAGCACCAGCTGGTTGTGCGCGTCCAGGAAGGCGGCGGCGATCACCTTGCCCTCGTTGGTGTTGCTCCAGCCGGCGCCGGCACCGCCGCCCAGCCGGCCCAGCACCAGGCCGCCCACGCCCAGGTCGGTGGTGCGCGCGGTGCCGGTGGCGGCGGCGACCTGCTCGGTGGTCTCGTTGTCGGACAGCAGCAGCGCGGTCTGCGCCTCCTTGAACTTCACCTGCTCGACCAGCCCGGCGAGCACGGGAAAGTCGCGCAGCACCGGGACCATGGCCACCACGCCGCCCAGTCCGCGCCCGGCGTCCTGCTCGCTGAACGTCAGGCTGGGGGTGAGCGTGTACTGCGCCTCGTAGCCGCGCCCGCGCTGCACCGTGGAGCCGTCCCGGCGCAGCACGCCGGCGTTCTTCAGGTCCTGCTCCTGCACCGTGCCGCGCAGGCCGGCGCCGCGGTCCACCACGCGAAAGCAGCCGCTTTGCTGCGCCAGCAGCTTGACCAGCGGCACGGGCGAAGGCGGCAGGTGGTACTGGCTGCTCATCACGTAACCGTGCGGGTTCTCGGCCAGCGCCACGGTGGCCACCGGCGCCTCGCAGCGCAGCAGCTCGCGAGAGGCGCCCTGCGCCCCCTCGGGTCCGGCCGAACCGCTGACGACCGAACCGCCCTCGCCCAGCTCGGTTTTCTTCTCGCCGCAGGCAGGCAGCACCAGAGCAGCCACCAGCGTCAGCCACAGGCCGGCGCTCGGAATAGATCGTTGCAAAGTCGCCATGGGATACGATACCTCAACAAAAAGGGCGCCCAAGGCGCCCTGCTCGTCCAATCACGGGAAAGCCAGCCCCCGCTCAGCTGGCAGTCGCCACCGGATTGCGCAGCCGGATGTGCAGCTCGCGCAACTGCTTCTCGTCCACCGGCGACGGCGCCTGTGTCAGCAGGTCCTGGGCGCGCTGGGTCTTGGGGAAGGCGATCACGTCGCGGATGGACTCGGCACCGGTCATCAGGGTGATGAGGCGGTCCAGGCCGAAGGCCAGGCCGCCGTGCGGGGGGGCGCCGTACTGCAGCGCGTCCAGCAGATAGCCGAACTTGGCACGCTGGTCCTCGGGGCTGATGTGCAGCGCGGCGAAAACCTTGGCCTGCACGTCGGCGCGGTGGATACGCACCGAGCCGCCGCCCAGCTCCCAGCCGTTCAGGACCATGTCGTAGGCCTTGGCGATGCACTTGCCCGGGTCGGTGTCCATCAGGTCTTCGTGACCATCCTTGGGGGACGTGAAGGGGTGGTGCACGGCCACCCAGCGGCCCGTTTCCTCGTCGTGCTCGAACATGGGGAAGTCCACCACCCACAGCGGCGCCCAGCGGTCCTCGAACAGGCCGCTCTTCTTGCCGAACTCGCTGTGGCCGACCTTCAGACGCAGCGCGCCGATGCTGTCGTTGACGATCTTTTCCTTGTCGGCACCGAAGAAGATTAGGTCGCCGTCCTGCGCACCGGTGCGCTGGAGGATCTCGGCAATGGCGGCATCGTGGATGTTCTTGACGATGGGCGACTGCAGGCCGTCACGGCCCTTGGCAGCCTCGTTGACCTTGATCCAGGCCAGGCCCTTGGCGCCGTAGATCTTCACGAACTCGGTGTACTGGTCAATCTCGCCGCGGCTGATGGCCGCGCCGCCGGGCACGCGCAGGGCCACCACGCGGCCGCCCTTGGTGGTGGCGGGGGCGGAGAAAACCTTGAAGTCCACATCGGCCATGACGTCGGTCAGCTCGGTGAATTCAAGCTTGACGCGCAGGTCGGGCTTGTCCGAGCCGAAGCGGCGCGCCGCCTCCTGGTAGCTCATGGTGGGGAAGTCGCCCAGCTCCACGTCCAGCTGCGCCCGGAAGACCTCGCGGATCATGCGCTCGAAGATGGCGCGGATTTCTTCCTCGCCCAGGAAGGAGGTCTCGCAGTCGATCTGCGTGAACTCGGGCTGGCGGTCGGCGCGCAGGTCCTCGTCGCGGAAGCACTTGGTGATCTGGTAGTAGCGGTCGTAGCCGGCCACCATCAGCATCTGCTTGTACAGCTGGGGCGACTGCGGCAGCGCAAAGAACTGGCCGTCGTGCACGCGGCTCGGGACCAGGTAGTCGCGCGCGCCTTCGGGCGTGCTCTTGCCCAGCATGGGCGTTTCGATGTCGATGAAGCCTTCCTGGTCCAGGAAGTTGCGCACCTGGATGGCCGTCTTGTAGCGCAGCATCATGTTGCGCTGCATCGCCGGGCGGCGCAGGTCCATGACGCGGTGCGTCAGGCGCGTGGTCTCCGACAGGTTGTCGTCGTCCATCTGGAAGGGCGGCGTGACGGAAGGGTTGAGCACCACCAGCTCGTGGCACAGCACCTCGATCTGGCCGCTCTTGAGCTTGTCGTTGGTCGTGCCTTCAGGCCGCGCACGTACCAGGCCCACAACCCGCACGCAGAACTCGTTGCGGATGTCCTCGGCCACGGCGAACATCTCCGGCCGGTCCGGGTCGCAGACCACCTGCACGTAGCCCTCGCGGTCGCGCAGGTCGATGAAGATCACGCCGCCGTGGTCGCGGCGGCGGTTGACCCAGCCGCACAGGGTGACGGTTTGGCCCATCAGGGCTTCGGTCACGAGACCGCAGTAGTGGGAGCGCATGGCCATGGTTCGGTTCTTCTTCCTGCGCCCTGCAGCGGGGCGCGACGGTGGGGTTTGCAAAGAGGGGTGGCCTGCGGCGGCCGGGGCGCGCACAGGCGCGCTAGCGCGACGCTTCGGCGGCGAGCGGGTCGGGCGGCGCCACCACACCCATGGAGACGATGTATTTCAGGGCAGCGTCGATGCTCATGTCCAGCTCCAGGCAGTCGCTCCGGCGCATCAGCACGAAGTAGCCCCCGGTGGGGTTGGGCGTGGTGGGCACGTACACGCTGACGTATTCGTCGCGCAGGTAGCCTGCCACTTCGCCGCTGGGGTTGCCCGTGATGAAGGCCACGGTCCACACCCCTTCGCGCGGCCACTGCACCAGCACGGCAGTGCGAAAGGCGTTGCCGCTTTCCGAGAACAGCGTGTCCGACACCTGCTTGACGCTGGAGTAGATTGAACGCACCACCGGGATGCGGCTGACCAGCGCGTCGCCCCACTGCACCAGCTTGCGCC
>DAMCAL010000153.1:0-6288 GCA_032059585.1 Burkholderiaceae bacterium
CATGGACGAGGGCAAGGGCGAGCTGCAGGTCTGGCGCGACGCCAAGAAGATCTTCTCGGCGCAGCTCGCCGACCTGCACCAGGTCTGGGACGCCGTGAGCTGGAAGATCTGCCAGCAGCGCGACAACCCCGCCTGCGCTGACCAGGAGCATGTGGCTGCCGGCGACCCGCAGGACCCGGGGCTGCACGTACACCTGACGTTCGATCCGGGCGAGGACGTGGCCGCCCCCTATGTGCATCTGGCGCGCCCGCGCGTGGCCGTGCTTCGCGAGCAGGGGGTGAACTCGCACGTGGAGATGGCCTACGCGTTCACCGAGGCAGGCTTCGACGCGCACGATGTGCACATGAGCGATCTGCAGGCCGGCCGCGCCGACCTGGCGCAGTTCGCCGGCATCGTCGCCTGCGGCGGCTTCAGCTATGGCGACACGCTGGGCGCGGGCATCGGCTGGGCGCGCTCGATCACCTTCAATCCGCGCCTGTCCGAGCAGTTCCAGGCGTTCTTCGCCCGCCCGGACACCTTTGGCCTGGGCGTGTGCAACGGCTGCCAAATGTTCGCGGAACTCGCCGACATCATCCCGGGCGCGCAGGACTGGCCGCGCTTCACCACCAACCAAAGCCACCGTTTCGAGGCGCGTCTGTCGATGGTCGAGGTGATGGACTCGCCCAGCCTGTTCTTCACCGGCATGGCCGGCTCGCGCCTGCCGATCGCGGTGGCGCACGGCGAGGGGTATGCCAACTTCCAGTGGCGGGGCCACGAGCAGCGCGTGGTGCGCACGCTGCGCTATGTGGACCACCACGGCCAGCCGACCGAGCGCTACCCTTTCAACCCCAATGGCGGGGCCGGCGGCCTGACCGGCGTGACCACGCCCGATGGCCGCTTCACGGCCCTGATGCCGCACCCGGAGCGCGTGTTTCGCAATATCCAAATGAGCTGGACCGACCTGGCGGCCACCGGCGGGCCGGAGGCGTTCAGTCCGTGGATGCGCATCTGGCGCAATGCGCGGCGCTGGGTCGGCTGAGTCCCGTTGCGCTTTTAAAACGATAGCTTCCAGCGCTTGTCCGACAGGCGCTGGAAGCTTTTTTTATCCACAATCGGCGACCTTTTCCAGTCCATTGCGGAGCGTGCACCCATGGCCGGCGCCAGCCTTCTGACCTTGCTCGACGACATCGCCACCATCCTGGACGACGTGGCGCTGATGTCCAAACTTGCCGCACGCAAGAGCGTGGCCATGGCCGACGACGTGTCGGTCATGACCAAGGTCGCGGCGCAAAAGACCGCCGCGGTGCTGGGCGACGACCTGGCGCTGAACGCCGAGCAGGTCACCGGCGTGCGCGCCGACCGCGAGCTGCCGGTGGTCTGGGCCGTGGCGCGCGGCTCGCTGGTGAACAAGGCGATCCTGGTGCCCGCAGCGCTGGCTATCAGCGCGCTGATTCCCTGGGCCATCACGCCGCTGCTCATGCTGGGCGGCACCTACCTGTGTTTCGAGGGCGTGGAAAAGCTCGCCCACAAGTGGCTGGAGCGGCACGAGCCTGCCGCCAGCCACGCGGCAGCGCATCCCGAGCCAGCAGGCGAGACGGCCCCACGCGGCGGGCGTGCGCCCACCGCCCAGGACATCGCCGCGATGGAAAAGACCAAGGTGCGCGGCGCCATCCGCACCGACTTCATCCTGTCCGCCGAGATCATCGTCATCACCCTGGGCGCGGTATCGGGGGCGCCATTGATGCAGCAGGTGGCGGTGCTGGTCGCCATCGCCGCGGGCATGACGCTGGGTGTGTATGGTTTGGTGGCCGGCATCGTCAAGCTCGACGACATGGGCCTGTGGCTGATGCGCCGCCCGAATGCGGTGCTGTGCCGCATCGGGCAGGCGCTGGTGGCGGCGGCGCCCAAGCTGATGAAGTTCCTGTCCGTGGCCGGCACCGCCGCCATGTTCCTGGTGGGCGGCGGCATCATCGTGCACGGCATCCCGGCGCTCACGCACCGCATCGAAGGCTGGGGCGCCGCGCTGGCGGGCTGGCCGCTGGGCCGGGTGTGGGATTTCAGTGCCACGCATCTGCTGGGGGCCCTGGTGGGCATGGTGGTGGGCGCCGCGGCCCTGGGGCTGTGGACTGTGGTGCAGCGCATGCGCGGCGCGCACTGAACGTTTCCAGCGCTCGAAGGCGCCAGGGCGGGGCGGCCGGCGGCCGGCGGCTCTGGGAAAGCGGTGGCGGGGCCACAACGGTGCAATCGCGCGGGCACCCCTTGGCAAGGCGGCCTGCGCGTTGTAGCCCGGGTGCTCCTTGATTCATAGCGATCAGTGCTTGCCCCATAAGCGCCAGAGGCCGATTTGGCTGTGAGAACTTCAGCATGTCTGCCAGGGTGCGCCTGCCCTGGCAAGCTTTTTTGGGGAAGTTGCGCAGCCGTCCTACCGCGCCAGCGCGTTCTCGCTTGCTTGGCAAGCGACCGGTTTGCGGCACGCTCGTGCCCCATGCCTGTCGTCACCGCCGCATCCCACGCCGCTTCACTTTCTTCCCCTGTGCCACACGCCGCAACGTGGACTTCCGGCAGTTCCGGCGCTGGCGGCCAGGCATCCGCGCAGGAGCGCGCGGAAATCACCGCCGGGCTGCGGGACGAGCCGGCGCACCTCTCGCCCAAATACTTCTATGACCAGCGCGGCTCCGAACTGTTCGAAGCCATCACCCGCCTGCCCGAGTACTACCCCACGCGCACCGAGCACGCCGTGCTGCGCCGCCACGCCCGTGCCATTGCACAGGCCGTGGGGCAGGGCGGGGTGGTGATCGAGCCCGGCGCTGGCAGCTGCGAAAAGGCGCGGGTGTTGTGCCGCCTGCTGCGCGCCACGCATTTCGTCGGCGTGGACATCTCGGCCGACTACCTCGAAGGCGCCGTGGCGCGCCTGCGCGCAGCGCTGCCGCGGCTGCAGGCACGCGCCGTCGGGGGCGACATCACCGCCGGGGTGGCGCTGCCGCCCGGCATTCCCGAGGGCGGCCGACTGGCCTTCTACCCGGGCTCGTCGATCGGCAATTTCGACCCGCCCGCGGCCGAGGAACTGCTGCGCCACATGCACGAGATGGTGCGCGGCGAGGGTGGCGGCATCCTCATCGGCGTCGACCTGCCCAAGGACCGGGCCGTGCTGCAGGCGGCCTATGACGACGCGGCCGGTGTGACGGCGGCGTTCAACCGCAACATCCTGGCGCACGTCAACCGCCTGGTCGGCAGCGATTTCGACCCGGCCCGGTGGCGCCACGAGGCCTTTTTCAACACCGCGGCCTCGCGCATCGAGATGCACCTGGCCGCCTGCGGCCCGCAGCGCGTGCGCTGGCCCGGCGGCGGCCGCGACTTCGCCGCCGACGAGCGCATCCACACCGAAAACAGCTACAAGTACCCGCTGCCCACCTTCATCGCGATGCTCGAGCGCGCCGGCTTCCACGGCGCGCAGCGCTGGACCGACGAGCGCGGCTGGTACGCCCTGGTGCACGCGCGGGCCTGACGGTCGGCGTCGCGCACCTTCAGGAGACGCTCCATGCGAATGCCACAAAGTGAACTTTCCGCGACCGGCCCGGGCACCGGTGCACCGGACGCAGGCACCCCCCCTGCGCAGCGCTACGCGGACGTGCGCGGCGCCACGCTGCGACTGGTCGCACCGCTGTCGCCCGAAGACTGCACCGCGCAGTCCATGCCCGACGCCAGCCCGACCAAGTGGCACCTGGCGCACACCACCTGGTTCTTCGAAACCTTCATCCTGGAGCGTTTCGAGCCCGACTTCGCGCCCTTCGAGCCCGCCTTCCGCGTGCTGTTCAACTCGTACTACCAGGGCGTGGGCCGCCAGCACCCCCGCCCGCAGCGCGGCCTGCTCACGCGCCCGGACCTGGCGACGGTGCTCGCCTGGCGGGAGAACGTCGACGCGCGCATGCAGCGCCTGCTGCAGGGCGAGGGGCCGCAGCCCGAGGGCTTGGGCGCCTTGCTGGAAATCGGCTTTCAGCACGAGCAGCAGCACCAGGAGCTGATCGCCACCGACATCAAGCACCTGCTGTGGTGCAACCCGACCTGGCCCGCCATGCTGGCCCCCGCGCCGGCGCTGGAGGCGCCACCCCCGTCCGCGCCGCTGGTGCGCTGGAAGCGCTTCGAGGCGGGGCTCCAGCATATCGGCCACGACGGCATGGGCTTTGCGTTCGACAACGAGCTGCCCCGCCACCCGGTCTGGCTGCAGGCCTACGAACTGGCCACGCGCCCGGTGACCAATGCCGAGTACCTGGCGTTCGTCACCGTCGGCGGCTACCGCGAAGCGCAGTGGTGGCTGGCCGAAGGCTGGGACTGGGTGCGCAGCCAGCAGATCGCCCATCCGCTGTACTGGTGCGAGGACGAGCGCGGCTGGAGCGAGTTCACCCTGTCGGGCCGGCGCGCCCTCGCGCCCGAGCAGCCGGTGGTGCACCTGTCGTACTTCGAGGCCGAGGCGTTCGCGCGCTGGGCCGGCGCGCGCCTGCCGACCGAGGCCGAATGGGAAGCCGCCGCGCAGTCCTGCCCGGGCGGCATGGCCGGGCACTTTGCCGATCGGGGCGTGCTGCACCCGCTGCCCGCGCCCACCACGGCCGAGCCTGCCGACGAAGGCGCATTGCAGCAGATGTTCGGCGACGTGTGGGAGTGGACCAGCTCCAGCTACGCGCCGTACCCCGGTTTTGCCCCCGCCCCCGGCGCGGTGGGTGAATACAACGGCAAGTTCATGGCCAACCAGTACGTCCTGCGCGGGGGGTCGTGCGCCACGCCGGCCGGGCATGTGCGGGCGAGCTACCGCAACTTCTTTCCGACCACGGCGCGGTGGCAGTTTACCGGCCTGCGCCTGGCCCGCGACGTGCGGTAAAGGTCGGGTAAAGGCGCTGCGCGCCACTTCCGCAAAAATCATAGCTGCCCGCGCGCGCCAGGCCTGCGTTTGCGGCCATTTTCATGGGTGAGGCACACCGGGCGGGGCGGCGCCCGCGCAGGCATGCCGCTGCTAGGATGCCCGTTGCCCGGTTCCCGTCGATCGTTCCTGCATGGCCGCTTCCCAAGATCCTCCCCGCGACCCCTCCCTCGCGCCCCGCCCGCGCCGCCGCTGGCGCGCGCCCGTGCTGATCCTGGTGCTGATCGCCGCCCTGGTCGCCTCCGCCTGGTTCCTGGTGCAGCGCGCCAAGGGCCCGGCCGCGCTGTCCGCCGGTGGGCGCGGCTTCGGCCCCGGCGCGATGGGCATGATGGCCAGCACCACCGTGGGCGCGGCGCAGGCGGTGCAGGGCAAGCTACCGGTGTTCATCGACGCCCTGGGCACCGTCACGCCGCCGGTCACCGCCGTGCTGGTGCCCCAGGTCTCGGGCGTGCTCACCGAGGTGCTGTTCACCGAAGGGCAGGCCGTCAAGAAGGGGCAGGTGCTGGCGCGTATCGACCCCCGGCCCTTCCAGCAGGCGCTGGCGCAGGCCCAGGGGCAGAGCGCACGCGACGAAGCCCAGTTGGCGGCAGCGCGCGTGACGCTGTCGCGCTACCAGGAGCTGTGGCGCCAGGACTCCATCGCCCGCCAGACGCTGGACACCCAGGCCGCGCTGGTGCAGCAGCTCGAAGCCGCCGTGCTGGCCGACCGCGCCAGCGAGCGCACGGCGCAGCTCAACGTGGACTACACCACCATCCGCGCGCCGGTGGACGGCACCATCGGCCTGCGCGCCGTGGACCCGGGCAACCTGGTGGGCAGCGGCGCCACCAGCGCGGGCATCGCCACCATCACCCAGGTGCAGCCCATCGACGTGGTGTTCGCCGTGCCGCAGGACCGCGCGGGCGAGGTGCGCGCCGCGCAGCGCCAGGGCGCGCTGCCCGTCACCGCGCTCGACCGCGCCCGCGGCCGTGCACTGGCCGAGGGGCGCTTCCTCACGCTGGACAACCAAGTCACCACCGCCACCGGCACGGTGCGCGCCAAGGCGCGTTTTGCCAACGCCGACGGCGCGCTGTTTCCCAACCAGTTCGTCAATGCACGGCTGCAGCTGGGCACCGAGCGGGGCGTGCTGGTGCCGGTGACCGCCGTGCGCACCGGGCCGCAGGGCGATTACGTGTACGTGATCGACGAGGGCAACGTGGCGCACCTGCGTCCGGTGCGCCGCGGCCTGGCCACCGCGGACCAGGTGCTGATCGCCGAGGGCCTCTCGGGCGGCGAGCGCGTGGTGAGCGAGGGCGGCGACCGCGTCAAGGACGGCGGCAAGGTGCAGTTGGCCGGCCAAACGCCGGCGGCCGGGGGCCGGGCGGGCGCCCCGGGCGGGCGCGCAGGCGCTGCGCGTGACG
>DAMCAL010000154.1:0-6285 GCA_032059585.1 Burkholderiaceae bacterium
TGTTCAGGAAGGTGCGCCCGCGCATGAAGTTCAGGCTCTTGATCTTGATGCGGCTGCGGATGAGCTCGTTGGTCGCGGCGCGGCCCCACTCGCCGGCGTTGCCGCCGTCGCCCTTGGCGAGAAACTCGAGGTTGTCGTCCAGCGCGCCCATCCACGGGCCCATCTTCTCTTCTTCGGTGCCGGGCAGAAAGCCGATGTCCTCGCCCACGCTCACGGTGGCGCGGGTCATGATGATCTCGCTGTAGCGGCGCTCGTCCAGCACCTGCGTGAGGCCGGCGGCCAGCGCCATCAGCGTCTTGCCGGTGCCCGCGGTGCCCGTGAGGGTGACGAAGTCCACATCCGGGTCCATGAGCAGGTTCATGGCGAAGTTCTGCTCGCGGTTGCGGGTGTTCACGCCCCAGACGGTGTTCTTGGACGAGCCGTAGTCCTTGAGCGTCTCCAGCACGGCGGTGCGCTCGCGGATCTCGGTCACGCGGGCGTACAGGCTGGGCTCGCCCGGCGCTTCGAAGTACACGAACTGGTTGATCATCAGCTGCGCCGCCAGCGGCCCGCCGATGCGGTAGTACATGTGCGCGCCGCTCTGCCAGCTCTCCACCTTCTTGCCGGCCTTGTTCCAGAAGTCCGGCGGCAGCGCCAGGCTGCCGGTGTAGAGCAGGTCGACGTCGTCGATGGTCTTGTCGTTCTGGTAGTCCTCGGCGGCCAGGCCCAGTGCGCGGGCCTTGACGCGCATGTTGATGTCCTTGGACACCAGCACCACCTCGCGCGAGGTGTGGGCGCGGCGCAGGGCGGCCACCACGCCCAGGATCTGGTTGTCCGCCTTGCCCTGCGGCAGGCTGGCGGGCAGGTCGTAGTCCAGCGGCTCGGTCTGGAAGTACAGGCAGCCCCCGGCGGCTACGTTGCCCGTGGCGTTGAGCTTCAGGCCCTCGGCAATGTCCGCCGTCTGCGCGGCCACCAGGGCGTCCAGCGTGCGGCTGGCCTGGCGGCCGTTGCGGGCGACTTCGGTCATGCCCTTCTTGTGGCCGTCCAGCTCCTCCAGCACCACCATGGGCAGAAAGATGTCGTGTTCCTCGAAGCGGAACAGGCTGGTCGGGTCGTGCAGCAGCACGTTGGTGTCCAGCACGAACATCTTGCTCGGCCCCCCCGCGGTGCGCTTGCGGGCGCTGGAGCGGGGCGCGGTGCCTGAGCGCCTGGAAGCCGTCGTGCGGGCCTGGACCGTGGCCGCTGCCTGCGCAGGCTCGGCTGCGGGTGCCAGCCGGGCGGCGTCCGCAGCCGTGGGCTGGGCGGCCGGGGCTGCCCGCAGGAGCGCGGCTGGTGGCGATGCCGGGGCCCTGGCGGGCGCAGGAGGGGCGCTCACCGGGCTGTCGCTGCGCCTGGACGGGCGCACGGGCGCCGGGGCAGGCGCGCTGACGGCACGGCCCTTGCGCGCTGGGCGCGGGGCAGGCGCCGGCGCAGTGCCGGCGGTCGCGACCATCGCCTCGTCGGCTTCTTCCTGGCCAGCGGACTGGCGGTAGGCGCCTGGCGCCAGCTTGTCGGCGCGCTTGGTCGGGGCGGGGGGCAGGGGCATGGGCGGAAAACCTTGGCGAAAAGAGGTCGGGGGCGTCGCTTCAATGCGCGCCAGCGGCCGGGCGTGCAGGGCCCGCCGGGGCGCAAAAAAGCCGCCGGGAAAACCAGGCGGCTTGGTGTGCGGTGAAGGCAGAGGCGGGAGAGTCCGTCAGCGGCATCAAACCATTATGCATCTACCCTGCGGACGCCCCTTGTGGGACGGCCCGGACTGGCGCTGTGGTGCTCAGGCCGCTTCCTGGACAGGCGCTTCCTTGGCTTCCTTCGCTTCCTTGGCCGGAGCCAGCTTGCCCCCGGCCTTGAGGATCTTGACCGACTTGAGCACTTCATCCACGTGGCCCGGAACCTTCAGGCCGCGCCACTCCTGCGCCAGGGTGCCGTCGGGTGCGACGAGGAAGGTGCTGCGTTCGATGCCCTTGACCTTCTTGCCGTACATGATCTTGTTCTTGACCACACCGAACATGTGGCACATCTTCTCTTCGGTGTCGGCGATCAGCTCGAAGGGCAGCTCCAGCTTGGCCTTGAAGTCGTCGTGCGAACGCATGTTGTCGCGCGAGACGCCGAACACCACCGCACCCACCTTCTCGAAGTCCTTGAACCTGTCACGGAATTGCATGGCCTCGGTGGTGCAACCCGGTGTATTGTCCTTGGGGTAGAAATACAGGATCACGATCTGACCCAGATGCGAGACGTTGGAAACCTTGATTCCACCAGTCGCGTTGGCTTCGAATTCAGGGAGGGGTTTGTTGACAACGATCGCCATGGCGCTTTTATCTCTCCTGCAATAAGTCGACGAAAGCCGGGGGAGTTTGAGGTAAGGTGCTGTAACGCGGATATTTGCCCCCGACCGCAACCGCCGATTTTACTCGCAAAGGCCCTTTTGGGCCTAATCGCGGGTGGAATACTGGTCGGATATGCAGTGGTTCTCGGCCGTCCGCACGGGCCGCGTCAGGCTTCCAGCAGCAGCGCTGCGACCACGTGGCGCCCTTCGCCGGCCAGGATGTTGTAGGTACGGCACGCCGCCTGGGTGTCCATGCTTTCCACGCCCACCCCCTGGCGCATGAGTGGCGCCAGCCACGCGGGCGGCGCGAAATGCAGCCGCGCCCCGCTGCCGAAAACGATGACCTCGGCGCCAAGATCGGCCAAGCGGGCGAAGTGCGCCGGCGTGAGCTGCTCGAAGCTGGTGCAGTCCCAGTCGAAGCGCTGGCCGCGCGAGCTGATCACGGTGCTGGCCGTGGTCTTCTCGCCGTCCACGGCGATCCAGCCGGGTCCGTAGGCGGTGATGGCTTGGACGTCGAAGCGGTCGGGCTGGAGTTTCATGGTGGTGCAGCAGGCGGGATGGCCGCGCGCTGCGGTCCGGGACACAAGGGGAACTGTGTTCAAATTATAGGTTTCGCCCGCGCGCCGCGCCTGACTGTGGCCTGCCGCGCGGTCCCCACCCCTGCCTGCTCCGGCAATCGTCCGCCCCGCGCATGAAGCCCATCAAGAAGTCCGCCAAGCTCAACAACGTGCTCTACGACGTGCGCGGTCCCATCGTGGATGCGGCGCGGCAGATGGAGGACGAGGGCCAGAAGATCATCAAGCTGAACATCGGCAACCTGGCGCCGTTCGGCTTCGATGCGCCCGAGGAGATCCAGCAGGACATGATCCGCAACCTGCCCAATTCGGCGGGCTACTCCGACAGCAAGGGCATCTTCGCCGCGCGCAAGGCCGTGATGCACTACACGCAGGAGCAGGGCGTGGTCGGCGTGACGCTGGACGACATTTATCTCGGCAACGGCGCCAGCGACCTGATCGTCATGGCCACCAACGCGCTGCTGAACGACGGCGACGAGTTGCTGGTGCCGGCTCCCGACTATCCCCTGTGGACCGCGGCGGCCAGCCTGTCGGGCGGCAAGCCGGTGCATTACCTGTGCGACGAGGACAACGGCTGGATGCCCAGCCTGGAAGACATCCGCGCCAAGATCACCCCGCGCACGCGCGGCATCGTGGTCATCAACCCGAACAATCCCACGGGCGCGCTGTACTCCGACGAGCTGCTGCGGGGGCTGGTGCAGATCGCCCGCGAGCACGAGCTGGTGCTGTTCGCCGACGAGGTGTACGACAAGGTGCTGTACGACGGCGTGCGCCACACCCCGCTGGCCAGCCTGTCCACCGACGTGCTGACGCTCACCTTCAACTCTCTGTCCAAGGCTTACCGCTCGTGCGGCTACCGCGCCGGCTGGATGGTGGTCTCGGGCGACAAGGCGGCCGCGCGCGACTACATCGAAGGCATCAACATGCTGGCCAACATCAAGCTCGGCTCCAACGTGCCGGGCCAGTGGGCCATCCAGACCGCGCTGGGCGGCTACCAGAGCATCAACGACCTGGTCAAGCCGGGCGGGCGGCTGTGCCGCCAGCGGGACCTGGCCTACGAGCTGATCACCGCCATTCCCGGCGTCACCTGCGTCAAGCCGCGTGCGGCGCTGTACATGTTCCCGCGGCTGGACCCGGACATGTACCCCATCAAGGATGACCGCCAGTTCTTCATGGAAGTGCTGCGTGCCACACGCGTGATGCTGGTGCAGGGCTCGGGCTTCAACTACCCCGACGAGCAGCATTTCCGCATCGTCTTTTTGCCGCACGAGGACGACCTGCGCGAGGCCATCGGCCGGCTGGCCGGCTTCCTGGCGCAGTACCGCCAGCGCCACGCCAAGGCCGTGGCCTGATCGGTTTGCTCATCTTTCAATAGCTGCTCGCGCTTTACTGGCGGGCGCTAGAGCCCATTTTGACTACTATTTAATTTTCCATGAAACCGATACAGATAGGCCTGCTGGGCATTGGCACCGTGGGCAGCGGCGTGTTCAACGTGCTGGCGCGCAACCAGGAAGAAATCCGCCGGCGCGCCGGGCGCGGCATCCAGATCTCCATGGTGGCCGACCTGGACGCCGCGCGTGCCCGCTCCATCGTGGGCGAGAGTGCCCGCGTGGTGGGCGACGCGCGCGAAGTGATCGCCAACCCGGACATCGACGTGGTGGTCGAGCTGATCGGCGGCTACGGTATTGCACGCCAACTGGTGCTGGAGGCGATTGCCGCCGGCAAGCACGTGGTGACGGCCAACAAGGCGCTGCTGGCCGTGCACGGCACGGAGATCTTCCAGGCTGCGGCCGAGCGCGGCGTCATCGTCGCCTTCGAGGCGGCGGTGGCCGGCGGCATTCCCATCATCAAGGCCCTGCGCGAGGGCCTGACGGCCAACCAGATCCAGTGGGTGGCAGGCATCATCAACGGCACCACCAACTTCATCCTGTCCGAGATGCGCGACAAGGGCCTGGACTTCGAGGTGGTGCTCAAGGAGGCGCAGCGCCTGGGCTACGCCGAGGCCGATCCGACCTTCGACATCGAGGGCGTGGACGCGGCGCACAAGGCCACCATCATGAGTGCCATCGCCTTCGGCATTCCCGTGCAGTTCGACAAGGCCTACGTGGAGGGCATCACCCGCCTGGCCGCTGCCGACATCCGCTACGCCGAGCAGCTGGGCTACCGCATCAAACTGCTGGGCATCACCAAGCGCCGGCCCGAGGGCGTGGAGCTGCGCGTGCACCCCAGCCTGGTGCCGGCCAAGCGCCTGATCGCCAACGTCGAGGGCGCGATGAACGCCGTGCTGGTGCAGGGCGACGCCGTCGGCGCCACGCTGTATTACGGCAAGGGCGCGGGCGCCGAGCCCACGGCCAGTGCCGTGATCGCCGACCTGGTGGACATCGCCCGCCTGATGGAGGCCGACCCCACGCACCGCGTGCCGCCCCTGGCCTTCCAGAGCCACACCCTGGGCGAGGCCGGCAAGGAGCTGCCCGTGCTGCCCATGGCCGAGGTGGTCACCAGCTACTACCTGCGCATCCGCGTGGCCGACGAGGCCGGCGTGCTGGCGCGCATCACCGGCCTGCTGGCCGACGCCGGCATCAGCATCGACGCGGTGCTGCAGCGCGAGGCGGGCGACGTGGGCGGCGAAGGTTCCACGCAAACCGACCTGATCATCCTCACCCACGACACGCGCGAAGGCGGTATGGACGCAGCCCTGGCGCAGATCCAGCAGCTGAGCACGGTGCTGGCGCCGATCACCCGCATCCGCAAGGAAGCGCTGTCCTGAAGAGGCATGCCGGTGGTGCGCCCGCAAGGCCCTGCACCCTGGCCGCCTGAGGCCCTGCCGGTGGGTCGCTGCCAGGAGCGAAGTGCCGGCGCTGGCATGCACCCCTGAAACGCCTGTCTGTTCCCGTTCCTGCGAGGCCCCCATGCACTACCTTTCCACCCGCGGCGACACCACCCCGCGCCAGTTCTGCGACATCCTGCTGGCGGGCCTGGCGCCCGACGGCGGCCTGTACCTGCCCGAGCACTACCCGCAGATCAGCCCCGCGCGCCTGGAGGCACTGCGCGCCGTGTACCTGAGCCGGGGCTACGCGGCGCTCGCCTTCGAGATCCTGTCGCTCTATATCGACGACATCCCGCCCGCCGACCTGCGCGCGCTGTGCGACAAGACTTACACGCGAGAAGTCTTCGGCACGCCCGAGATCGCGCCGCTGCGCCGTCTGGAAGACGGCCTGTACCTGCAGGCCCTGTCCAACGGCCCGACGCTGGCCTTCAAGGACATGGCCATGCAGCTGCTGGGCCACCTGTTCGAGTACGAGCTGGCGCGCCGGGGCGAGGAGCTGAACATCCTGGGCGCCACCAGCGGCGACACCGGCAGCGCCGCCG
>DAMCAL010000155.1:0-6236 GCA_032059585.1 Burkholderiaceae bacterium
TCGAAAAGAGAAACTCATGTCCACCACAGTCAGCGCAAAGCCCGCTGAGGTCGTGCACGAGTGGTTTGTGATTGACGCCACCGACAAGGTGCTCGGACGGGTCGCCAGCGAAGTGGCCCTCCGTCTGCGCGGCAAGCACAAAGCCATTTACACGCCTCACGTCGACACCGGCGACTACATCGTCATCGTCAACGCCTCCAAGCTCAAGGTGACGGGTACCAAGTCCACGGACAAGATGTACTACCGCCACTCGGGCTTTCCCGGCGGCATCACGGCCACCAATTTCCGCGACCTGCAGGCCAAGCACCCCGGCCGCGCCCTGGAAAAGGCCGTCAAGGGCATGCTGCCCAAGGGCCCCCTGGGTTACGCCATGGCCAAGAAGCTCAAGGTCTACGGCGGCGGCGAGCATCCGCACAGCGCACAGCAGCCCAAAGTGCTGGATATCTAAGGAGCCGAGATGATTGGTGAATGGAACAATGGCACCGGCCGTCGCAAGTCCAGCGTCGCCCGCGTGTTTCTGAAGAAGGGTTCCGGCAAGATCACTGTGAATGGCAAGGACATTCAGCAGTATTTCGGCCGCGAGACCTCCATCATGATCGCCAAGCAGCCGCTGGTGCTCACCGACCATGTCGAGACTTTCGACATCCAGGTGAACGTCCATGGCGGCGGTGAGTCCGGCCAGGCCGGCGCCACCCGCCACGGCATCACGCGCGCGCTGATCGACTACGATGCCGCCCTCAAGCCCAGCTTGAGCGCAGCCGGCTTCGTGACCCGCGACGCCCGCGAGGTCGAGCGCAAGAAGGTCGGCCTGCACTCCGCACGCCGCGCCAAGCAGTTCTCCAAGCGCTGATCCACCAGCCTGGACGATCGGAAAACCGCCTTCGGGCGGTTTTTTCATGCCGGGCGCCATTGCAGCCCACGCCCTCTGCCCCCATCTGCGGCAAAAGGCCCATGGCCCCTATAGCCTTATGCGCCCTGGCGGCAAGCAACCCGCGTCCGGTGCCGCCGCGGGGTTTGCCTTACCATTCCTGCACCATTGCCAAGGAGCCCTCATGAGCGCCGTTGCCGAGAACACCACGACCCCCACTGAAATGCCCACCCCGATCCGCTTCACCGACAGCGCCGCGAACAAGGTGGCCGAGCTGATCGCCGAGGAAGGCAATCCGGACCTGAAGCTGCGCGTGTTCGTGCAGGGTGGCGGCTGCTCGGGCTTCCAGTATGGTTTCACCTTCGACGAGATCACCAACGAAGACGACACGACCATGACCAAGAACGGCGTGTCGCTTCTCATCGATGCCATGAGCTTCCAGTACCTGGTGGGCGCGGAGATCGACTACAAGGAAGACCTGCAGGGCGCGCAGTTCGTCATCAAGAACCCCAACGCCGAGACCACCTGCGGCTGCGGCTCCAGCTTCGCGCCGACCGAGCACTGAGCGCGCTCGCAGCTTCGCCTCGCATAAACCGCCTTCGGGCGGTTTTTCTTTGCGGGGAGGCTGGCGGCGTTCTGCACCCAGCGGTTCGTTACATGCGGTCAAATGTTGGGCTCGCTTCCGGGGCGGCGCATGGGCCTACCCCGCAGGGTAGAGCGCGCCGAGCACGCGTGGGCCGCGCGCGCCGGTGACTGCCGGCAGGTTGCCGGGCAGCCCTGCCAGACATTGCCGGGCCAGCCAGGCAAAGGCCGCAGCCTCTACCTGCAGCGCAGGCAGGCCATGGTGTTCCGAGGGTTCGACGCGCAGCCGCGGCAGCAAGGCCTGCAGGCGCTGCAGCAGGTGCGTATTGAACGCGCCGCCACCGCACACGATGAGCAACTGGGCGCCTTGCGCGAAGCGCTGCACGTCTTGCGCACACGCCCGGGCGGTGAATTCGGCCAGGGTGGCCTGAACATCCCGCGGAGCGGCGTGCAGGGCACCCGCGTCCTGCAGTCGCTGGCGCAGCCAATCGGGATGGAACAGGTCGCGCCCGGTGCTGCGCGGCGGCGGCAGCGCCAGGTAGGGTTCGGCCAGCAGCGCCTGGAGCAGCGCAGGCAGCACCTGGCCCCCGGCCGCCCAGGCGCCCCCGTCGTCGTAGAGGCGCTGCAGATGTTGATGGCACCAGTGGTCCATCAGCGCGTTGCCCGGCCCACAATCGAAGCCCACGGTGGTGCCGTCCGGGTGTAGCACGCTCAGGTTGGCAATGCCGCCGATGTTGAGCACGCCGACAGTTTCGTGCGCCCGCCCGAAGACGCACCGGTGAAAGGCCGGCACCAGCGGCGCGCCCTGGCCGCCTGCGGCCACGTCGCGGCTGCGCAGGTCGGCCACCACCGCGATGCCGGTGAGCTCGGCCAGCAGCGCCGGGTTGTTCAATTGCAGCGTGTAGCCGGTGCCGTCGTGCTGTTGGGGCTGGTGGCGCACGGTCTGGCCGTGTGCCCCGATGGCCGCCACGGCGCTGGCCGGCAGGCCCGAGCAGGCGAGCAAGTCCTGCACGACACCGGCATATGCCCGCGCCAGCGCGTTGGCGGCCAGGGCGCTGCGGTGCAGCTCATCGTCGCCGGGCGTGTTCAGGGCCAGCAGTTGGCTGCGCAGGTTTGCAGGGAAGGGCGCTGCAGCGTGGTGCGCCACCGTGCAGCCGGTGGCCGACACCTGCGCCAGCACCCCGTCCACGCCGTCGAGCGAGGTGCCCGACATCAGCCCGATGTACCACCCGGCCGCAGGCAGTGCCGGATGGCCGGCGGCGCTCACTCGGCGCTGGCTTGCAGCGTCAGGGCGGCGGAGGCCAGTTGCACGCGCATGTTCGAGGCCAGGCGATCAAACGCCTTGCGGGCAGCGCCCGTCACGGGCTGGGCGGCATCGCTTTGCAGGGCGATCTTCATCGGATCCTGGTGCTCGCCATTGACGCGGAACTCGAAGTGCAGGTGCGGCCCGGTGGCCCAGCCGGTGGAGCCCACGGCGCCCACGGTGTCACCCTGCTCGATCGACTGGCCCTTGCGCACGTCGATGCGGCTCAGGTGGGCATAGACCGTGGTGTGCTGGTTCGCGTGCTTGATGTAGACCACGTTGCCGTAGCCGTTCTGTACGCCGGCGAAGTCCACCACCCCGTCGCCCACGGTGCGCACCGGGGTGCCCGTGGGGGCCGCGAAGTCAGTGCCCAGGTGGGCGCGCCAGGTCTGGTGGATGGGGTGCTTGCGCATCGAGAAGCCGCTGGAGATGCGCGTGAACGCCACCGGCGACGTCAGATAGGCGCGGCGCATGCTGTTGCCTTCGAGCGTGTAGTACGCCCCCTTGGCGCTGGGCGACTCCTGGAACCACAGCGCGTCGTGTGTCTTGCCGTTGTTGTGGAATTCGGCGCTCAGCACGCGGCCGCTGCGCAGCGGCTCACCGTCGGCCTCGAGCGTCTCGTAGACCACGGAAAAGCGGTCGTCCTTGCGCAGCGAGCGGCGGAAATCGATGTTGGTGCCGAAGATTTCGGCGATCTGCACGGCCACGGAGTCGGGAATGGCGGCGGCATCGGTGGCGGCGAACAGCGAGCTCTTGATCACGCCGCCGGCCAGCCTGCTGCCCACGGTCAGCGGCGCGGATTCGATGCGGGCGCTGAAGGAGCCGTCTTCGGCGCGCTCGACCACCAGGCGCTTGAAGTTGGGTGTCTCGTCCGGGGCCCAGCGCGCCACCAGGCGCTGCAGGCGGTGGTCGTCGGTGGCTTCCACCGACAGCGAACGGCCGGCGCGGCCCAGTACGTTCTGGCGCACCAGGTCGTTCTTGCGCAAAAAGTCCGACGCAGCCGGGTCGGCGACGCCCAGGCGCTCGAGAATGGCTTCGGCGGTATCGGTGCTGCGCGTCACGTCGGAGCGGTACAGCGAGTAGGCCGGCATGCTGTCCATCAGGCTGGCCAGCGAGACGTCGCCGGCGAGCGACTCCACGTCTTCCTGTACGGTGCTCACCGGCAGCTGCGCCGGGTCGGGACCGAAGGAGGCAACGGCAAAAGCGCCACCACCTGCGGTGAGCAGGACGGTGGCAATGGCGGCGGTGATGCGTTTCGGGTGGTGCTGAACGGTGCGCGCGACGTGATCGACGAGTGCCACGCAGGCGGCGGTCAGGCTGTTTTTCAACAAGAGTCTTACCCCAGGCTGGTGGTGCATCCGGGCCCTCGAAAATGCCGGGCCACCAGGGACGCCGACGGGCGGGAAACACAGCGAATGTCAGGTACGGTGGAAGGCGCCGGGCTGGGCCCGTAGGCGGCCACTAGAATCCACCGCTGCAAAGTGCCGGCAAGTATAGTCGGTCACGTCTGACAGGCACCCCCGAAAACCCTTATGAATCAAGCAGGTGTTACACCATTCCCGCCGTCTGGCGTTGTAGGACAAGCGCTCGAAGTGTCGCTGCGCGGCGTGGACGAACTTCTGCCGCAGGAGGAGTGGGTGCGCAAGCTGGCCCGCTCGGACGTTTCGGGGCAGCCGCTGCGCATCAAGCTCGGACTGGACCCGACGGCACCCGACATCCACCTGGGCCACACGGTGGTGCTCAACAAGATGCGGCAGTTGCAGGACCTGGGCCACCAGGTCATTTTTTTGATCGGCGACTTCACCACCCTGATCGGCGATCCTTCGGGGCGCAACAGCACGCGCCCGCCGCTCACGGCCGAGCAGATCAAGCTGAACGCTGAAACCTACTACACCCAGGCCGCCAAGGTGCTGGACCCTGCGCGCACCGAGATCCGCTACAACAGCGAGTGGAGCGACCAGCTGGGCGCGCGCGGCATGATCGAGCTGGCCGCCAAGTACACCGTGGCGCGCATGATGGAGAGGAACGACTTCCACCAGCGCTTTGCCGAGGGCAGCTCCATCAGCCTGCACGAATTTTTGTACCCGCTGCTGCAGGGCTACGACTCGGTGGCCTTGAAGGCCGACCTGGAGCTGGGCGGCACCGACCAGAAATTCAACCTGCTCATGGGCCGGCACCTGCAGCAGGAATGGGGCCAGGAGCCGCAGTGCGTGCTCACCATGCCGCTGCTCGTCGGCCTGGACGGCGTGGACAAGATGTCCAAGTCCAAGAACAACTACATCGGCATCACCGAGGACGCCAACAGCATGTTCGCCAAGGTGCTGTCCATTTCCGACACGCTGATGTGGGACTGGTACACGCTGCTGTCGTTCAAGAGCCTGGCGGAGATCGCCGCGCTGAAGCAGCAAGTGCAGGACGGGCGCAACCCCAAGGACGCCAAGGTGCTGCTGGCGCGCGAGATCACCACGCGTTTTCACAGCGCGCAGGCGGCCGACGCGGCCGAGGCCGACTTTCACCACCGCAGCCGCGGCGGCATCCCGGACGAGATCGCCGAGGTGCGGCTGTCCGGCGCGCCGCTGGGCATCGGCGCGCTGCTCAGGCAGGCGCAGCTCGCGCCGTCCAGCAGCGAGGCGAACCGGCTGATCGACGGCGGTGGCGTGCGCATCGACGGCGCGCCCATCACTGACCGCGGCCTGAAGCTGCCGGCGGGCAGCTACGTGGTGCAGGTGGGCAAGCGCAAGTTCGCGCGCGTGCACCTGGCCTGACGGGCCATTCAGAGCCAAATCGGCCTCTGGCGCTTGGTGGACAAGCGCTGCCAGCTATCAAATGGGGAGCGGCGCGATCAGCCGCTCGCCGGCTCCTCGCCGATCGCCCGCTGCGTCGCCTGCGCCTGCAGCACCAGCCAGTCGCAAAACGCCTGCACCTCCGGCCGCTGCCCGCTGCGCGGGCCGGGCACCAGCCAGTAGACCAGGGGCGTGTCCAGGCGCCGTTCGGGCAGAACTTCCACCAGTTCGCCGCGCGCCAGGTTTTCCGCCACCAGCGGCAGCCGCGCCAGCGCCAGGCCCTGGCCGGCGAGGGCCGCCTGGGCCATCTGCTGCGCATAGTTGAAATACAGCCAGCGCTTGGGCTGCTGGTGGGGCAGGCCGTTCAGGTCGAACCAGCGCCGCCAGGTGATCCATTCGAAGTAGGGGGTGCGGTGCGCGTCGCCCACCTCGATCAGGGTGAACTGCGCCACGTCCGCCGGCGTGCGGATCGTCGGCATGCTGGCGAGCAGCCAGGGACTGGCGACCACGGCGAGCTGCTCGCCGAACAGCCGCTGCGCCAGCGGCCCGACATGACCGGGCACGCTCGAGCGCAGGGCCAGGTCCACGTCGGCGGTTTCCAGGTCGACGATGGCGTCGCCTGCGTCGATGCGGATATCGATGTCGGGGTTGTCGCGCTGGAACTGCTCCATGCGCGGGATCAGCCACATCGAGGCGAAGC
>DAMCAL010000156.1:0-6144 GCA_032059585.1 Burkholderiaceae bacterium
GGGTGGGCTTCAAGACCGCGGCGCTGCCCTTCGTGCCGCAGGACCGCGCCGCGGGGCAGTCCAGCTTCAACCTGCGCCGCCTGGGCTCGCTGGCCCTGCTCGGGCTGACCTCGTTCACCACCATCCCGCTGCGCGTGTGGAGCGTGATCGGCAGCGCCGTGGCGCTGCTGGCGCTGGCCTACGGGACATGGATCACGGTGGACACGCTGCTGTTCGGCACCGACCTGGCAGGCTGGCCCACGCTGGCGGCGGGCATCATGCTGTTTTCCGGCGTGCAGCTGATGTCCATCGGCGTGCTGGGCGAGTACATCGGGCGCATCTACGACGAGGTCAAGCGCCGGCCCAGCTATGTCCTGGCGCGCGACGAGGACCGCAGCCCCCTGCGCGACGGGGCGCCGGGGCCACGGCCGTGACGGCCTGCGGCGTAGTGGCCCGGCTGCGCCGCCTGCCGCAAGCCCTGCGCTTTGCGCTGGTGGGCGGCGCGGCGGCGGCCACCCACCTGCTGGCCGTGGCGGCATGGGTACGGCTCGCGGGCCTTGCGCCGCTCGCGGCCAACGTCCTGGCGTTCCTCGTGGCTTTCGTCGTGAGCTACCAGGGGCACGCCTGGCTCACGTTCGCCGAATCGGGCGCGCGCGGGGCGCCGGTGGCGGCACGCTACTTTGCCGTGGCCTGCCTGTCGTTCGCGGTGAACGAGGCGCTGTATGCCGCGGCCCTGCACTGGCTGCCCTGGCACTACTTGGCCAGCTTGCTGCTGGTGCTGCTGGTGGTGGCGGCGGGCACTTTCCTGCTGGCCAAGTTCTGGGCGTTTCGCGCGCCCCGCGCCGCATGAACGCGCAGGCGGGGACCGCCACGCGCGCGCTGGTGCTGTGTGCGGACGACTACGCCCTGCACCCGCTGGTCGACCAGGCGGTGCAGACGCTGGCGCGCGCCGGCCGCCTGTCGGCCACCAGTTGTATGAGCACCGCGCCGCGCTGGCCGGAGGCGGCCCGCGCGCTGCGCCCGCTGCGGCCGCAACTGGCGCTCGGCCTGCATTTCAACCTGACGGAAGCCCACGGCGGCGCCATGCGTGCGCAGGGCCTGGGCCAGGTGCTGCGCGCCGCCTACCTGCGCCGGCTGCCGGCCGCCGCGCTGCGCGCCGCCTGGCGGGCGCAGCTGGACGCCTTCGAGCAGGCGGCGGGAACGCCGCCCGACTTCGTCGACGGCCACCAGCACGTGCACCAGTTGCCGGGCGTGCGCCAGGCATTGCTGGCAGAACTGCAGGAGCGCTACGCTGCGCACGAACGGCCGTGGGTGCGCTCCACGGTGCCGGGCGGAGGGCTGTGGCGCAGCCCGAAGGCGGCGGTGATCGCGCTGCTGGGTGGATGGTCGGCTGCGCGGCTGCTGCGCGGGGCCGGGGTGGCCCTGAATGCCGGGTTCGGCGGCGTGTACGGCTTCGACGCGCCTGACGCGCAGGCCTACCGGGCGCGCATGCAGCACTGGCTGGCCCACATGCGTGGCGGCAGCAACCCGGGGAGCGGCGCACTGCTCATGTGCCACCCCGCCGCCGGCGAGGTGCCGCACGATGCCATCGGCCGCCAGCGCGCCGTGGAATATGCCTATCTCGCCTCGCAGGCGTTCGCCGAGGACCTGCACCGTGCCGGCTGGCACCTCCACCGGGGGCCGCGCCTGCCCCAAGCGGACAAGTCCTAGGGCGCCGCTTGCCGGGCGCAGCGCGGGGGCACGTAGGCGCGCCAGTGCACCACCAGCGGCGCAGCGGCGCCGGCAAAAGGCCAGTCCAGCGTCCAGGTCCCTTCGTGCTGCTGCAGGGCCTGCCCGGCCTGCACACGGTCCAGGGGCACGGGCGGCTGGTCGGGCTCGGACGCTTCGCGCACCCACAGCGCACCGCGCTCTTGCAGACGTGCGCGGGACACCCAGGGGGAGTAGCGCGGGTCTCCGGTGATGAGCACGGACGGCCGGCTGGGCAGTGGCACCGCCACCAGGCCGGATAGCCAGTAGTTGCCCGCCACCGTGTCCAGCGGGCAGTGCGACAGCCGCTGCCAGGTATCGTCCGCGGCGCGCACCAGCGCCGGCTGCGGCCAATCGGTGCGGGCGGGGCGGTGGCGCAGCTGCGCCCCCCAGGACAGCCACGCCAGCGACAGCGCCGTGATCAGCACCAGCCACACGCCCAGGCCCCGCAGCACGCGCGGCCGCAGAAGGGGCAGCCAGGCGCCCGGCAGCAGGGCTGCGACCAGCAAACCGCTGAAAGCCCACATCGGCACGCCCCACATGTCGCGGATGCGCATGCCCGCCACCACGCCCAGCGCCGTCACGAGCAACCCCGGCGCCAGGGCCACGGTCAGCAGGTAGCCGCGCCAGCCGGTATGCAGCCCCCAGGCGCCTGCTGGCAGGGTGCGGCGCGCGCGCCCGATCGCCACCAGCACGACGATGGCCATGGGCAGATGGTTCAGCGCCTGCGTGCCCAGAAAGGCGAGGGCGCCCAGGCGCGGGTTGCCCGCTGCGGCCGAGCGCCCGCGGGCGTAGGCCATGGGCAGCCAGTCGGCCTGCCACAGCCACAGCAGGTGCGGCGCCATGACCAGCACCGCCAGCGCCAGCGCCAGCCAGGGGCCGGGCGTGCGCAGCAGGCGCCGCGCGGGCGTCGCCAGCAGGTACAGGCCCAGGCAGACCAGCACGATGGCGACCGAGTACTTGGTCAGCATGCCGATGCCCGCCAAAAGTCCCACCAGCGCCCACTGGCGCAGGCGCCCGTCCTGCAGCGCGGCCAGGAAGCTCCAGCCCAGCGCAGCCCACAGCGGCATCTGCGCGATGTTGTGGTTGAACTCCAGCGCCGGCCGCGTGTAGAAGGCGACGCCCATCGTCAGCACGGTGCCGATGAAGGCGCGCTCGCCGTCCATCAGCCGGCGGCCCGTCAGCCAGACCAGCCACAGGGTGGCGCCGATGCACGCCTGGCTGAGCAGGAACGGGCCGAAGCCCCCGAACGCCCGGTAGGCCAGGTGCAGCAGCCAGGGCGACAGGGGAGGGTGCTTGTAGTAGCCCCACTGCCATTCGCGGCCCCAGGTCAGGCTTTCGACGACATCCAGGGGAAAGCTCGACTCCAGCCACGGTGGCAGCGCCGACCAGGCCAGCACGTACAGGGCCGCGAAGGCCAGCACCCCGCGCAAGGCAGTGCCGGGCGTGGCGCCGGCGGTGGCGCAGAGGGAGGGGGACAGGGGATGCGACACAGCAGATCAGGCCGCGCCGGTGCTGGCGAGCCTTTTGAGTTCGTACAGGGCGTCCAGCGCCTCGCGCGGGCTCAAGCGGTCCGGCTCCAGTCCGTCCAGCAGCGCCTGCGCCGGGTGGGATGTGGGCACGGCGGGCTCGGGGGGCGCGGAGAACAGGTCTGCCTGCGGGGCGCCCTGCTCGGCGCGCTGCTGCAGCGCGGCCAGCACGTGCCGCGCGTGGTGCAGCACGGGCGCGGGGACGCCGGCCAGGCGGGCGACCTGCACGCCGTAGCTGCGGCTGGCCGGGCCGGCCTGGATCTCGTGCAGGAACACGATGTCGGCGCCCGACTCCACCGCGCCCACGTGCACGTTCACCGCGTGCGGATGGCGGGCCGCCAGCTCCGTCAGCTCGAAGTAGTGGGTGGCAAAAAGCGTGAACGCCCGCGTGCGATCGTGCAGGTGCACGGCGATGCCGCTGGCCAGCGCCAGCCCGTCGTGCGTCGCCGTGCCACGGCCGATCTCGTCCATCAGCACCAGCGACTGCGGGGTGGCGCTGTGCAGGATCTGCGCCGCCTCGGTCATCTCCAGCATGAAGGTGGACTGGGCGTTGGCCAGGTCGTCGGCCGCGCCGATGCGGGTGTGGATGGCGTCGATGGGCCCCAGCCGGCAGCGGCTGGCGGGCACGTAGCTGCCCATGCTGGCCAGCAGCACGATCAGCGCCACCTGGCGCATGTACGTGGATTTGCCGCCCATGTTGGGGCCGGTGATGATCTGCATGCGGGCGCTGGCATGCAGGCGGGTGTGGTTGGCGATGAAGGCGCCGGCCGAGGTTTCGGCCAGCCTGCCCTCCACCACCGGGTGGCGCCCGGCCTCGATTTCGATGCAGGGCTCGGGGGCGAACTGCGGCGCGCACCAGTCCAGGGTCAGTGAGCGCTCGGCCAGCGCGCACAGCACGTCCAGCGCGGCCAGCGCCTGCGCCAGCCGGGTGAGGGGCGCCACGTGCGGCTGCAGCTGCTCCAGCACTTGCTCGTAGAGCCACTTCTCGCGCGCCAGCGCACGCTCCTGGGCCGACAGGGCCTTGTCCTCGAAGCTCTTCAGCTCGGGCGTGATGTAGCGCTCGGCGTTCTTCAGCGTCTGGCGCCGGCGCCATTCGGGCGGCACCTTGTCGGCATGGCTGGCCGTGACCTCGATGTAGAAGCCGTGCACCCGGTTGAACTGCACGCGCAGGTTGGGGATGCCGGTGCGCTCGCGCTCGCGCGCCTCGAGCTGCAGCAGGAAGTCGTCGCAGTGGCCCTGGATGCCGCGCAGTTCGTCCAGCTCGGCGTCAAACCCCGCAGCGATCACGCCGCCCGCCTGCACCAGCGCCGGCGGCTCCGGCGCGATGGCGGCAGCCAGCAAGCGCCAGCACTCGGGCGGGGGGCGCAGGTGTTCGAGAATTTCAGCCAAATAGGGCTCTGGCGCTTGTCCAGCAAGCGTGAGCAGCTCTGTTTTTTGTAGCGTCGCGGCCAGCGCCACCAGCTCCCGCGGGCGCACCTGGCGCAGCGCGATGCGGGCCGTGATGCGCTGCACGTCGCACACGCCGCGCAACTGGGCGCGCAGCGCCTGCCACGGGCCGTCGCCGGCGCCGGCGCCGCGCAGCGCGGCAATCGCCGCCAGGCGGCGGCGCGCTTCGGTGCGGTCGCGGCGCGGCGCCAGCAGCCACTGCCGCAGCAGGCGGCTGCCCATGCCGGTCATGCACGTGTCCAGCAGCGAGAGCAGCGTCGGCGCATCCTCGCCGCGCAGGGTTTTGACCAGTTCCAGGTTGCGCCGCGTGGTGGCCGGCAGGTGGATGAGCTCGTCGCTGCGCTCCACCTGCACGCCCTGCACGTGGGGCAGGGCACGACCCTGGGTGTGTTCGGCATAGTGCAGCAGCGCCCCGGCGGCGGCGTGCGCCAGCGCCAAGTCGGCGGCCTGCCAGGCCTCCAGGCTGGCGGCGCCGAGCTGCTCGAGCAGCTTCGCGTGGCCCAGCCCGGCGTCGAACTGCCAGTCGGGCCGCGCGGCGCTGGGGCAGGCGATGTGGCCGCTGTGGCGCAGCGCCGCGAGGTGGTCGGACAGGCGCTGCGGCAGCCCGCTGGCGTGCACCAGCTCGCTCGGCCCGATGCGCGACAGCCAGGCTCCCAGTTCTTCCTGGGCACATTCGCCCAGGTGCACCAGCCCCTGGGTCACGCTCATCCAGGCCAGGCCGCAGCGCGCGCGCGGGCCGGCGTGCAGTGCCAACAGCAGCGCTTCGCTCTTGTCGGGCAGCAGTTCGCTGTCGGTCAGGGTGCCGGGCGTGACCACGCGCACCACCTTGCGCTCCACCGGCCCCTTGCCGGCGCCCACTTCGCCGACCTGTTCGGCGATGGCCACCGACTCGCCCAGGCGGATCAGGCGTGCCAGGTGCTGCTCCAGGGCGTGGTAGGGGACACCGGCCATGACCACCGGCCGGCCGGCCGATTGGCCGCGCTGCGTGAGCGTCAGGTCCAGCAGCGCGGCGGCGCGCTCGGCGTCGGCGTAGAACAGCTCGTAGAAGTCGCCCATGCGGTACAGCAGCAGCGTGTCCGGGTGGTCGGCCTTCAGCGTCAGGTACTGGGCCATCATGGGCGTGTGGGCGCTGAGATCGGGCGTGTCCATCGCGGGGCGGGGCGTTCGGGAAGGCGGTGAAAGGCAGGGCACAAGACGATTGTCCGGCATGCCCGGCGGCCGGCGGGCGAGGGCTACGCCGCGACCGGGCCGGGTCGGCCGTCCTCGACTACGAAGCAGGTGAGGGTGTAGGCGTCGCTGTCGGCGGCCAGCGGGTCACGTACCGCCCGCAGCGTGGCCTGCCAGGTGGTGGGGGTGATGTCGCTCACGCAGTAGCCGCGCTCCTCGCAGCGCGCCAGCAGCACGTGCGGGTTGTGGCGGCGCACGGCGTCCACCTTGTCCTGCG
>DAMCAL010000157.1:0-6136 GCA_032059585.1 Burkholderiaceae bacterium
TGCGCCCGCGCAGGGCGTCCTCGCCCACGTCGCGGATGATGTTGGTGAGCTGGAACGCCAGGCCCAGCTTGTGCGCATAGGCGGTCGTCGCCGGCTCGGTCTGCCCGAAGATGCGCGCCGCCACTTCGCCCACCACGCCGGCCACCAGGTGGCAGTAACGCTCCAGCCCCGGGTAGTCGAGGTAGCGGGTCTGGGTCAGGTCCATGCGGCACCCGTCGATGACCGCCTGCAGATGCGCCTGCTGCAGGCCGCAGGCCGCGATGTGCGGGGCCAGCGCCTGGGTGGCAGGGTGCGTGGGCGCCCCGGCAAAGGTCTTGGCGACTTCCCCGCTCCACCAGTCCAGCTTGGCAGCGGCCACGCCGGGGTCGGTCACCTCGTCCACCACATCGTCCACCTCGCGGCAGAACGCGTAGAAGGCCGTGATGGCGGCGCGCCGCTCGCGGGACAGGAACAGGAAGGCGTAGTAGAAGCTGCTGCCCGAGGCGGCGGCCTTGTTCTGGGCGTACTGGTCGGGGGTCATCGGGTGCCGATTGTCCCACGGCGGACCCGGCCTGCCGCGGCGCCGCTGTTCATGGTCAAAAGTGCCCGCAGCACTTTCTGGACATGCGCGAGCAGCTATAAAATCAGGAGCTACATGCGCGCCGCGCGTGCCAGCATCACGGGCCAGTCGGCCGCACGCAGGCGCGGTCGGGCCACCAGGCTGGCGCCGCCCAGGGCCTGCACCTTGTCCAGGATGCGCAGGCCGCCTTGCACCACCAGGCGCAGCTCCCAGCCGGCGCGCCCGGGCAGGCGGCGCACCAGCGGCGCGCCCTGCAGCATCAGCGTGCGCGCCCAGGCGGCGCAGTCGAGCACCAGCGCGTCGCTGCCGGGCGTGCGCCGCAGGGCAGCCAGGTCGGCGCGGGCCACGCCGTGGGCGGCGCAGTCCGCATCCGTCACGTAGTGCCGCTTGCGTGGCAGGTCCACGCTCAGGTCCTGCCAGAAATTGATGAGCTGCAGGGCCGTGCAGACGGCGTCGCTTTGCGCCAGCGCCGCGGCGTCGTGCACGCCATACAGGTGCAGCAGCAGGCGGCCTACCGGGTCGGCCGAACGGCTGCAGTAGGCCACCAGTTCGGCGCGTGTGGCGTAGGTGCGGCCCGCAGCGGTCATCTCGACGTCCTGCACGAATGCGTCCAGCAGCGCGTCCAGCAGCGGCACGGGCAGCGCGTGGCGCTGCAGCACGGCGGCCAGCGGTGCGAACACCACGGCCCAGCGCGCCGTGGGCCGCTCGCCCGCGGCGGCCGCGGCGGCCGCGTGCAGATCGGCGCGGTAGGCGTGCAGGTCCGCCAGCCGCTGGGCAGCGCTGGCGCTGCCTTCGTCGGCCAGATCGTCGGCCGTGCGCGCGAACGCATACAGGGCCGCCACCGGCGCGCGCAGGGCGGGCGGGCACAGCAGCGACGCCACGGGAAAGTTTTCGTAGTGCGTGACGGGCAGGGGGGCCGTGCGGGAGGAAGGAGGTGCGTTCACGCCGCGATTGTCGTGCTTGACAGTTCGGGGTCGGCGCTCTCAAAATTTACTAACCAGTCAGTCAGTAACCAGCCCCAGGCTGTTTCCCATGGATGTCCCTGCGCCTGCCTTGCGTCCTCCCGGCGCGGCCCCTTGCTCCCCGCACCAACCCGGTCGCGGGATTTTTTTGTGGGCCTGCCGTGCGGCTGTGGCCAGCGTGGTCGCGCTGGCGGCGGGTTGTTCCAAACCTGCCCCGCAACCCGAGCCGGTGCGGGCGGTCAAGCTGGTGACGGTGGGCGCGCGCGCCCCGCAGGCGGAGCGCGAATATTCGGGCGAGGTGCGTGCGCGCGTCGAGTTGCGCCTGTCGTTTCGGGTGGGCGGCAAGATCGTGCAGCGCCCGGTGGAAGCCGGCCAGCATGTGCGGGCCGGGCAGTTGCTGGCCGAGCTGGATGCACGCGACTACGAACTCGCCGCGCAGGCGGCCCGCGCCCAGGTGGCGGCGGCACGCACGCAGCGCGACCTGGCCGCGGCGGATCTGGAGCGGTTCTCGCGGCTGCGCGCGCAGAACTTCATCAGCGGCGCGGAACTGGACCGGCGCGAGGCCGCGCTCAAGGCTGCGCAGGCGCAGCTGGCCCAGGCGCAGGCCCAGCTCTCCGCCCAGGGCAACCAGGCCGGCTACACGCGCTTGCTGGCAGAGACGCCGGGCATCGTCACGGGCGTCGATGCCGAGCCCGGCCAGGTGGTGGCGGCCGGCGCCCCGGTGGTGCGCATCGCCCGCGACGGGGCGCGCGATGCGGTGTTTGCGGTGCCTGAAGACAGGCTGGCCGATGTGCATGTCGGCCAGCCGGTGCAGGTGGCCGCCTGGGCGGGCGGCGAGCCGCTCGCGGCGCGGGTGCGAGAGGTTGCCGCCAGCGCCGATCCGGTCACCCGCACCTTCCTGGTGAAGGTGGCCCTGCAAGAGGGCGCGGCGCCGCCACCGCTGGGCGCCACCGTGCGCGTGCGGCTGAGCGAAGCGGCGCCTGCGCAACCGGCCCAAGGGGCCCTGCGCCTGCCCAGCAGTGCACTGCGCGAAGACGGCGGCGGCAGTGCGGTGTGGGTGTTCGAGCCGGCCACCTCCACCGTGCGCTCGCAGCCCGTGCAGGTCGCCGGCATCGCAGGCAGCGACGTGCTGGTGGAGCAGGGCCTTGCGCCCGGCATGCAGGTGGTCGCTGCTGGCGTGCATGTGCTCGCGGCGGGACAGAAAGTGTCCATCTACCAGCCCAAGGTTGCGCGCGCGCAGGCGGCGAGCGCTGCGGCGGCCGCGGGCAACGAGGCCGCGGCGGCGTCTGCCGCGGCGCGCTGACCCAGGGTGCCCTCCATGCCGCCAACACCACCGCCGGCGCGCGCCGGCTTCAACCTCTCGCGCTGGGCGCTGGAGCATGCCGCCCTGACCCGCTACCTGATGGTGGCGCTGATGGTGCTGGGTTTTGCCGCCTATTTTCAGCTGGGCCAGGACGAAGATCCGCCGTTCACCTTCCGCGCCATGGTGGTGCGGACCTACTGGCCGGGGGCGAGCGCCCAGCAGGTGGCCGAGCAGGTCACGGACAAGATCGAGCGCACGCTGCAGGAAGTGCCCTATGCCGACCGCATCCGCAGCTACAGCAAACCGGGCGAGTCGCAGGTCATCTTCGAAATCAAGGACTCGAGCAAGCCGTCGGAAGTCGCGCAGATCTGGTACCAGGTGCGCAAGAAGATCGGCGACATGCGCTGGCAACTCCCAGCGGGCGTGCAGGGGCCGTTCTTCAACGACGAGTTCGGTGACGTGTACGGGGTGATCTACGCGCTGTCGGGCGAAGGCTTCTCGCAGGCGGAGTTGAAGGATTTTGCCGACGACGTGCGCCAGCAGTTGCTGCGCGTTAAGGACGTGGCCAAGGTCGAGCTGTTCGGGGTGCAGGAAGAGCGGATCTGGATCGAGCTGCCCGCGCAGCGTCTGGCGCAGCTGGGGCTGGACTTCAACGCCGTGCTGCAGCAGCTGGCCAGCCAGAACGTGGTCGAGGGGGCAGGCAGCATCCAGTCGCCGCACGACGTGGTGCAGGTGCGCGTGGGGGGGCAGTTCACCAGCCTGGAGGAGCTGCGCGCCATGCCGATCCGTGGCGCGCAGTCCGGCAGCCAGCTGCGCCTGTCGGATATCGCCGAGGTGCGCCGGGGCTATGTCGACCCGCCGGGGGTGAAGGTGCGCTTCCAGGGCCACGAGGTCATTGCACTGGGCATTTCCATGGCCAAGGGCGGCGACATCATCGCCATGGGCAAGGCCCTGCGCACGACCGTCGCCGGCATCCAGGCGCGCCTGCCCGCAGGCGTCGAGCTGGCGCAGGTGCAGGACCAGCCGGCGTCCGTCGCGGCGTCGGTGAGCGAGTTCGTGCACGTGCTGGTCGAGGCGGTGGTCATCGTGCTGGCGGTGAGCTTCATCTCGCTGGGGCTGCACAAGGGCGGGCGCTTTGGCTGGTACGTCGACTGGCGCCCGGGGCTGGTGGTGGCCATCACCATCCCGCTGGTGCTGGCCGTCACCTTCCTGGCGATGCACTATTTCGGCATAGGGCTGCACAAGGTGTCGCTGGGGTCGCTGATCATTGCCCTGGGTCTGCTGGTGGACGACGCCATCATTGCCGTGGAGATGATGGTGCGCAAGATGGAGGAGGGCTACGACAAGGTGCGCGCGGCCACCTTCGCCTACGACGTGACCGCCAAGCCCATGCTCACGGGCACCCTGATCACGGCGGCGGGTTTCCTGCCGATCGGCATCGCCCGGTCGGTGACGGGCGAATACACCTTCGCCATCTTCGCGGTGACGGTGATCGCGCTGGTGCTGTCGTGGATCGTCTCGGTGTACTTCGTGCCGTACCTGGGCACCCTGCTGCTCAAGGTGAAGCCGGATGACCCGGATGCGCCCCCGCACGAGCTGTTCGACTCGCCCTTCTACGCGCGGTTTCGGCGCACGGTGGACTGGTGCGTGGCGCACCGCTGGCTGACCATCGGCGCCACGGTGGCCATCTTTGCGCTGGGCCTGGTGGGCATGGGGCGCGTGCAGCAGCAGTTCTTCCCCGATTCCAGCCGTCCCGAGGTCATGGTGGACCTGTGGTTTCCGGAGGGCACGCCCCTGGCGGCCAACGAGGCGGTGGCGCGGCGCGCCGAGGCGCGTTTCATGCAGATGCCAGAGGTGGAGAGCGTGGCGACCTGGGTGGGCTCGGGCACGCCGCGGTTCTATTTGCCGCTGGACCAGGTGTTCCCGCAAAGCAACGTGTCGCAGTTCATCGTGCTGGCGCGCGACCTGCAAGCGCGCGAGGCGCTGCGCCAGCGCCTGCCGGCGCTGCTGGCAACCGAGTTCCCCGAAGCGCGCGCCCGCATCAAGCTGCTGCCCAACGGCCCGCCCGTGCCCTATCCCGTGCAGTTCCGCGTGCTGGGCAGCGACCCGCAGGTGCTGCGACAGCGGGCGGACGAAGCCAAGGAGCTGTTGCGCGCCAATGCCCACATGCGCGGTGTGAACGACAACTGGAACGAATCGGTCAAGGTGCTGCGCCTGGAGGTGGACCAGGCCAAGGCGCGTTCGCTCGGCGTGTCCAGCCAGGCCATTGCCCAGGCGACGCGCACGCTTTTTTCGGGCACCACGGTCGGTCAGTACCGTGAGGGCGACAAGCTCATCGAGATCGCGGTGCGCCAGCCGGGTGCAGGCGAGCAGCAGATCGCCGACATCGACAACGCCTACGTGGCGACCGCGTCGGGCCGCTCGATCCCGCTCACGCAGATCGCCCGCCCGCATCTGGCGTGGGAGCCGGGCGTCATGTGGCGCTACGGCCGCGACTACGCCATCACCGTGCAGGGAGACGTGGCGGAAGGCCTGCAGGGCGCGACCGTGACTGCACAGCTGCTGCCCGGGCTGCGCGAGCTGGAAGGGCGCTGGCGCGCCGACGGCGGCGATGTCCGCATCGAGGTGGCCGGCGCGGTGGAGGAGAGCAGCAAGGGGTCGGCCTCCATCGTCGTCGGCGTGCCGCTC
Source organism: Burkholderiaceae bacterium (assembly GCA_032059585.1). GTDB lineage: Bacteria > Pseudomonadota > Gammaproteobacteria > Burkholderiales > Burkholderiaceae_C > Melaminivora. The sequence goes on from DAMCAL010000157.1 coordinate 5,513, forward strand.
ATGCTGTTTCTGGTCTTCACCCTGCTGATGCTGCAGCTGCACAGCTTCAGCCGCTCGGTACTGGTGTTCCTCACCGGTCCGCTGGGAATCGCCGGCGTGGCGGCGGCGCTGCTGCTGCTGGGGCGGCCGTTCGGTTTCGTCGCGCTCCTGGGCGTGGTGGCGCTGATGGGCATGATCCAGCGCAACTCGGTCATTTTGGTCGACCAGATCGAACTGGACCGGGCCGCCGGCATACCGGCTTGGGATGCGATCACCGGCGCGGCCGTGCGGCGCATGCGGCCGATCGCGCTCACTGCAGCGGCGGCGGTGCTGGCCATGATCCCCCTGTCGCGCAGTGTGTTCTGGGGGCCGATGGCGGTGGCCATCATGGGCGGACTGGTCGTGGCCACGGTGCTGACGTTGCTGGCGCTGCCCGCCATGTACGCCGCGTGGTTTCGCGTGCGCCGGCCGCCTGCGCCCGATGACGCGCTGCTGCCGGCCGCGGCCCCGGCGTCAGGGTAAAATCTGCCGTTTGACCTATTTCACGGGTGGAGCGCGCGGCCGAGTGGCCAGCGCCATCCAGGTGATACAAAAACCGCGCGGGTGGCGAAATTGGTAGACGCACCAGGTTTAGGTCCTGACGCC
>DAMCAL010000158.1:0-6099 GCA_032059585.1 Burkholderiaceae bacterium
GCGATTTGCCGCCCCTGCGCAGCCGCGGCGGACGGGGCCACCCGGGCGTCGGCCGGGCGTGCCGCCGTGCCGTCGGTCGGCGCGGTCGGCGCGGAAGCCGCTGCCGACGTGGCCGTCACCGGGGCCGTGGCCGGCCGCGCGTGGGCGAGCGGCACGGCCAGCGCGAGCACGAGCAGCGCGCCGGCCCCTGCCGGTCGGCTGCGGCGGTCACGCGCAGCCATGGCCCACACCCGGTGGCACAGGCCCGCCGAGGCAGGCAGCGGCGATGGGCGGATGCAGTGCCGGCACGCGCCGCGCGGAGCGGGCGGCGCACGGGCCGGGGCAGGACAGGGGGCTGGCGGGCATGGCGGGCTCCTGGGTGGCGGCGGGTCGCGACCATCGTAGGAAGGCGGGGCCGGGCCGGTCTGTCAGCGCATGCCGACGGCCCGCCGCGGCCAGTGCGCCGCTAGACTGGCCGCGCCCTGCCCCGCCACCCGCGCGCCGCGCGCGCCGAGGACCCGATTCCATGACCCAGCCCGCCGCCCCTGCCGCTGTCGCTGTCCCCGCCACCACTGTCACCGCCGCGTCCCCCGCCGTGGTCACCTACCGCGGCGGCGCCGTCGAGAACGTGCACACCGCGCACATCGCCGTGGTCGACGCCACGGGCCGCCTGCTGCTGGCCGCCGGCAACCCGGCGCGCGCCACGCTGCCGCGCTCGGCCGCCAAGCCGGCGCAGGCGCTGGCGATCCTGGAGAGTGGCGCCTTCGAGCGCTTCGCACTGGACGACGCCGACCTGGCCCTGATGTGCGCCTCGCACAGCAGCGAGGAGCGGCACATCGCCCGCGCGCAGGCCATGCTGGCGCGCGTGGGCGCGGCCGAGGCCGAGCTGGCCTGCGGTGGCCACCCGCCGATCTCCGAGGCCGTGGCGCACGACTGGGTCCGGCGCGGCTTCACGCCCACGCCGGTGTGCAGCAACTGCTCGGGCAAGCACGTGGGCATGCTGGCGGCGGTGCGCGCGCTGGGCCTGCCGCCGCACGGCTACCACCAGCCCGGGCACCCGCTGCAGGAGCGCGTGCGCGCCACCTTCGCCGACGCCTGCGGCCTGCCGCAGGGCGCCGTGGACTGGGCGGTGGACGGCTGCAACCTGCCCACGCCCTCCTGCGCGCTGCAGGGCCTGGCCACGCTGTTCGCCCGCCTGGCGCAGTCAGCCGACCGGCAGGCCGGCGGCCAGGCGCTGGCGCCGCGCGAAGGCCACCTGGCGCGCATCTACCGCGCCATGACGTCGCACCCCGGGCTGGTGGCCGGCGAGGGGCGCTTTTGCACGGCGCTGATGCAGGCGTTCGGCGGCGCCCTGGTGGGCAAGACCGGCGCCGACGGCTGCTATGGCCTGGGGCTGCGCGCCGGTGCAGCCACGCAGCGGCTGGGCGCCGAGGGCGCCGTGGGCATCGCGGTGAAGGTGGAAGACGGCACCGGCGCGGTGGTGCCGATGGTGGTGTGCGAACTGCTCGAGCGCCTGCAGATCGGCAGCGCAGCGCAGCGCGCGCAACTCGCAGCGTTTCACCGCCCGCCGATGGTGAACACGCGCGGCGTGCCCACCGGCCACGCCGAGTTCGTGTTCACGCTGCAGCCGCCGGGCGCCGGCGCCTGAGCGCGCAGCGGCAGGGCCTGCGGTCGCACACGCCGCAGCAGCACCGGCCTTGCCCTGCCGCCCGGACCCGCATCACGGCAGGCCGAGCCGCTGGCGCAGCCGCGCGGCCAGCACGTCGGGTGCGCCCTCCACGTCGAAGGGCTCGCCCAGGTTGCCATCCGGCCGGGCGTACAGCAGGGCCCGTTCGGCGCGCACCGTCTGCTGCTCGAAGTCGCGCTCGTCCAGCGCCCGGGCGGCCTGGCGCCGGCGGATGCGCTGCAGGTTCTGCGCCAGCGGCAGGGTCAGCAGAAAGCAGCGCACGTCGGCGGCCGGGTCGTCCTGCACCAGCCGGCGGCGCAGGTCGTCCAGCTCCGCGCCCGTGCGCCACAGGTGGTTGATGACGCAGTGGCGATAGCCGGCACGCCGGTGGTGCGCGGCCAGCAGCGCCAGCAGGGTGTGCAGGTAGTCCACTTCGTCGGCCGGCGGCGGGTGGACCGCGGCGACGTGGTCGCCGTCGAGCATGGCGCAGCCCTGCAGGCTCTCGGTGAGCGCCTCCGCCAGGGTCGACTTGCCGATGCCCAGGGGGCCGTTCAGGAGGATGACCATGGGGCAGGCGACAGGCGACAGGCCGGGCTGTTCAGGGCGCACGCCGCCGCCACGCGGCGGCGACCAGGCACCAGCCGGCCGCCACCAGCAGCGCGAACGCCAGCAGGTAGCACCACTCGAGCGGGCCGTGGTGGCCGTACGCCTGCACGCCAAAGGCCGCCTCGAACCACGCCCAAAAGGGGGCGCCGAGCACGGTGACCGCCACTGCCAGCGGCGCGCAGGCCAGCGGCACCGCCAGCAGCGCCACCGCCAGGGCGCGGCGGCCGGTCATGCGCCGTCCGCCGCCGCCGGCTCGGCTGCTGCGGGCGCCGCGTCCGGCGCGCCACCGGCCCCCAGCGCCACGAACTCGCCGGTGAAACGTCCGACCACGCGCCCGCCCTCGTGCAGCACCGACGTGACGGCGATGCGGGCGCGGCCCCGGCGGGCCAGCAGGCGCAGGAAGGGCGGCCAGTCCTGCGCCTGCGCCAGGGCCGCGCGCGCGGTGAAGGCGCCCAGCGCCGGGCATTCGTAGTCCATCGCATGGCGCTGAATCACCAGCCGCGTGGCGATGCCCGCGGCGCGCAGGCGCGTGTGCAGCAGCGACCACGCCGTCAGGATGGCCAGCGCCGAGAGGCTGCCGCCGAAGGCGGTCTCGCGGTGGTTGATGTTGGGCGCCAGCGGCGCGGCCAGCACCACCGCCTCCGGCGTCACGCGCTCCACCGACACGGCCATGGCGCGTGACAGCGGGATGTGCGCATGCAGGTACTGCGCCAGTTCGTCGGGATGCAGGGAGGACCCCTTTTCGGCAGATGAAGATGCCGGCGGGCGCCTGGCCGCGGGGGCCTTGCGCCGCTCGCCTGGTATGTCAGAACGCGCGGCCGTCGACCGGCATCGGCGCAAGCGCGGCCAGGTCCACGCCCTCCAGGCAGCGCACGTTCACGGAGGCCACCGGCGTGCCGTCCGGCATGCTGCCCAGGCCGAACGGCTGGCAGCCGCAGACGGCGCAGAAGCGGTGTTCGATGGCGTGGCGGTTGAAGGTGTAGGTGGTGAGCTGCGCCTCGCCCGATTGCACGTGCAGCGCCGTGCGCGGCACGAACCACAGCAGGAAGCCCTTGCGGCTGCAGTGCGAGCAGTTGCATTCCATGACCTGGCCGATGTCGCCGTCCACCGAAAAGCGGACGGCGCCGCAGTGGCAGCTTCCGTGTTGCATGGGGTCCTTCCTGGGCAGCGGGCGCAGCGGCCCGGGCGCAGCATCGTAGGGCCAAATCCGGGCGCCGAGAAGGGGGCGGGGGGCGCTGGCGGGCTGCTGCACCCGCCCGGGTGGCCGCAGGCCCGGCTGGCCTTTCGCCCTGGTCACGCACGCGCGCCAAGGCCTCACCCGCACGCGCTGCGCTGTGCCTGAACCTGCGGGCGGAAAAGGCCGCAAGCGCAATACTGGCGAGCGCTGGCAGCTATGGAATCGATAGTAAATCAGGCGGCGAAGATCTTGCCCGGGTTCAGGATGTTGTGCGGGTCGAGCGCACGCTTGATGGCGCGCATCGTCGCCACCGCGCCCTCGCCCGCCTCGTCCACCAGGAAGTCCATCTTGTGGATGCCCACGCCGTGCTCGCCGGTGCAGGTGCCACCCAGCGCCAGCGCGCGCGCCACCAGTTGCCGGTTCAGCCGCTCGGCGGTCTCGCGCTCCTCGGGCACATGCGGGTCCAGCAGGTAGCCGAAGTGGAAATTGCCATCGCCCACGTGGCCGACCAGGAAGTAGGGGATTCCGCTGGCGTCGGCCTCGGTCACCGACTCCAGCAGGCAGTCGGCCAGGCGCGAGATGGGCACACAGGTGTCGGTGCTGATGGCCTTGCAGCCCGGGCGGCTTTGCACGGCGGCGAAGTAGGCGTTGTGCCGCGCCGTCCACAGGCGGGTGCGCTCCTCGGGCGTGGTGGCCCACTCGAAGGCGTTGCCGCCCCACTCCTGGGCGATCTGCTGCACCACCTCGGCCTGCTCCTGCACGCCGGCCGGCGAGCCGTGGAACTCCATCAGCAGCATCGGCTCCTCGCGCAGGCCCAGCTTGCTGTGCGCGTTGACCACGCGCACGCTATTCACGTCGATCAGCTCCACGCGCGCGATCGGCACGCCCATCTGGATCGTCTGAATGACGGTGCGCACGGCCGCCTCGATGCTGGGAAACGAGCACACGGCCGCGCTCACCGCCTCGGGCAGCGGGTACAGGCGCAGCGTGACCTCGGTGAAGATGCCCAGCGTGCCCTCGCTGCCCACCATCAGCCGCGTCAGGTCGTAGCCGGCGCTGCTCTTCCTGGCGCGGGTGCCGGTGCGGATGGCCTCGCCGCTGGCCGTGACCACCTGCAGCGCCAGCACGTTCTCGCGCATGGTGCCGTAGCGCACGGCGTTGGTGCCGCTGGCGCGCGTGGCGGCCATGCCGCCGATGCTGGCGTCGGCGCCCGGGTCGATGGGAAAGAACAGGCCGGTGTGCTTGATGGCCTCGTTGAGCGCCTTGCGCGTGATGCCCGGCTGCACGGTGACGGTAAGGTCGTCGGCGTCGATGGACAGGACCTGGTCCATGCGCGAGACATCCAGGCTGATGCCGCCCTGCACCGCCAGCAGGTGGCCTTCCAGCGACGAGCCGGCGCCGTAGGCGATGACCGGCACGCGATGCTGCGCGGCCAGGCGCACCGCGTCCTGCACGTCCTGCACGCTTTCGGCGAACACCACCGCCGCCGGCGGCGGCGCGCTGATCGAGCCCTCGTCGCGCCCGTGCTGCTCGCGCACCGACAGGGCATTGCTGAACTGCCGCGCGCCAAAGCGCGCCGACAGGGCGTCGAGCAGGGCGGGCAGGGCGGCGTGCGCGGGCGTTTCAAGGGCGGCGCGGTCAGGGGCGTTCACGGCAGTCTCCAGGCAATCGATAACTCGACAAAACGGGCTTCGGCCATTGTAGGAAGGCGGCACGGCGCGCGGCGCGCGAAAAAAACCCGCCGCTGCGCAGGGCGCGGCGGGCGGGCAGGTCTGGAGTGAAGCGAAATGAAAAAGAGGCACGGGGCTGGCAACCCGTGCGGGGGCTACGTGGACATCACGCAGCCATCATGCGGGAGTCAAGGACGCGCGGCGGGCGAGAACTCGTTGCGCGACAGGGTGCCGTTGTGGTCCTTGTCCAGCTCCTTGAAGCGCTTGGACAGGCCCGGCACCTTGTCCGCTTCGGCCATGCTCAGTTGCCCGTCGTGGTTGGCGTCGGCCTTCTGGAAGGCGCTGTCTGCGGCGCTCGAGCGCTCGGCGGGCATGGTGGTTTTGCCGCTCGCGTTGCTGCCCATCTGGGCAGCGGGCATGCTGCCCGTGCCCATGCCGCCGCCCGACGTGGCGCCGGACGTGTGACCGCTGGCGCTGGTGGCCTTGCCCGGGCTCTTGTCGCTCACCGCCGACTGGGTGTTGGTGGTGTGCGGCGCGGTGGACTGGCCCGGGGACGAAGCCGAGCTGGGCCCGATCGTGGCGCCGCCCGTCTGCGCCTGTGCCAGGGTGCCGCCCAGGGCGAACGCCGCGCACACCAGGGCGGTGCGCAAGGTGAAGGGGGCAGCGCTGCGGGAAGCGGTGGTTGGGGTCATGTGGTGAACTCCGTCGGTAGTGGGAACGGCTTCATTGCAGCGCAGCATGCGCGCGGGCACCAGCAGTTTTTCCCACTGTTGCCCGGCACACAATGGACCCCCGACATGTAACGCAGCCGCGCTGCGCCCACCCCACCACAAGGAGCCTTGCCCTATGGGAAACCGCCTGACACAGATTGCCACGCGCACCGGAGACGACGGCACGACCGGCCTGGGCGACAACACCCGCGTGTCCAAGCACAGCGCCCGCCCGCACGCCATGGGCGACGTGGACGAGCTCAACAGCCACATCGGCCTGCTGCTGTGCGA
>DAMCAL010000159.1:0-6073 GCA_032059585.1 Burkholderiaceae bacterium
TGGTGCGGCCTGCGCCCGGCCACGCCGACCAACATCCCCTTCATCGGCCAGACCGGGGTGCGCGGCCTGTGGGTCAACGCCGGGCACGGCACGCTGGGCTGGACGCACGGCGCCGGCTCGGGCAAGGCGCTGGCCGAGCTGATCAGCGGAGAGCGCCCGGCGATGGATTTCCGCTTTCTGGGCGACGCCCCGGGCCGACCGCCCGCGGGCACCCTGCGCATGGCGTGACCTGCCCGCGCAACCAGCAAAGCACCAGGGCCGCCACCAGCGGCCCTGGTGCTTTGCGCAGGCGCCGATAATCCCCCTCCTGTGACCCGCCTTTCGACCCCCGCCCCGGCCGCCCGGCCGCCCGACTTCTCCGCCAGCCAGTTCCGCGACGCCCTGGGCATGTTCGCCACGGGCGTGACCATCGTGACCGCCCTGGACGCTGCCGGCACCCCGGTCGGGCTCACCGCGAGTTCCTTCAACTCGGTCTCGTTGCACCCGCCGCTGGTGCTGTGGAGCCTGGCGCACAAGACCACCACGCTGGCCGCGTTCGCCCGCGGCACGCACTACGCCATCCATGTGCTGGCCGTGGAGCAGCGCGAACTGGCCGAGCGTTTCGCCACACGCGGCATCGACCGCTTTGCCGGCGTCGACTGGCAGCCGGGTGTGGGCGGCGTGCCCATCGTGCAGGGCGCGGCGGCGGTGTTCGAGTGCTTCAACCGCAGCCAGTACGACGAGGGCGACCACACCATCCTGGTGGGCCAGGTCGAGCGCTGCCGGCACCGCCAGGGCGCCTCGCCGCTGCTCTACCACGGCGGCATGTTCTACACCGAGCACCCGCTGGGCAACCTCTCGGCCACGGCCGAGCGGCCGCTGCACAAGTAGCGCCCGGGCCGCGCGCGGCTCAGCGCGAGGGCTCGGGCAGCTCGATCTTCACTTCCAGCACTTCCAGGTTGTCCTGGCGCTCGAAGTGCACCCGCAGGTCGTTGGAATCGATCTTCACGTACTTGGAGATCACCGCCAGCAGCTCGCGCTGCAGCGCCGGCAGGTAGTCCGGCTGGCTCACGCCGCGCCCGCTGCGCTCGTGCGCCAGGATGATCTGCAGGCGCTCCTTGGCGACGGAGGCGGTCTTTTTCTTCTCGCCCAGAAACAGCGACAACAGCGACATGGTGCTTACCTCCCACCAAAGATGCGCTTGAAGAAACCCGGCTTTTGCGCGTCGATGAAGCGCAGCGGCCGCTCCTCGCCCAGGAAGCGCGCGACCACGTCCTTGTAGGCCTCGGAGGCGTCGGAGCCGTCCAGGTGGATCGCCGGCAGGCCCTGGTTGGATGCCTGCAGCACCGACTCGGACTCGGGAATCACGCCGATCAGCGGGATGCGCAGAATGTCCTGGATGTCCTCCAGGCTGAGCATCTGCCCGTCCTGCACGCGCGCGGGGTTGTAGCGCGTGATAAGCAGTCGCTCGCGCACCGGGTCCGCGCCGTCGATGGCGCGGCGCGTCTTGCTGGCCAGCATGCCCAGGATGCGGTCCGAGTCGCGCACCGAGGAGACTTCCGGGTTGGTCACCAGGATCGCCTCGTCGGCGAAGTGCATGGCGTGTAGCGCGCCGCTTTCGATGCCCGCGGGCGAGTCGCACACGATGTATTCGAAGCCCATCGCCGCCAGGTCCTGCAGCACCTTTTCCACGCCCTCGCGGCTCAGCGCGTCCTTGTCCCGCGTCTGGCTGGCGGCCAGGATGAACAGGTTGTCGCACTGCTTGTCCTTGATGAGGGCCTGGTTCAGGTTGGCCTCGCCCTGGATGACGTTGATGAAGTCATACACGACACGGCGCTCGCAGCCCATGATCAGGTCCAGGTTGCGCAGCCCGACGTCGAAGTCGATGACGGCGGTCTTGTGGCCGGCCAGGGCCAGGCCGGAGGCGAAGGCGGCGCTGGTCGTGGTCTTGCCCACGCCCCCTTTGCCGGAGGTCACGACGACGATCTTGGCCATGGTGTGTTCGCAGTCCTTGGGTTGGGCGGTGCCGGGCAGGCCTGGCACCGAAAAAAGGGTGGGTGAAAAATGTTCAGATCGGCTCGATGATGAGTTTTTCGCCATCCAGCCGGATCTGCGCGCTCTTGCCGCGCACGTTCTCCGGCAGCTCGGTTTCGGTGGTGCGGTACATGCCGGCGATCGACACCAGCTGCGCTTCCAGGCAGGTGGTGAAGATGCGCGCGCTGGTGTCGCCGCGCGCGCCGGCGATCGCCCGCCCGCGCAGCGGCGCATACACATGGACGTTGCCATCGGCGATGACCTCGGCGCCGAAGCTGACCATCGACAGCACCACCAGGTCGGCGCCGCGTGCATACACCTGCTGGCCCGAGCGCAGCGGCTTGTCCACCACCACGGTGCCGGGGCCCAGCGCGGGCGGCGGGCTGCCCGCCGGCTCCGGCTCGGGAGCCGGGGGTACAGGCGCCACAGGCTCCACCTCGGGCGCCGCGGCGGCGCGCGGCACGGGTGCGCGCGGCGCTTCCGGCGCGGCGATCAGGCCCAGCTCGTGCGCCGCCTGCATCTGCGCGCTGCTCCCGCCACGCACGGCCACCGGCCGGGCGTGGTAGCGACGCAGTTCGGCGACCAGGGCGGGAAAATCGATGACGCCCGGGTCGTACTGCACGGCGCTCAGGTCGATCAGCACCGGATCGTTGTCGAAAAACTCCGGCTCGTCGGCCAGGCGCGTGGCCAGCTCGTCGGCCAGTACCTGCGCGTCGGTACTCTTGACGACCACCGCCACCACGGGCAGCTGGGCGCTTCGGAGATCTACACTGCTGCGGGCAGGGGAGCCCGGCGGGTCAACGGCCATGGGAGTGTCTGTGCGCCGCAGGGCGCGCAAAAGGGTTGTGCGTCGCGCAAAAAGTAGCCGGCAAGTGTAGCGCGCAGCCGAGCGGCGCCTTCGGCCCCGTACACGCCGCGCGGCGCGCCTGCCCATAATGCCGCGCTATGCCACGCGTTCGCCAAGACCAGCTCGACCTGCTCGCCGTCGCCCTGCTGCTGGGGTGCTGCCTGTTCTGGGGGGCGCAGCAGGTGCTGGTCAAGGCCACGGTGGCCGAGGTGGCGCCGGTGTTCCAGGCCTTCGTGCGCTTTTCCCTGGCGGCCGTGGTGCTGGTGCCATGGTGCCTGTGGCGCGGCGTGCCGCTGGGCACGGCGCACGAGCCTGCGGGCGCCTGGCGACCCGGGCTGCTGGCCGGCGCCCTGTTCGCCAGCGAGTTCGCCTGCATCTACCTGGGCCTGCAGTACACGTCGGCTTCGCGGCTGACGGTGCTGCTGTACAGCGCCCCCTTTTGGGTGGCCCTGCTGCTGCCCCGCTTTCACCCGGCCGAGCGCCTGGTCGGCTGGCAGTGGGTCGGCCTGGCGGCCGCCTTTGCCGGCGTGGCGCTGGCGCTGGGCGACGGGCTGCTCGGCGCACAGGCGCAGCCACGGGCGTGGATCGGTGACGTGCTGGGCCTGCTGGCAGGGCTGCTGTGGGGGCTGACGACGGTGGTGATCCGCAGCACGTCGCTGGCGCAGGTGGCGCCGGCCAAGCAGCTGCTGTACCAGGTGGGATGCAGCGCCGCCTTCCTGCCGCTGCTGTCGCTGGCCCTGGGCGAGCGCTGGGACTGGCACTTCAGCGCCTTCGCCTGGGGCTCGCTGCTGGCGCAGTCGGTGGTCGGCGCCTTCGCCAGCTACCTGGCCTGGATGTGGCTGCTGGCGCACTATCCGGCGACCAAGATTTCCGTGTTCGTCTTTCTCACCCCCGTGTTCGCGCTGATCGCCGGCGCCGGCTGGCTGGGCGAGCCGGTCACGCCGGGACTGCTGGGTGCGCTGGCCCTGGTCGCGGCCGGGATCGTGGTCGTCAACCAGCGCCCGCAGCGGCGCGCGCCGCCCTGACCCGCCCGCGCCCGCGATGACCGAAACGCGTCACAGCTTCGGAATGTGGATGCGGCTGATCATCAGCGAGCCCGACAGCGCGAACAGCAGCACCAGCGGGTGCAGCGTGAAGCCGCCGACCATGGTCGCGCCCCACCACAGCTGCTCGCGCACCGCGCCCAGGGCGGCGGCCAGCGACAGCAGGCCCACCAGCACGATGGAGGTGGGAATCGGCGTGCCCTCGAAGTACTTCACCTTGCCCGATGGGGAGCCCTCGGACAGCGCCTCGGCGGTGACGTTGTAGCGCGCCAGGCGCGACACGCCGCAGGCAACGAAGTACGCCAGCACGATGCGGTCGTACAGGCCCTGCATGCCGCAGGCATAGGCCAGCACCGCGGGGGCCACGCCGAAGGAGATCACGTCGGCCAGCGAATCGAGCTCGCGCCCCATGGCCGAGGACTGGCGCCGCCAGCGCGCCACCCGGCCGTCCAGCACGTCGAAGATGAGCGCCGCCAGCACCAGCGCAGCGGCGAAGTGCACGTGCCGCTCGTCGCCGGTCTCCAGGTAGGTCATGGCGGAAAACAGCGCACCCACGCCGCACACGGCATTGCCGAGGGTGAACCAGTCGGCCAGATGGAACTCGCGGATCATGGAAAAGCGCCGGGCGCGGTCGGGCATGGAAGGGTCCTTGGAAGCAGTCGGGCTCGGGGCATTGTCCGCAGCCGCTGCGCGCGCGGCTGTGGGACAGAGCCCAGTTGCGCCCGCCGGCGCGCGCCTGCCCCAGCGAAGGCGCGCCGCCCCGCTGCCCTACAACAGGTGGGTGTCGGCCGGTACCCGGTCCGGCCGGTCGTGCGCCATGTCGAGGTAGCGCAAGGGAGCGGCCACCAGCGCCTCCAGGTCGAGGTCGTCCAGCGTGGGCACGTGCACCGCGTAGAAGCGCCCGCCCATGGCGTCCCATTCGCCGGTGCCGAACAGCCGGATGCCGCAGCGCTCGCAGAAGCGGTATTGCAGCCCCGGCGCGGCCTGGCCGGGCGGCAGCCAGACGTAGCGGGCCAGGTGCTGCTCGCCCTGCAGCAGCGTGAAGGCGTCGCCGCGCACGAACACGAACCAGGCCCGCGCCTTGCGGCACAGCGAGCAGTTGCAGCGGTTGCTGCCCTCGGCCGGATCGAACGCCGCCTGGAAACGCACCGCCTGGCAGTGGCAGCTGCCGTGGTAGCACCGGTAGGTCATCGCCTGCTCCTGACTGGTTGCAAAACAAGACCGGCATACTGCCGCAACCGATATGGAAATGCAACCAGTTTTAGAATGGCGCCATGCGCAAGGATGCCCCCCGCTCGCCCTGCCCCATCAGCACCGCCCTGGATTTGTGGGGCGACCGCTGGACGCTACTGGTGATCCGCGACCTGATGTTCGGCGGCAAGCGCCACTTCCGGCAGTTCCTGCAGTCGGAGGAGGGCATTTCCAGCAACATCCTGGCCGACCGCCTGGCCGGGCTGGTCGAAGCCGGGCTGGTGCGGCGCGAGGGCGACGCGGAGCACGCCCAGAAAGTGCGCTACAGCCTGACCGCCAAGGGGCTGGACCTGCTGCCGGTGCTGGTCGCGATGAGCGCCTGGACGCAAAAGCACCACCCCGCCACACGCCTGCCCGGCGCGGCGGCGCTGGTGCGCCAGGACGCGCGCGGCCTGCAGCGTCTGCGTGCGCAGCTGCGCCGCGAGCACGGCGCCTGACCGGGCCGGCCCCGGCAGCGCGACGGCCCCTGGTGCGCCGGCAGCCGTCAGGGCGCCGGCGCCGCGAGGCGCTGCGCCGCGTAGGCCTCGAACCAGGCCAGCGCCTGCGGGTTGGCCATGGCGTCGCGGTTGACCACCTGCTGCACCGGCTGGCCCAGCAGCAGCTTCTTCACGGGCAACTCCTGCTTCTTGCCGCTGAGTGTGCGCGGCACCTCGGCCACCTGCACGATCTCGTCGGGCACGAAGCGCGGGCTGAGCGAGGCACGGATGGCCGCGCGCAGGCGCTCGCTCAAGCGCTCGTCGAGCACCTGGCCGTCGCGCAGCACCACGAACAGCGGCATGAAGCTGGCGCGGCCCAGGTACTCCAGGTCGACCACCAGGCTGTCGAGCACCTCGGGCAGCGCTTCCACCGCGGCGTAGATCTCGCTGGTGCCCATGCGCAGGCCGTGGCGGTTGATGGTGGCGTCGCTGCGCCCGTAGAT
>DAMCAL010000160.1:0-6058 GCA_032059585.1 Burkholderiaceae bacterium
GGAGATCGAGCGCTACCTGCGCGCCGAGCAGCCGTACGACTGCGCCGGCAGCGCCAAGAGCGAGGGACTGGGCATCGCGCTGCTGGAGTCCATCGACAGCGACGACCCCACCGCGCTGATCGGCCTGCCGCTGATCCGCACGTGCCGCATGCTGCGCGCCGCCGGCGCCGTGCTGCCGTGAGCGCCGCACCCCTGCCCGGCACCCTATACCTGGTGCCCGCGCCGCTGGACTTCGGCTGCGACGCGCAGGCGCCCCTGACCGATGTGCTCCCGGATGCCACGCTGCGGCAGGCGGCCGGCGTCACCCACTGGATCTGCGAGAACGCCAAGAGCCTGCGCGCCTACCTCAAGCGCATCGACGTCCACCACCGCCTGGCAGCCAGCGTGCAGCAGCAACACATCGCCGAGCTGCCGCGCCAGGTGCACAAGAAGGGCGACCACGGTGCCGGCACCTTCGACACGGGCGCGCTGCTTGCTCCGCTGCTGGCCGGGCACGACATGGGCCTGGCGAGCGAAGCGGGCATGCCGGCGGTGGCCGACCCGGGCAGTTCGGTAGTGCGCGCCGCGCACGAGGCCGGCGCCCGCGTGGTGCCGCTGGTGGGACCGGTGTCGCTGCTGCTGGCGCTGGCAGCCAGCGGGCTCAACGGGCAGAACTTCGCCTTTGTCGGCTACCTGCCGCAAGACGTGGCAGCGCGCGGCCAGCGCATCCGCGAGCTGGAGGCGCTGGCGCTGCGCCAGGGGCAGAGCCAGCTTTTCATCGAAACGCCCTACCGCAACGCCGCGCTGTGGCAGGCGCTGCTGCAGCACCTGCGGCCGGACACCCGGCTGGCGCTGGCTCAAGGCCTGACGCTACCCGACGCGCGCGTGCACAGCCTGCGGGTGCGCCAGTGGCGCGAGCGCGCAGACGGCGCCGCGCCCGACAACCGCATGCCGGTGGTGTTCGCGATTGGCGCCTGAGGCGGCGCCTGCCGCCCCGCCCTATTTGGGAATGGCGCAGTGGCCGCCGCTGGCGGCAGTGCCCGAGCCGGCAGTGATCATGGGCGGCTCCAGGCGCAGGTTGACGGGGTCGGAATGGGCGAAGTCCCAGGCAACGAACCCGACCAGCGCGAGCCAGAACGTCCAGCGGCGCAGGGCGGCAGAGGCGGCGGGGTTCGGCATCAGCATCCTTCCTTCGGTGCGTCCGTCAGAACTTGAAGTACCGGCGCACGCGCAAGCCGACCAGGGTGCCGGCGAACGCCAGCGGCACCCAGATCCAGCCATGCAGACTGCCGGTGCTGATGCCGCTGACCATGGCGCCGACGTTGCAACCGAAGGCCAGGCGCGAGCTGTAGCCGAGCAAGAAGCCCGCCACCATACCGACCAGCCACTGCTGCCCGGTGAGCGGCTGGCTGGTGCGCGGGCGCCGCGCCGATACCCACAAGGCGCCCGCCAGGATGCCGATGTTGGTGATGCTGGTGACGTCCAGCAGCAGCGTCTGCCTCAGCCGCTGGGCGTGCCCCGGGTCGCTCCAGAAGGCATTCGCCGCGGGGTCGAACAGGCCCAGCGCAGTGGCCGCCTTGGCACCCCACAGCCCAAAGCCGTAGACCACGCCCCAGGGCTGCCCGGCGACCAGCAGGTTCAGCCCGGCCAGCAGCGCCAGCGCCAGAGCGCCCCAGGCCCAGCGCGCCGGCAGGTGCGCGGGGCGCAGCGGCCGCCCGGTCCAGCGGCCGACCAGCAGCGCCAGCACGGCCAGCGCCGCCAGCGTCGCCGCCAGCGCGGGACCGGCGCCCCAGCGCTGCACCAGCCCCACCGGCGCCGTGGCGCCCAGGGCCAGCCAATCGTTCAGGTGCACGGAGCCCATGAAGCTGCCGAGCGCGAACAGCGGCAGGATGGCCATGTTCAGGGGCACGCCCAGGCCGGCCTTGTACAGCGTGCCCGAGCCGCAGCCATCGGCGATCTGCATGCACAGGCCGAATGCGAAGGCGCCCACCAGCAGGCTCACCGATGGAGGGCCGAGCGCAGCGGTGGCTTCGGGGAAATGCGCCAGCAGCGGCATGGACAAGGCGGCCAGCAGCGCCAGCAGCACGATCTGGCCATAGACGCCGGCGGGGTCGCGCCGCTCGACCAGGTGGCGCCAGCCGGTGGTGAAGCCGAAACGCGCCCCGGCCAGCGTGGCGCCCAGGCCGACGCCGATCAGCAGCAGCAGCGCCTGGCGTGCCGAGACCGACCACAGCAGCCAGCCGAACAGCGCCAGCACCGCCAGGCCCAGCGGCAGGCGCTGCGCCCAGGTGCCAGTGGCCGGCAGGACCACGGGCGCGGCGGCGGCGCGATCGACGCGGGGCAAGGTGGCGGTGTTCATGGCGCTTTGGTTCCCAGGTTGCGGTGGGCCCAGGTCAGGGCAGCGTAGCGAAGCTGCTCCCAGCGGCCGGGCTCGTGCTCCATCGGCAGCGCAGCCGGCGCCGCCGTCCAGTCGACCATGGAGCCGGCGTACAGCCGCACGTCCGGTCGGCCCAGCACTTCGGACAGCACGAACCAGTCGGTGGCGGCCCAGTGGCCGGTGTTGCAGAACGCGACCACCGGCTGGTCGCCCGCGACGCCGCGGCGGTCGAGCTCGCCCTGCAGCGTGGCCTTGTCCAGCAGCACCGGGCGCTCGAGTTCGAACAGCGCCTCGCTGTCGAGGTTCACGGCGCCGGGCAGCGTGCCGCGGGCATGGGCCGCCGCGTGGGCGATGCGCCCTTCGAAGAAACGCGCCGGCCGGGCGTCGAGGCGCAACACGCCAGGCTGGTCCAGGCTGCCCTGCACCTGCTCGCGCGTGGCCAGCCAGCGGGTATCGAACTGGGGTTGCCACTGGCTGCGCACTGCCCGCGTCGCCTGGTTGTCCAGCGGCAAACGCGCCTGCTTCCACGCCGCCAGTCCACCGTCCAGGATCGACAACTCGCGCACCCCGAGCGACTTGAGCGTCCAGTACACGCGCGCGGCAGCGCCGAAATCGGTGGCGTCCGCGCCGGCATGCACCACCACCACGCGGCTGGTGGGGGTCAGGCCCAACTCCTGCACCACCTGCGTCAGTGTCGCCAGCGGCAACAGCGCGCCGGGGTTGTCGGCGCCAGAGCGCCAGCGGCCATACGGAGCGGACAGCGAGCCCGGCACATGCTGCATCTCATACGCCGGTGCGTCGCGCACGTCGAGCACGGCGACCGGGCCGCGCTGCAGCAGCGCGTGCAGTTGCGCCGGCGTCACCAGCGGCGCCGCGGCCAGGGCGCAACCGGCCGACCAGGCCAGGCAAGACAGCAGCAGTCGCAACAGGAAACGCATGGGTGACGGGAGAAAGCGCAGGAGCGCGGATTGTGCGAGCACGCCCTATGGGGCCCAACGACAGAATCGTCAGATGCTTATGGGGCGGTGGGGCCGCTCGGAGCAGCCCAGGTGAATGCTATCGAAAGCATAGCTTCCAGCGCTTGCTGGATGGGCGCTAGAGCCCAATTTCACTTGGAACTCACTGTGCGCCGACGCCGGGCTCCCCGCCCGAAAGGCCCTGCAGGCTGCATGGCGCGCCCGGGCCGCAGGGCAGGGGCGGCGCCGCTCAGCGCAGCGCCGGCACCGACAGGCCCGCCAGCGCCTTGGCCGCGCCCGCGCCGACGGCCGCGCCGAAGCGGCGCGCCAGGCGCTCGGCGACATTGTCCCGCCGGGTGTAGTCGATCACCTCCTCGGCCTTGACCACCTCGCGCGCCACGTAGTCCAGGTTGCCGAGCCGGTCGGCCAGGCCCATGTCGACGGCCTGCTGGCCGGTCCAGAACAGGCCGCTGAAGGTCTCGGGCGTTTCCTTCAGCCGTTCGCCGCGCCCAGCCTTGACCACCTGGATGAACTGCTGGTGGATCTGGTCGAGCATGGCCTGGGCGTACTCGCGCTGGCGCTCGCTCAGGGGGCTGAAGGGGTCGAGAAAGCCCTTGTTCTCGCCCGCGGTGATCAGGCGCCGCTCCACGCCCAGCTTGTCCATGGTGCCGGTGAAGCCGAAGCCGTCCATCAGCACCCCGATGCTGCCGACGATGCTGGCCTTGTCCACGAAGATGTCGTCAGCGGCCGCCGCGATGTAGTAGGCAGCGGAGGCGCAGGTCTCCTCGACCACCGCGTACACCGGCTTGCCATGCTTGGCTTTCAGCCGGCCGATCTCGTCGTTGATGATGCCCGCCTGCACCGGGCTGCCGCCGGGCGAGTTGATCAGCAGCACCACCGCCTGCGAGCCGGCGTCCTCGAAGGCGCTGCGCATGGCGGCGACCACGAACTCGGCGCTGGCCTCGTTGCCTGCGGCGATCTCGCCCTTGATGTCCACCACCGCCGTGTGCGGGCCGCTCTTGGCCGCGCCGCCCAGGTCGCGCGAGCCGAGCGTCCAGATGGCGCCGACCACCAATGCGATCCAGGCAAAGCGCCAGAAGATGCGCCAGCGGCGTGCGGCGCGCTGCTCGGCCACCGTGGCCAGCACCAGCTTCTCCAGCACCTGCCGCTCCCACGCCGGGTCCGTCGTCCTGGAGGCGCTGGGAGGCTGGGCCGCAGCCGGCTGCACCCACAGATCGGGCGCGGGCGGCACGTCGGGCTGCGAGCCGGGAGGTGGGGAAGAATGGGGGTCGGTCATGATGGAGCGGGGAAATCAGAACGCCAGCGGCTGCAGCAGGGGCGCAGTATGCCAGTGCACCACGCCTCCCTGCTCGGAGAGCTGGACGCGCACCAGCGCGCCCCGGCACGGCCCGCCCGCACACGCGCCGGTGTCGGGCTGGTAGGCCGCGCCATGCGTGGCGCACAGCAGCCAGCGGCCGGTGTCTTCGAAAAAGCGCCCTTCCTGGTAGTCCATCTCCATCGGCACGTGCGTGCAGCGGTTGAGGTAGGCATGCACCTGCCCCTGGTAGCGGATGGCGAAGGCCCGCACGTGCTCGCCGGCATAGGCCACATCGAACGCCACCGCGCGTCCGCCCTCCACCAGGTCGGTGCTGGCGCACAGCGCGATGCGCTGGCCGGGCGTGTCGCCTACCATCAGGCGTGCGCCGCGAGCCACTGGTGCAGCTCGGCCACCGAATGGGCGACGGCGCGGGGCGCCAGCGGCGCGAAGCCCTCGGTGCTGTGCGCGCCGTAGCCCACCCCCACGCTGGCACAGCCGGCGGCGCGCGCCATCTCCAGGTCATGCGTGGTGTCGCCGATCATCAGGGTGCGCCCGGGCGCCACTCCCAGCTCGGCCATGAGCTCGTGCAGCATCAGCGGATCGGGCTTGCCGGCCGTCTCGTCGGCGGTGCGCGAGGCATCGAACACGCCGCGCAACTGCACCGCCTGCAGCACATGGTCGAGGCCGCGCCGGCTCTTGCCGGTGGCCACGGCGAGCAGATGTCCCCGGTCCTTGAGCGCCCGCAGCATCGGCAGCACGCCGTCGAACAGACTGATGTCGTCCTGTTGCTGAAGGTAGTGGTAGCGGTAGCGGTTGGCGAGCTCTGCATGGCGCTCGCGCGGCACGCCAGGCGCGGCATGGGCCAGCGCCTGCGGCAGAGCCATGCCGATGACCCAGGCAGCGGCCTCGGTGGTAGGCACCTGGCCGCCCACGTCGCGCACCGACTCCTGGATGGCGCGCACGATGATGGCGGTGGAGTCGAACAGTGTGCCGTCCCAGTCGAAGGCGATCAGGTCGAAGCGGCGCGGGGAAGAGTCGGGCATGGGAGAAGCAGTCAGGGTGCGGAGGCGAGAAAGGCGGCCAGCTCGGGCGGCAGCTCGGCGTGCAGCGTGATGCGCTCGCCGCCGGCCGGGTGCTGGAACTGTAGCCGCCAGGCATGCAGGAACATGCGCCGCAGGCCCTGGCGCAGCAGCCGGCGGTTGAGTTCGAAGTCACCGTACTTGTCGTCGCCTGCGATGCCGTGCCCCGCGCTGGCCAGGTGCACGCGGATCTGGTGCGTGCGGCCGGTCTTGATCGTCACCTCCAGCAGGCTCATCGCCGGCAGGCCCTGCAGCGGTCGGGGCGCGATCTCGCTGCGCACCTGCACCAGCGTCAGCGCGCGCATGGCGTCCGGGTCGTCGGCCGTGGTCACGCGCACGCGGCGCTCGC
>DAMCAL010000161.1:0-6017 GCA_032059585.1 Burkholderiaceae bacterium
CAGTTCCACCAAGGCAGCACCTTCGCGCAGATCACGCAGGTCGTGCCCTACCTGCACGCTCTCGGCGTGAGCCACCTCTACAGCTCGCCCTATCTGCGCGCGCAGCCGGGCAGCACGCACGGCTACGACGTGGTCGACCCGACACGGCTGAACCCCGAGGTGGGCACCGAGGCCGAGCACGAGGCGCTGTGCCAGGCGCTTGCCGCGCACGGCATGGGGCAGGTGCTGGACATTGTGCCCAACCACATGGGCGTGGCCGGCAGCGACAACCCCTGGTGGGACGATGTGTTGGAGCACGGCCAGGCCTCGCCGCACGCCCGCACCTTCGACATCGAATGGGACATGCCGGCGCTGGATGCGCCCGGGCGCATGGTGCTGCCGGTGCTGGGCGACCACCTGGGGCGCGAGCTGGAGGCCGGGCGGCTGCAGGTGCGCTTCCACCCGGATACCGGGCAGTTCCGCGTGCACTACTGGGAACACCACTGGCCCCTGGAGCCGCGCCACGCCGCGCGCATCGTGCGGGCTGCGCCGCTGCCTGCGAGCGCGGACGCCGCGGCCGAGGAGCTGGCCCAGGTGCAGTCGCTGCTGGACGCCTTCGAGGCCCTGCCGCCGCGCGACGTGCAGGACGAGGCGCAACGCGCCGCGCGTGTGCGCGACACCGCCCTGCACCGCCAGCGTCTGGTGCAGCTGACCGCGCAGCACGCCTGGCTGGCCGAGTGGATCGAGGCCTCGCTGAAGCTGCTCAACGGCCAGGTGGGCGACAGCGCCAGCTTTGACGCGCTGGAGGCGCTGCTGGGCAGCCAGGCCTGGCGCCTGGCCAACTGGCGCGTGGCGGCCGACGACATCAACTACCGGCGCTTTTTCGACGTGAACACGCTGGCGGCGGTGCGCATGGAGGACGGCGCCGTGTTCGAGGCGTCGCATGCGCTGGTCCTGCAGTGGGTGGCCCAGGGCAAGGTCACCGGCCTGCGCATCGACCACCCCGACGGCCTGGCCGACCCCGCCCAGTATTTCCAGCGCCTGCAGCGGCGCTGCGCGGACGTGGTGCGTGGCGCCGGGCGCGAGGCGCGCGCAACGTACCTGGTGGTGGAGAAGATCCTGGCCGAGCACGAGGCGCTGCCCGCCAACTGGCCTGTGCACGGCACCACCGGCTACCGATTCGCCAGCCTGGCCAACGGCCTGTTCGTGGACAGCGCAGCGCAGGCCGCTTTCGACGACGTGTACCGGCAGTTCACCGGGGACGAGCAGCGCTTCGAACAGGCGCAGTACGAGTGCAAGCGCCTGATCATCAAGAGCTCGTTCGCGGGCGAGCTCAACCGGCTGGCCGCGACCCTCTACCGCATCGCGCGCGCAGACCGCCGCGCCTGCGACTTCACGCTGAACCAGCTGCGCCAGGCCCTGGCCGAGGTGGCGGCGCAGTTTCCCGTGTACCGCACGTACGTGCCGCCGGGCGGGCAGGCGGACGACACCGACCGCCAGCACATCGACTGGGCGGTGGGCGCTGCGCGCCGCTGCATGGGCACGGCCGAGGGTGGCGTGCTGGGCTACCTGCGCGCGGTGCTGGTGGGCGAAGACCGCAGCGAACCCGAGGCGCGCCGCGCCTTCGTCTGCCGGTGGCAGCAGTTCACCGCGCCGGTGATGGCCAAGGCGGTGGAGGACACGCTGTTCTACCGCTGTGTGCGGCTGGTGTCGCTCAACGACGTGGGCTCCGACCCGCGCCGGTTCGGCGTGCCGCCCGCCGCCTTCCACCAGGCGCAGCAACAGGCAGCGCGCATGCTGCCGCACCAGATGCTGGCCACCTCCACGCACGACAGCAAACGCTCGGAGGACGTGCGGGCGCGGCTGGACGTGCTGTCCGAAGTGCCGGCGCTGTGGGAAAGCGTCGCCCTGCGCCTGCGCCGGCTGGCCGAGCGCTTCCAGACTGAAGTGGACGGAGAGCCCGCCCCGCGGGCGCTCGACCTGTGGGCGCTGTATCAGGCGCTGGCGGGCATCTGGCCCGCGCAGGGGACGGACGCCGCCGCGCGCGCGGTGCTGCGCGAGCGCACCGGCCAGTACATGGTCAAGGCCATGCGCGAGGCCAAGGTCGTCACCAACTGGCTGTTTCCCCATGAGGCGTACGAGGCGGCCATGGCCTCCTACATAGAGCGGGCACTGGCGTGCGACGCCTTTGTGCAGACGCTGGAGGATTTCGTGCAGGCGATTGCCCCGTACGGCTTTCGCAACAGCTTGGGCGTGCTGGCGCTCAAGCTCACTGCGCCCGGCGTGCCGGACATCTACCAGGGCTGCGAGCAGTGGAATTTTGCGCTGGTGGATCCGGACAACCGCCGGCCGGTGGACTTCGCCGCTCTGCGCGCAGGTCTGGCGCAGGTCCAGGCGCTGTACGCGGATGGCACCTTCCCTGCCCGGGAAGACTGGCAGCGCCTGCTGGGCGCCGTGCCGGCGCCCGAAGCCAAGCAACTGGTGACCTGGCGGCTGCTGCAGCTGCGCCGGCACCTGCCGCAGGTGTTTTTGCAGGGCAGCTACGTGGCGCTGGCGGTGCAGGGCCCGGCGCAGGAGCATGGGCTGGCCTACGTGCGGCTGCACGAGGGCCGCGCGGTCGCGCTGGTGTGCGCGCGCCTGGTGGTGGGCCTGGGCGAGCGCGGCTGGCAGGACACGGCCCTGGCGCTGCCTGGCGGGCACCCGCTGCTGGCGCGCCCCCAGCGCTGGCGCGAGTGGATGACCGGCCGCGAACTGCACGCTTCGCTGGACGGCCTGCCGCTGGACGGGCTGATCGACAGCCAGGGCGCGCCCGCCACCGGGCTGCCGTTCGTGGTGCTGGTGTGCGAGGATGCCGCGCCATGAAGCTGCTGTTCGCCACGCCCGAGTGCGCACCCCTGGCCAAGACTGGCGGCCTGGCGGACGTCAGCGCCGCGCTGCCCCTGGCGCTGCAGGCGCTGGGGCACGACGTGCGGGTGCTGATGCCCGCCTACGGCAGCCTGCAGCAGGTGCAGGGGCAGCTGGAGGCGCTGCACCACCTGCCTGCCGACGGCATCTGGCCTGAAGCGCAGCTGTGGCAGGTGCGGCACGAGGCGGGCAACACGCTGCTGCTGCTGTCCTGCCCCGCGCTCTACGCCCGGCCAGGCCCACCCTATGGCGCCACCGGCGGCGCCGACCATGGCGACAACGCCCTGCGCTTCGGCCTGCTCGCGCGGGTGGCGGCGCTGATCGGCACGCGCGATTCCCCCTGTGGCTGGCAGGCCGACGTGGTGCATGCGCACGACTGGACCTGCGCGCTCGCGCCGCTATACCTGCACCAGGCGCGCGCCACGGGCCACGCCTGCGCGCGCAGCGTGTTCACCGTGCACAACCTCGCGTTCCAGGGCATCTTTGCGCTTGCGCTGGCGGGCCCGCTGGGCATCGCGCCCGAGCACCAAGGCCTGGACGGTGTCGAGTTCTGGGGACAGATGTCGATGCTCAAGGCGGGCCTGCAGTTCGCCGACGCCATCACCACCGTCAGCCCGACCTATGCACGCGAGATCCAGACCGAGGCGCTGGGCTTCGGCCTGGACGGTGTGCTGCGCGCGCGCGCCCCGGCGCTCACCGGGATCCTCAACGGCATCGACACCGCGCTGTGGAACCCCGAGCGCGACCCCTGGATCGCCGCGCGCTACGGCGTCGACACGCTGGAGCGCAAGGCCGACAACCGGGCCGCACTGCGGGTGCGCTGCGGCCTGGCAGATGCCGGGGCCACACCGCTGTTCGGCCTGGTCAGCCGGCTCACGCGGCAAAAAGGGGTCGACCTGGTGCTGGCGGGCGCTGAGCGGCTGCTCGCCCAAGGGGCGCAACTCGCGGTGCTGGGCAGCGGCGACGCCGATCTGGAGCACGGCCTGCACGCCCTGGCGGAGCAACGCCCGGGCGAGGTGCACGTCACCCTCGGGTTCGACGAGGCGCTGGCGCACCAGATCGAGGCAGGCGCGGACTGCTTTCTCATGCCCTCGCGCTTCGAGCCGTGCGGGCTCAACCAGATGTACAGCCAGGCCTACGGCACGCCGCCGATCGTCACGCGCACCGGCGGGCTGGCGGACTCGGTGGTCGACGCGGATGCGCCGCACGGGTCGGGCTTCGTGATGGAGCACGCCACCAAGGCGGCGTTCGACGCGGCGGTAAGGCGCGCCTGCGCCCTGTGGCGCCTGCCGACCCGCTGGCGCGCGCTGCAGCGCCACGGCATGCGCCGGGATTTCGGCTGGGAGGCGTCGGCGCGTGCGTACGAGGCGGTGTACCAGCGCATCCTGGCCCAGGCGGACGGGGATCCCCCGGGCCCATGATTTGAGCCAAATCTGCGCTCAGCGCCCGTGGATAGAGCGCTGGCAGCTATTCATTCGATAGCATTCCAGACCTTGGGCGGGCAGTAGCCGGGGCCCACGTCTCAACGCGTGTCCCAGACGCCTCCGGGCTCCCCGGGCGCAACACCTGGCTCCACGACGGGCGGACTGGCCTGCGTCGGCTGCGCCGACTCGTCCGGCCCGGTCACCCACACCGGCACCTCGGCCGGCGCGGCCGGACGCGGCGCCACCACTTCCAGCGGCAGCAGGGGCACGTCGGTGATCTGCGGGCGCTCGTCGGCTTCGGTCGCAGGCGCGGCGGCAGGCGGCTCAGGCACTGCGGACGGGCCCGACGGCGCGTCCGAGTGCCCGGCGGCGGGGCCTGCCGGCCCGGCCAGCTCACCGGTCGGGCGGCCGAACAAGTCGTAGACCCAGTTGCGCACCGCGCTCGCGGCGCCCGATGCGCGGCTGGACCAGGTGTTGACGGGCTCGTCCACGAAACGCTCGCGTGGGTCGATCAGCTTGCCGTGCACCGCCTGCCGAAACACGTCCCCCACCACCGGCAGCGCGCTGCGGGCGCCCTGCCCCCAGTGGTTGCTGCGCAGCGTGATGCGCGCATCGTTGAAGCCGACCCAGGCCCCGGCCACCAGCTGGGGGTGCATCAGGATGAACCAGCCATCGGTGTTGTCCTGCGTCGTGCCGGTCTTGCCCGCCACGTCGGCAGCGATGCCGAAACGGCTGCGAATGGCCGTGCCCGTGCCCTTGTCGACCACCGCACGCAGCGCGTCGCGCAGCTGCTGGGCCGGCAACGGCGCCAGGGCCTGCTCGGCGCCTGCCGGCGAAAACTCGGCCAGCAGCCGGCCGCTGGCGTCCTCGATGCGGGTGATGACCTGCGGCGCGCGGTAGCGTCCCCCGTCGGCGATGGTCGCGTAACTGGCCACCATCTCCTTGAGCGTGACGGCGCTGGTGCCCAGCGCCAGCGCCGGCACCGCCTCCAGCGGCGACTCGCGCACGCCCATGGCGCGCGCCAGCTGCACCACGCGCTGCGGGCCCACCTCGCCCATGAGCTGCGCGGTGATGGTGTTCTTGGAAAACGCCAGCGCGTCGCGCAGCGTCATGGGCTCCTCGGACGGGGCAGCGTTGCCGTCGCGCGGGCGCCAGACCTGGCCGTGGCCCAGCGGGATCTCCACGGCAGTGTCGCGCAGCGTGTCCTGCGGCTGGCGGCCCATGGCGAAGGCCGCGCCGTAGACGAAAGGCTTGAAGGTCGAGCCGGGCTGGCGGCGGGCCGCCTGCACGTGGTCGAACGGGTCGGTGGCGAAGTCGCGGCTGCCGACCCACGCGCGCACCGCGCCGGTGGCCGGCTCCAACGCCACAAAGCCGACCTGCACCCGGGTGCGCGCCGCGCGCAGCTCGCGCAGGAAATCGGCGTCCTGCAGCAACCGCTGCTCGGCCTCGGCTTGCGCCTCGCCCGCCTCCACCGCCTTCGCGAAGGTGGCGGAGTCGCGCACCAGCTGCTGCACCAGCGGGTTCTTCGCGGCCCACACGCCGCGCGCCGACCAGGCACTGTCGGCCACCTGCTGCAGTGCCCGGCCCTGGCGCTGCACCGCGGCCGTGGCCATTTCCTGCAAGCGGCCGTCCAGTGTGGTGCGGATGACCAGGCCGTCGGCATACAGGCTGTAGCCGTTGCGGTCGGCCCATTCGATGAGCTGGCGCTTG
>DAMCAL010000162.1:0-5967 GCA_032059585.1 Burkholderiaceae bacterium
CCGTGAACTGCGCCAGCGACTCGGGCGCGATGGCCAGCACGTAGCGCTCCTGGCTCTCGTTGGACCAGATTTCCTTGGGCGCCAGGCCCGATTCCTCCAGCGGCACGGCACGCAGGTCGAAGCGCGCGCCGCGGCCGGCGTCGTTCACCAGCTCGGGAAAGGCGTTGGACAGGCCGCCCGCGCCCACGTCGTGGATGGCCAGGATGGGGTTGGCCTCGCCCTGCGCCGCGCAGTGGTTGATGACCTCCTGCGCGCGCCGCTCGATCTCGGGGTTGCCGCGCTGCACCGAGTCGAAGTCCAGCTCGGCCGCGTTGGTGCCGCTGGCCATCGAGCTGGCGGCGCCCCCGCCCATGCCGATGCGCATGCCCGGCCCGCCCAGTTGCACCAGCAAGGTGCCGGCGGGAAAAGCGATCTTGTGCGTCAGGCGCGCGTCGATGGAGCCCAGGCCGCCGGCGATCATGATGGGCTTGTGGTAGCCGCGCAGCACGTCACCCACCTGCTGCTCGTACTCGCGAAAGTACCCGGCGAGGTTGGGCCGGCCGAACTCGTTGTTGAACGCGGCGCCGCCCAGCGGGCCCTCGGTCATGATCTGCAGGGGGCTGGCGATGTGCGCGGGCCTGCCGACGTCGCTGCCCCAGAGCTTGGAGACGGTGAAGCCCGCGAGGCCCGCCTTCGGCCGGGAGCCCCGGCCGGTGGCGCCCTCGTCGCGGATCTCGCCACCCGCGCCGGTGGACGCACCCGGAAACGGCGAGATCGCCGTGGGGTGGTTGTGCGTCTCCACCTTCATCAGCACGTGCTGCAGAGCGCTACTTTTTTGATAGCTGGGTGCGCGCACCACGTCTGCGAAAGAGTCGAATTTGGCGAAAAACTGCTCGACCTGGCTGCCTTCCATGACGGAGGCGTTGTCGGCGTAGGCCACCACGGTGTGCTGTGGCGACACGGCTTCGGTGTGGCGGATCATGCCGAACAGGCTCTTGTCCTGCGGCGCGCCATCGATGGTGAACTGGGCGTTGAAGATCTTGTGCCGGCAATGCTCGCTGTTGGCCTGCGCGAACATCATCAGCTCCACGTCGGTGGGGTTGCGCCCCAGGCGGGTGAAGGCGTCGACGAGGTAGTCGATCTCGTCGCCGGCCAGTGCCAGGCCCCAGGCCGCGTTGGCCTGCTCCAGCGCCGCGCGCCCGCCGGCCAGCACGTCCACGAAGGCCATGGGCTCGGCCTGCAGCTCGGTGAACAGCTGCTCGGCCTCCTGCACGCTGGCGACCGCCGACTCGGTCATGCGGTCGTGCAGCAAGGCGGCGATCTGCTGCATCTGCGCAGGCGACAGCTCCGGCGCGCCGCCCAGCAGGCCGCTTTTGAGGCTCAGGCGGTACTCGGTGATGCGCTCGATGCGGCGCACGGACAGGCCGCAGTTGTGCGCGATGTCGGTCGCTTTCGAGGCCCAGGGGGAAACGGTGCCCAGGCGCGGGGTGACGTACAGCACCGGCCCGTCGGTCGGTCCGGCATACGGATCGCCGTAGGCCAGCAGCGCTGCCAGGCGCGCGCGGGCGGCGGCGTCCGGGGCGCTGTCTTGCGCCACCAGATGCACGAACCGCGCCGCGATGCCCGTGATCTTCGGGTGGATGGCCGCCAGGACGGGCAACAGCTGCTGGGCGCGAAAGGGGGTCAGGGCGTTGCCGCCCTCGAACGAAACGGTGTGCAAGGTCACGGTGGCGGCCTGTGTGGTGGGCGGGCGGGAAACGTGAAGAAGACCGGCCGGGCACCGGGCCGCTGACTGGGGCCGCAGCGCCTGCAGCAGGCCAGGATTGCCGGGAACCCGGTATTTTAAGCAGCCCCACCCGGGAAAACCCCGGATGGGATAATTTGCGCCATGAGCATCAACACCAAAGACGCGCAGGGCATCGCGGGCATGCGCGAGGCCGGCCGCATGGCTTCCGAAGTGCTGGACCACATCACGCCGCACATCAAGCCCGGCATCACCACCAACGACATCGACCGGCTTGCCGCCGAGTGCATGGCGCGCCAGGGCAGCCGCTCGGCCACGCTGGGCTACCAGCCGCCGGGCTATCCGCCCTACCCGAAGTCGCTGTGCACCTCGGTCAACCACGTGGTCTGCCACGGCATCCCGAACGACAAGCCGCTCAAGAAGGGCGACATCGTCAACGTGGACGTCACCGTCATCACGCAGGACGGCTGGTACGGCGACACCAGCCGCATGTTCCTGGTGGGCGACTGCTCCATCGCCGCCAGGCGTCTCGTGCAGCTGACCTACGAGTCGATGTGGTTGGGCATCCAGCAGGTCCGGCCCGGCGCGCGGCTGGGCGACATCGGCCACGCGATCCAGAAATTCGCCGAGGGGCACGGCCTGTCGGTGGTGCGCGAGTTCTGCGGCCACGGCATCGGCGACAAATTCCATGACGAGCCCCAGGTGCTGCACTACGGCCGCCCCGGCACGGGTGAGGAATTGGTGCCGGGCATGACCTTCACCATCGAGCCCATGCTCAACATCGGCCGGCGCGAGGTCAAGGAGCACGGCAACGACGGCTGGACCATCGTCACCAAGGACCACAGCCTGTCGGCGCAGTGGGAGCACACGGTGCTGGTCACCGAAACCGGCTTCGAGGTGCTGACCATCTCGGATGGCTACCCCGCCCTGCCCGCCTTCGTGACCGCCACGACGACCTGACAGTCCGGCGCGGCGCCTTTTTTTTCTTCCTTTCGCGCCATGCCTCGTCTCCCCACCCCCGTCGCTGCCGACATCGCCGCACTGCGGCAGACCTACCAAGCCGACAAGGCCGCGCTGGTGGCCACGCTGCTGGCTCCGGACGCTTCCACTCGCGGCATCCGCAGCCTGCTGCGGCACCTGTCCTCTCTGGCTGACCGCCAGCTGTGCGCCCTGTGGCGCCGCGCCGGCCTGCCGCGCGGCATGGCGCTGGTGGCGGTGGGCGGGTATGGGCGCGCGCAGCTGTTTCCGGCCTCCGACATCGACGTGCTGGTGCTGCTGCCGGACGGCGCGCAGGACGCGGCCGCCAGCGCCGCCATCGAGTCCTTCATCGGCAGCTGCTGGGACGCGGGCCTGGAGATCGGCGCCAGCGTGCGCACGGTAGCCGAATGCCTGGCCGAGTCCGCCGCCGACGTGACGGTGCAGACGGCGCTGCTGGAGTCGCGCCGCGTGTGCGGCAGCGCCGCCCTGTTCGCCGAGTTGCGCCAGAGCTACGCCGCGCAGATGGACGTGCAGGCCTTCATGGTCACCAAGACGCTGGAGATGCGCCAGC
The DNA here is from genome assembly GCA_032059585.1 of Burkholderiaceae bacterium. Lineage (GTDB taxonomy): Bacteria > Pseudomonadota > Gammaproteobacteria > Burkholderiales > Burkholderiaceae_C > Melaminivora. The sequence goes on from DAMCAL010000162.1 coordinate 3,273, forward strand.
GCCACACCAAGCACGAAAACACCCCCTACGCGCTGGAGCCCAACTGCAAGGAGTCGCCCGGCGGGCTGCGCGACCTGCAGCTCATCCTGTGGCTGGCGCGCGCCGCAGGCCTGGGCGCCAGCTGGCGCGAGCTGGCCGCCAATGGCCTGGCGACCCCCTTCGAGGTGCGCCAGATCGAGCGCAACGAGGCGCTGCTGTTTCTCGTGCGTGCGCGGCTGCACGCGCTGGCGGGGCGTCGCGAGGACCGGCTGGTGTTCGACCTGCAGACCGCCGTGGCGCACGCCTTTGGCTACCGCTCCAGCGCGCCGGACGGCACGCTGCTGCCCGCACGCGCCAGCGAGGCGCTGATGCGGCGCTACTACTGGGCCGCCAAGGCGGTGTCGCAGCTCACGCAAATCCTGCTGCTGGGCATCGAGGAGCGCCTGAGCCCGGCGCAGGTGCGGCCGGTGCCCATCAACGCGCGCTTTCTCGAGCGCAACGGCCTCATCGAGGTGGCCAGCGACACGCTGTACCTGGAGCAGCCCCGCGCCATCCTGGAAACCTTTTTGCTCTACGAGACCATGCCCGGGCTGCAGGATCTGTCGGCCCGGACGCTGCGCGCGCTGTACAACGCGCGCCCGGTCATGGACGCCGCGTTCCGGCGCGACCCGGCCAACCGCGCGATGTTCCTGCGCATCCTGCGCCAGCCTGCGGGCATCACCCATGCGCTGCGCCTGATGAACCAGACCTCGGTGCTGGGCCGCTACCTGTGGCCGTTTCGGCGCATCGTCGGGCAGATGCAGCACGACCTGTTCCACGTCTACACCGTGGACCAGCACACCCTGATGGTGGTGCGCAACGTGCGGCGCTTCTTCATGGCCGAGCATGCGCACGAATACCCGGTGTGCTCGCAACTCGCGGCCGGCTGGGACCGGCCGTGGGTGCTGTACGTGGCGGCCCTGTTCCACGACATCGGCAAGGGCCGCGGCGGCGACCACTCGCGCATCGGCGCGCAGGAGGCGCGGCGTTTTTGCCGGCAGCACGGCATCGCCGGCGAGGACGCGCGCCTGATCGAGTTTCTCGTCGCCGAGCACCTGGTGATGAGCCAGGTGGCACAAAAACAGGACCTGTCCGACCCGGACGTGATCGCCACCTTCGCCGCGCGCGTAGGGAACGAGCGCTACCTGACCGCGCTGTACCTGCTCACGGTGGCCGACATCCGCGGCACCAGCCCGAAGGTGTGGAGCGCCTGGAAGGGCAAGCTGCTCGAGGATCTGTTCCACGCCACGCTGCGCGTGCTGGGCGGGCGCGCGCCCGACCCCGCGGCCGAAGTGGAAGCGCGCAAGCGCGAGGCGCTCATCTTGCTCGCCCTGCACTCCATGCCGCACGAGGCGCACAAGCGCCTGTGGGCGACGCTGGACGTAGGGTACTTCATGCGCCATACCGCACCCGACATCGCCTGGCACGCGCGCCACCTGTCGCGCCATGTGGGCACGGCCCGCCCGGTGGTGCGCACCCGCCGGTCGCTGGCCGGCGAAGGGCTGGAGGTGCTGGTCTATGCGCCGGACCAGAGCGACCTGTTCATGCGCATCTGCGGCTACTTCGGCCGGGCGGGTTTTTCCATCCTCGACGCGCGCGTGCACACCACCGGCGACATGCATGCGCTGGACACGTTCCAGGTGGTGGCGCCGCACCTGGCGGGCGCCTACCGCGAGCTGATCCACCTGGTCGAAAGCGGGCTGCTGCACGCGCTCACGCAGGCGGGCGAGCCGCCCGCTCCTCAGCGCCTGCGCCCGTCACGGCGCGTGAAAAGCTTTCCGATCGCCCCGCGCGTCACGCTGCGCCCGGACGAGAAGGCCCAGCGCTGGCTGCTGTCGATCACCGCCACCGACCGCCCGGGGTTGCTGTACCTGGTCGCACAGGTTTTGTCGCGCCATGGCCTGGGCATCCAGCTGGCCAAGGTGAGCACCCTGGGCGAGCGTGTCGAAGACACCTTCCTGGTGCAAGGGCCGGAACTGCAGAGCAGTGCGCGGCAGATCGAGATCGAGACCGAACTGCTGCGGGCGCTGGCCGACGAGCCCGACGATGGACAATGCTCCTGAAAAGATAGCTGCTTGCGCTTGCCCACCAAGCGTGAGAGGCCAATTTGGCTGTGAAATCGCGGGGAATCCGGTGCGCGCGGCACAATCCGCTGCCATGCCAGAGCCGCGCGAAAACCTGCCTCCCGTGCCCGAGCACGCGCCGCTGCCTGCGGTGGTGCGCTGGCTGCTGCTGGCTTTCGCCGTGCTGTGCCTGGCGATGGGTGTCGTCGGGATCATCGTGCCCGGGCTGCCCACCACCGTCTTCGTGTTGATGGCCGGCTGGGCGGCGGCGCGCAGCTCCCCGCGCCTGCACGCGTGGCTGTGGCGCCACCGCCTGTTCGGCTCCATGCTGCGCAACTGGGCGGACGGCGGGCGCGTCAGCCGCCATGCCAAATGGAGCGCCACGGTGCTCATGGCGCTGAGCGCGGTGGTGCTGTTTTGGACCAGCGCGCCGCGCTGGGCAGCCGCCGTGGCCTGCGCCTGCATGGCGTGCGTGCTGGTCTGGCTGTGGCTGCGGCCGGAGCCCGCGCGCTGAATTTCGACCCGGCATTTCTGTATATAATCTCGGTCTTGTTCCTCGATAGCTCAGTCGGTAGAGCGCCGGACTGTTAATCCGTAGGTCCCTGGTTCGAGCC
>DAMCAL010000163.1:0-5915 GCA_032059585.1 Burkholderiaceae bacterium
TACCAGTGCGGCGGCATCGGCGTGGACGAGTCCACCGCCATGCGCGCCGCGATGAAGGACTATCCCCTGTCGCTGCTGTTCGCCCGCGCCGACGGCGCCTACGAAGCCGATGTCGATGTGCGCATCACCGCGCAGGGCGGCGGCGCACAGGCGATGCAGTTCGTGGCCAAGGGGCCCGTGTGCCTGCTGCAGCTGCCCGCAGGGACCTACCAGGTCCGGGTGGAGGGCCAAGGCCAGGGCCACAGCCGCACGGTGAAGGTGGGCGGCGCGCCGCAGTCGCTCGATTTCCGCTTCTGAGCGCGCAGCCACCCCGCCGGCCAGCACGGTGACCGTGCTGGCCTTTTCATGCCAAAACAGGCGCCAACGCTTGCTGGGAAAGCGTCAATAGCTATCATTTCAGTAGCGACACGCTGACATCCACCGCTCATCCGCCCGCCGCCAGCCACAGCGCCCGCGCGTGCGAAATGCCGAACAGCACCAGGCCGATCAGCCCGCCCACCACCGTGCCGTTGATGCGGATGTACTGCAGGTCGGTGCCGATGTGCAGCTCGACCAGGCGGGCCGTCTCGCCCGCGTCCCAGCGCTGCACCGTGGCCTGGATGTGCTCGGCCACGGACTGCGCCACGTCGGGGGCGAACGTCGCGGCCCACAGTTCCAGGCGTACGTTCAGCCGCACCCGCAGCGCCGCATCGCCGGCCAGCGACATGCCCAGCCACTGGCCCATGCCGGCCACCCGGCGCGACAGCTGCGAGTGCTCGTCGACCAGGTCGTCGCGCAGGCGCTGGCGCAGGTCCACCCACAGTTCGCGCACGTACTGGCCCAGCACCTCGTCGTTTTGCAGGTAGTGGCGCACCTGCTCGCCGCGCTCGGCCCAGTCGGGATCGTGCTGCAGCCGCTCGACCAGCCGCGCCACGGCAGCGTCCAGCGCCTCGCGCAGTTCGTGGTGCGGGTCTTCGGCGATGTTGCGCAGCAGCGTGTCCACCGCGTGGGTGATGGCGCCCGCGCCCTTGCCCGAGAGCCAGTCCGTGGGCAGCATCCTTTGCTTGAGCGGGTGCTCGCGGCGCAGCCACTGTACCAGGGTGTCGGCGACGAAGGCGCGCGTCTCCGGGGTGCGCACCTTCTCGGCCAGGCGCGCCAGCAGCGTGTCCAGCAGTACCTGGTGGCGGCCTTCGTGCGTGAGCGCGCCCAGGGCCGACGCCATGGTGCGCGACACGTCGATCTGGCCGACGAGCGTGCGCGCGGCCTTGGCCAGGAAGGCCTGGATCTTGTCGTCCTCCACCGTGTCGAGCGCCGTGAGCGCCAGGCGGGCCACCTGCCGGCCCAGCAGCTCGGCGTTGGCTGGCGAGGCCAGCCACTGCGACAGCATGCGGGCCGGGTCATGCTGGCGGATCATCCCCACCAGCGAGGGCGCATCCAGGAACTTGTCGCGCACGAAGCCGGCCAGGTTGCCGCCGATGCGGTCCTTGTTGCGCGCGATGATGTCGGTGTGGCGCGAGACGAACGGCAGCGGAATGCGGCGAAACAGCGCCGAGACGGCGAACCAGTCGGCCAGCGCGCCGACCATGGCGGCTTCGGCCACGGCGCGCAGGCCGCTCACCGCCAGCCCGGGCGGCATGAAGTGCGTCGCGGCGAACACCACCACCACGGCCAGCAGCAGGCCGGTGGCCTGGCGCTTGGCGCGGGTCAGCTGGCGTTCATGGCCCTCGGGGGACAGGGGCGGCGTCGTGCCCGCGCCGACAGCGGCCGCGGCGCGGTCCAAAGGGGAAGCATGCATGCAGGGCAGCATAGTCCGGGGCCGCCCGGGCCGTCCATGGCCGGGGTGTAGGAAAGCGCAACGACCGCGCGTGCGCCCGGGCGCCGGCGGGCGCGCGCCGCCGGAGCATGCTCAGTGCTGGGGCTGCACCTGGTCGAGCGCGGCGCGCAGCTGGCCGACCGTGCGCTGCACGTTGTGCCACTTCTCCAGGCCGAACAGCCCGATGCGAAAGGTCATGAAGTCCGGCCCCTCGCCGCACTGCAGCGGAACGCCCGAGGCGGTCTGCAGACCTGCCTCGAGGAACTTCTTGCCGCTCTGGATGCCAGGGTCGGTGGTGTAGCTGACCACCACGCCCGGCGCCTTGAAGCCCTCGGCCGCCACGCTCGGAAAGCCGCGCGACTCCAGCAGCTCGCGCACCTGGGTGCCCAGGGCGATCTGCTCTTCGCGCACCTTGGCAAAACCGTACTCGCGAGTCTCCAGCATCACGTCGCGCAGACGCACCAGGGCGTCGGTGGGCATGGTGGTGTGGTAGGCGTGCTGGCCTTTTTCATAGCCCTCGGCGATCTGCATCCACTTCTTCAGGTCGCACGAGAAGCTGGAGCTTTGCGTGCCCTCGATGGCCTCGCGTGCGCGCTGCGACAGCATCACCATGGCACAGCACGGCGAGCTGCTCCAGCCCTTTTGCGGGGCCGAGATCAGCACGTCCACGCCGGTCTGCTCCATGTCCACCCACATCGCGCCGGAGGCCACGCAGTCCAGCACGAACAGCGCTCCCACCTCGTGCGCGGCCTCGCTCACGGCGCGCAGGTAGTCGTCAGGCAGCAGGATACCGCTGGCGGTCTCGACGTGCGGCGCGAACACCACCTTGGGGCGCTCGGCGCGGATGGCGGCGGCCACCTCGTTTGCCGGGCACGGCGCCCAGGGCGCTTGGCTGCCGCCCTCCTGCTGGCGCGCCTTGCACACCACCGAGCCGCCGCCCAGCCCCTGGTCGGCGTCGAAGATCTGGGTCCAGCGGTAGCTGAACCAGCCGTTGCGCACGATCAGCACCTTCTCGCGGTTGGCGAACTGGCGCGCCACCGCCTCCATGCCGAACGTGCCGCTGCCCGGGATGAGCACGGCGGTGTGGGCCTGATAGACCTGCTTGAGCGTGCCCAGGATGTCCTGCATCACGCCGACGAAGCGCCGGGACATGTGGTTGAGCGCACGGTCGGTGTAGACCACCGAAAATTCCAGGAGTCCGTCGGGGTCGATATGGGGCAGCAGTCCGGGCATGGTGGTCTTCTCCGTCAACGCGGCGCGCGCCGGGGCGCCCGCCACAAAGCGAGGCAGCTTACCACCGGCCCCCGGCCCGCGTGGCCCGGCCCGGGGCAGGCCGCCCTGGCGCTGCCCGGGCGTCGCCCCCTGCGCGCGCACGCGGCCACACGCGGCCACACGCGGCTACGATGCCTGCTTCACTCGTTGTTCCTCCTTTGTGCCCGCGCCTGCCATGCCCGACTTTCGCAGTGACACCATCACCCAACCCACGCCCGCCATGCGCGAGGCCATGCTGGCCGCGCCGCTGGGCGACGACGTGTTCGGCGACGACCCGTCGGTGAACGCGTTGCAGGAACAGGCGGCCCGGTTGCTGGGCTTCGAGGCGGCGCTGTTCGCGCCCAGCGGCACGCAGACCAACCTCATCGCCCTCATGGGCCACTGCCAGCGAGGCGATGAGGCCATCGTTGGCCAGAGCTGGCACACCTACCGCTGGGAAGGCGGCGGCATGGCGGTGCTGGGCTCCATCCAGCCGCAGCCGGTGGAAACGCAGGCCGACGGCACCCTGTGCCTGAAAGACATCGAAGCGGCCATCAAACCCGATGACCCGCACTTCGCCCGCACGCGCCTGGTGGTGCTGGAGAACACGACCGGCGGACGCGCGCTGCCTACCGCCTACGTGGCCGAGGTGGCGGCGCTGGCCCGCGCGCGCGGCCTGGGGATGCACCTGGACGGCGCGCGCCTGTTCAACGCCGCCACGGCGCATGCCGAGGCCGGCGGCACCGACGTGTACGACGAAGCCCGGGCGATGTGCGCGCATTTCGACACGGTGTCGCTGTGCCTGAGCAAGGGGCTGGGCGCGCCCATCGGTTCGGTGCTGCTGGGCTCGCAGGCGTTCATCGGCCGCGCCCGGCGCACGCGCAAGATCCTGGGCGGCGGCATGCGCCAGGCCGGCCTGCTGGCCGCCGCCGGCCAGCACGCCCTGGAGCACCACGTCCGGCGCCTGGCGCTGGACCACGCGCGGGCGCGGCGCCTGGCCGACGGTCTGGCCGAAGCCGGTCGCACCCACCCGGTGCTGCAGGGGCGCCTGCACGTCGCATCGGCGCAGACCAACATCCTGTTCACCGACGTGCAGGCCGACGCCGCCCCCGCGTTCACGGTGTGGCTCGCGCAGCACGGGGTGCGCGTGACCAGCAGCCTGTACGGTGGCGCCACCCGGCTGCGCTGGGTCACGCACCTGGACGTGGACGACGGCGATGTGGACGCCGCGCTGGAGTGCGTGCATCGCTTCCCGGGCGGCTGAACCGGCACCGGGGGAGCGAAGGAAAAGCGCAGGAAAATCCGGAATTTGCTCTGCTTTCCATAGCTTCCCGCGCTTGCCACACAAGCGTTTGCACCGCATTTCTCTTGAAATGCGTGCCAAGCGCTCAGGCAGCCGCGTACTGGCGTGTGCCGAAGATCCCGCTGCCCACCCGCACCAGGGTGCTGCCGGCGTGGATGGCGGCTTCCAGGTCGTCGGTCATCCCCAGCGACAGCGTGTCCAGCGTGTCCCAGCGCGCGCGCAGCGCCTCGAACAGCTGCGCCGTGCGCGCATGCACCGCGCGTTGCGCCTGGAAACCCTGCTGCGGCTGCGGGATCGCCATCACGCCGCGCAGCACCAGGCGCGGCAACCCTGCCACGGCCTGCGCCAGTGCCGCCGCATCCGCAGGCGGCACCCCGGCCTTGGTCGGGGCGTCGTCGATGTTGACCTGGATGCACACGTTCAGCGGCGCCAGCGCGGCCGGGCGCTGTGCGGACAGCCGCTCGGCCACCCGCAGCCGGTCCACGGTGTGGACCCAGTCGAAATGCTCGGCCACTGCCCGCGTCTTGTTGCTTTGCAGCGGACCGATGCAGTGCCATTCGGGCGCCTCGGGCCAGCGGGCCAGCGCTGCCATCTTGTCCAGCGCTTCCTGCACGTAGTTCTCGCCGAAGGCGCGCTGTCCGGCTTGCAGCGCCGCCTCCACCGCCTGCGGCCCGAAGGTCTTGGAGACGGCCAGCAGACGCACCGACGCGGGGTCGCGGCCGGCGGCCGCGCAAGCGTCTGCAATGCGCGCTTGCACGTGTTGTAGGTTATTACCAATGCTCGTCATAATGGTTCCCTGAGCGTAGCAAACGACCGAGGAATCCGTGGACATCACCCAGTTGCTGGCCTTCAGCGTCAAGAACAAGGCATCCGACCTGCACCTGTCGGCTGGGCTGCCCCCGATGATCCGGGTCCACGGCGACGTGCGCCGCATCAATGTCGACGCGCTGGACCACAAGACCGTGCACGCCATGGTGTACGACATCATGAGCGACTCCCAGCGCAAGATCTACGAGGAGTTCCTGGAGGTCGACTTCTCCTTCGAGATCGACGGCCTGGCGCGCTTTCGCGTCAACGCGTTCAACCAGAACCGCGGCGCGGCGGCGGTGTTTCGCACCATTCCGAGCAAGATCCTCACGCTCGAGCAGCTGAACGCGCCGAAGATCTTCGCCGACCTGGCGCTCAAGCCGCGCGGCCTGGTGCTGGTCACCGGCCCCACCGGCTCGGGCAAGTCGACCACGCTGGCGGCGATGGTCAACTACCTCAACGAGAGCGAATACGGCCACATCCTGACGGTGGAAGACCCGATCGAGTTCGTGCACGAGTCCAAGAAGTGCCTGATCAACCAGCGCGAAGTGGGGCCGATGACGCTGTCGTTCTCCGCTGCCCTGCGCTCGGCCCTGCGCGAGGACCCGGACGCCATCCTGGTGGGCGAAATGCGCGACCTGGAGACGATCCGCCTGGCCATGACGGCTGCCGAGACCGGCCACCTGGTGTTCGGCACCCTGCACACCTCCAGCGCCGCCAAGACCATCGACCGCATCATCGACGTCTTCCCGGCCGAGGAAA
>DAMCAL010000164.1:0-5876 GCA_032059585.1 Burkholderiaceae bacterium
TCGATGGCCTGGTACAGGGCCTTGCGCACGCGCACGTCCTTCAAGGGGTTCTTGCCCTTGATGTTGGAGCCCACCAGTTCATCGCGGAACTGGTCCATGCCCAGGAAGATCGTGCGGTTTTCCAGCCCGTCGATCACCTTCAGGTCTGCGTTGGAGCGCAGGCGCGCCAGGTCCTGCGGCGCCGGGTCGAGCACCATGTCGACCTCGCCCGACAGCAGCGCGGCGATGCGCGTGGCACCGGACTTGATCGGGGTGTAGACGATCTCGGTGACGTTGCTGTCCATCTTGCCCCACCAGTTGGGGTTGCGCTTCAAGACCATGCGCACGTCCGGCTGCCACGACTCGAGCGTGAACGGGCCGGTGCCCATGGCGTTGCGGTGGGCGAAGTTCTCGTCGTTGCCCTTGATGTCCTTGGGTTCGACCGAGCGGTTCTTCTCGGCCCAGGCCTTGCTCATCATGCGCAGTTCGGTCATCTGGCGCAGCAGCACCGGGTTCGGCGCCTTGAGGAAGATGTCGATGGTATTGGCATCCACCTTGGCCACGCGGTCGATGCCCTGCACGTAGGGACCGTAGTTGGACGTCTTGGCCATGGCGCGCTGAATGGAATACGCCGCGTCGTCCGCCGTGAAGTCCGAGCCGTCGTGGAACTTCACGCCCTGGCGCAGCGTGAAGCGCACCTGGGTCGGGCTGACGTTGGTCCAGGCCGTGGCCAGCATGGGCTCCACCTGGAAGGTCTTGCTGTCGTAGTAGACCAGGCTTTCGTACACGTACGCGTGGATGCCGTTTTGCAGCGCGTTGTTCTGCGAGTGGATGTCCCAGGTCGAGATCTCGCCCTGGCTGGCCCACTTGAACGTCTTGGCGTGCACCGCAGGTACGGCGACCACGGCGGATGCCGCGAGCATGGAAAGAAGCAACCTTTTGAGCTGCATTGGAAAACCCCTCGGTATGTGAAAAGTGTGACTATGCCGCATCCGAGGGCGCCCTCAGCCATAGGGAAAGCCCCGGGTGAACGCACGTGCGGGATATGCGTGCGCCTTGCGCACGGCATGCTTGCATGCAAAAAAAGCAAGACCTCCCGAAAGGAGGCCTTGCTGAGGTGAGGCCACGCGCAGCCGAAGACCGCGCGCGGAGACAGAGGAAAACGATCAGAAGCGGTGACGCAGGCCCAGCGTGATGCCGGTACGGTTGCGGGCGCCGCTGGCGGCGTCCAGCCTGATGGCGCTGCCGCCACCGATGCTGGTGTGGTCCACGCCGAAATAGGCGTCAGTGCGCTTGCTGAACGCGTAGTCGGCCACCGCGACGTAGAAGTTGGCGTTGCCGTTGTAGGCGCCCGAGGTCGAGCCCGATTGCTTGCCGCGGAAGTAATGCACGCCCAGATTGAGCTGGGGCGTGAGTTGGTAACCCACTCCGACCTTGAACAGCTGGCGCTTGTTCGCATCGCCCGGCATGAACCCGCCGTTGGTCTGGCCCTGCCAAAACTGCCCCAGGATGGCGGCGTCCACGGCGTTGCGGAACCCGACAATGGGGTTGGTCACCGTAGCGTACTTGGCCTTATTCATGCCATAGCCCGTGTTGAAGTACCAACCGCCCATACGGTAGGAGCCGCCCAGCGTCCAGGCGTCGACATCGGTGCCGCCCGGCAGTGTGGTGCGCATGTAGCCGCCGCCCACCGCAAAGCCGCTGGCGGCGTAGCGCAGGTAGCCTCCAGCGGTCCTCATGGCGCCGCCCTGCAGCGTGCTCCCCACGAAGGCCGGCACCTGTGCCTGGGAGGCAGGCAGGCCTGCCTCCAGCCCGCTGGTGTCGTTGTTCTCACCGAACGAATACTGCAGCCCGCCCACGAAGCTGCGGTCAGGCGTGGCGAACGTGTACTTCAGGGAATTGCTCGTGCGCGCCCCCATGGCCATCCCCAGCTCGGGCTTATAGACCTCCATGTAGGGCGAATAGGGGAAGGAAGCATATGTGCTGGTCACGACGTCGAACAGCACGTTCCACTGCCGGCCTGCGGTCACGCGGCCGAAGGGACCCTGCAGGCCCACGCTCGCCAGTTGGAAAAATGGCGCGGAAACCGCCCCGGTATCGGCGTCCACCCGGTTCTCGAGCACGACGAGAGCCTTACTGCCGCCTCCCAGGTCTTCTTCCACATTGATGCCCCAGCGGCTTTGCGACATGCCGCCGCCGCGCAGATCGGTTTTGCTGCTTTGTGTGGGGCCTTCGTTGTTGGTGTGGCGGATTGCTGCATCCACGATGCCCCAAAGCTCGACCTTGCTTGTGCTGGTTTGTGCATGAAGCATGGGAATGGTCGTCACGAGTGCCGCCAGCACAAGAGTTTTCTTGCCGATAAATTGCATGGGGATGTCTTTCTTGGGAGGGGAAGAAAAATCAAGGGAGAAGCTTCATTCTTCAGATTCGGTTCCGTGTGGACAAGACCACATCGCATTCTTGCCACAGGCGTTTTCCCTAGGGTTTTGTTACATCGGCGACAGCACAAAAAAAACCGCGACCCTAAGGTCGCGGTTCTTGTCATTCCGGATGGCTGGCGGATGCCAGCGCTCCATCAGAATGCGTGGCGAACGCCGATCTGGTAGCCGTTCACGTTCTTGCCGGGCTCCACGTCCGTCGCCACCATGCCGATGTCGCCCGTACCGTTCAGGTTACGCGCAGCACCGTTCTTGTTGTTCATGTGGGCGAACGTGCCGTACACGGCGGTGCGCTTGGACAGGTCGTACACATAGCCAACTGCCAGGGCGTTGGAATCGTTGTCGCTGTTCTTCATGTCGTAGCGCGTGTACGAAGCCAGCAGGCGGCCTGGGCCCAGGGGGGCGGTCAGGGCCAGCATCATGGCGTCGGACTTCAGGCCACCGCGGTTGTCGCGGAAGTACATGAAGGCAGGCTTGACCATGCCCAGGTCGTACGACACGCCAGCCGACCAGGTCTTGCGGTCGGTGTCGCCCACGGCGTTGTTCTGGCGGTCAGCAGCCACGCCCACGCTCAGGGGGCCGTTGTTGTAGCCGACGTTCAGGCCGATGTAGCGGCCGTGGCTGAACTTGGCACCTTCGCCGAAGCCGTAGTGGGCCATGGCGGAGAAGCCGCCCAGCGCGGTGGGGGTGTGGTAGCTGATGCCGTTGCTCACGCGGGCAGTGGCCAGGCCTTGCACGGAAGCCAGACCCACCTGGCCGAACGGATCGTACGACGAGGTGCGCACGTAGCCGGCGGTCAGTTCACGGCCCATGCGGACTTCACCGAAGCCACCCGACAGGCTGATGGTCGAACGACGCATGAAAGCGAAGCCAGGACCTGCATTGCCACCGCCAGCGCCCGTGCCGTCGTCGGGCTTGACTGCGCCTTCCAGCCAGAAGCCGGCCTTCAGGCCGCCGCCCAGGTCTTCGACGCCACGGAAACCGAGGCGGCTGGACGAGTTGCCGCTCTGCGACAGGCCGGTAGCCGAACGGCTGGCCGACACGTGCGTCACGCCGACGTCGACGATACCGAACAGCGTCACGGACGACTGGGCCATTGCGGTACCGGAAGCGGCCAGCACTGCCAGTGCAATCAGGGATTTTTTCATTGCGTGTTACTCCAAGGTTAAACAGAGGGCGCCGGATCGTGAGGATTAATGGGCACCGGGCTCATGCACAACCCCGACGGTTCCCCGGGCCAACCTCCTGGTGGGGAAGTTGGTCCTATTGCAACAGACCATGCGACGATTCGCAAAGAAATTCCCGTATCTTCCGGGTAGAAGCGGCTTTTCGTTGTCCAAGTGCAACAGCCGTGGTGCAACAAGTGGCAACACTCTGCCCGCGCGGTAAGCCGCCCTTGGCAAAACCTTTTCCGGCACCAAAAGGAATTAGATGTCCGGTATTCCTTCTGTTTCGAACATGAATCCCCTGCTGATCGCCACCGATACCGCCTTGCGAACGCTGTTCGCCCGGCCGCGGGCCAGCGAGCCCTCGCCCGCGCAGGGCATGCCGGCTGGCGAGCTCGGCCCGCAGGACAAGCGCCTCTCGGCCGCCTTGATGCGGGTCAACCACGTCGGCGAGGTCTGCGCCCAGGCACTGTACATGGCACAGGCCTGCGTGACGCGCGACGAAGCCCTTCGGCGCGACCTAGTACAGGCCGCCCGCGAGGAAACCGACCACCTGGCCTGGACGCAAGAGCGGCTGGATGCGCTGGGCGGGCGCGCGAGCTGGCTGAACCCGCTGTGGTTCGGCGGCGCGTTCGCGGTCGGCCTGCTGGCCGCGCGCGTGAGCGACCGTGCCAGCCTGGGGTTCGTGGTGGAAACGGAGCGCCAGGTGGCCGAGCACCTGCGCAGCCACCTGGACCGCCTGCCCGCCCAGGACCTGCCCTCGCGCGTGGTGGTCGAGCGCATGCGCAGCGACGAAGAGCGCCACGCAGCCCAGGCGCAGGCCGCCGGCGCCCTGCCGCTGCCGGCGCCGGCGCGCTGGCTGATGCGGGCGGCCGCCAAGGTGATGACGACCACGGCGCACCACATCTGACCGCGGCCCCCGGGCGCGGCGTGCCGCCGGCGCTCAGGCCTCGACCAGCTCCAGCCCGGTGGTGATCTGCGCCGTGTGCCCGAGCATGATGCTGGCAGAGCAGTACTTCTCGTGGCTCAGCGCGAGGGCCCGCTCCACCGCGTCGCGCGGCAGGCCGCGGCCGGTGACGGTGAAATGCAGGTGCAGGCGGGTGAACACCTTGGGGTCGCGCTCGGCGCGTTCGGCCGTCAGCCGCACCGTGCAGCCGCGCACATCGTGCCGCCCGCGCTTGAGGATCAGCACCACGTCGTACGCGGTGCACCCGCCGGTGCCCGCCAGCAACAGCTCCATCGGCCGGGGCGCGAGGTTCTGTCCGCCGTGGTCCGGGCGGGCGGCATCGGCCGCGCCGTCCATCACCAGCGCGTGCCCGCTGCCGGTCTCGGCGACGAACCCCATGCCCGAGCGCGTGCCTGCCGCACCGGTCCAGCTCACCGTGCATTCCATGGCGAATTCCTTTGGTTGATTTGCGTTGTGCCTGTGCGGCGCCCATGCCGCCCTGGCTGCATGCCAGGCGCCGCCGCGTGAAGGCGGGATTTTGCTGCAACGCAGCACGCAGTGCGCTACCATCCGCGCATCGACCGCGCAGGCACCTTCGGCGCCGGTCGCAACGCTTGTCTCCTCCATCTCCTTGCAGATGGATTACAGCCCCGGGCCTCACCGCCCGGGGCTTTTTTTCGCCTCCGTGCGGCCCACTATGATGGGCGCCCCCGCGCCGTTGCCGCTGCTGCGGCGCAGCATCCAGCCCACCGGCCCTGCCCATGTCCGCGCCCCTGACCCCGTTCGACTACCTGAAGAAGATCCTGACCGCGCGCGTGTACGACGTGGCCGTGGAGACCGACCTCGAGCCCGCGCGCAGCCTCTCGCGCCGGCTGCACAACAAGGTGCTGCTCAAGCGCGAGGACCAGCAGCCCGTCTTCAGCTTCAAGCTGCGCGGCGCGTACAACAAGATGGCGCAGCTGCCCCCCGAGCAGCTGGCGCGCGGGGTGATCTGCGCCTCGGCCGGCAACCACGCGCAGGGCGTGGCCATGAGCGCGGCCAAGCTGGGCACGCGTGCCGTGGTCGTCATGCCGACCACCACGCCCCAGGTCAAGATCGACGCCGTGAAAACGCTCGGCGGCGAGGTCGTGCTGCACGGCGAGAGCTACTCCGACGCCTACGGGCACGCGGTGCAACTGCAGGCCGCGCAGGGCCTGACCTTCGTGCACCCGTTCGACGACCCGGACGTGATCGCCGGCCAGGGCACCATCGCCATGGAGATCCTGCGCCAGGTGCAGCAGCTCGGCAGCGGGCTGGACGCCGTGTTCGTGGCCATCGGCGGCGGCGGGCTGATCTCGGGCGTGGCCA
>DAMCAL010000165.1:0-5876 GCA_032059585.1 Burkholderiaceae bacterium
ACGCCATGGGCGACGTGGACGAGCTCAACAGCCACATCGGCCTGCTGCTGTGCGAGAGCCTGCCGCAGGAGATGCGCGAGCTGCTGGTCGACGTGCAGCACCAGCTGTTCAACCTGGGCGGCGAGCTGTCCATCCCCGGCTATGAGCTGCTCAAGGACGACGCGCTGCTGCAGCTGGACCAGGCGCTCGCGCACTACAACGCGCAGCTGCCGCGCCTGCAGGAATTCATCCTGCCCGCCGGCACGCGCGCCGCGGCGCAGGCGCACGTGTGCCGCACCGTGGCCCGCCGCGCCGAGCGCGCGGTGGTGGCCCTGCAGGACAGCGAGGCCATGCGCCCCACCCCGCGCCAGTACCTCAACCGCCTGTCGGACCTGCTGTTCGTGCTCTCGCGCGCGCTCAACCGCCACCGCCCCGACGGCTCGGCCGGTGAAGAGGTGTACTGGTCCAGCGAACGCCTGGCGCGGCAGAACGACGCTACCGAATAGATAGCTGCCAGCGCTTGCTGCATAAGCGCAAGACGCCAAAATCACCTGAAAAACCTGGCGCCAGCGCCGCACCGGCACCCCGAGGCGCCTGCGCAGCAGGCCGCCCCCCACCCGCAGACGCCATGGATCTGGCTCTGCCAGTCCACCAGCGTCGTCCCCCTTCCCAGCGCGCTTCAGCGCGCGCCAGAGAAGGGGAAACGGCGCAGCCGCTCAGGGGGTTGGTTTGAGTATGGCCATGGTGATGCGCGACACGCAGGTCGGCTCGCCGGCTTCGTTGGCCATCTCGATCTGCCAGACGTGGGTGCTCTTGCCGATGTGCAGCGCCCGCGCCGTGCCGGTGACCCAGCCCTGCGTGGCCGAGCGCAGGTGGTTGGCGTTGATCTCCAGGCCGACGGCGCGGTGGCCTTCGGGCGCGGCGCAGGCGGCGCCCACCGAGCCCATGGTCTCGGCCAGGGTCACGCTCACGCCGCCGTGCAGCAGGCCGTAGGGCTGGCGCGTGCGCGCGTCCACCGGCACGCGCGCGCGCAGGAAATCGTCACCGATTTCCGTGAACTCGATGCCCAGGTGCGAGACGGCAGTGTTCGCGCCCAGGGCGTTGAGCTGTTCGAGGGTGATGGGTCGGGTCCAGATGGGCATGGTGCAGGTCTCGGCAGAAGCAGCAGCGGGAGGGTGCGCGGCACGCGGGGCAGTGGGGGGCGCCCTTCGTAGAATCGCCGCCTGCCCTGCGCACCGCCGGGTCGTCGCCCGCATTATTGGCCGCAGGCGGCGCGCGGCTGTCCCGGGCGCAACATCTGCCGGCGCACGGCGCCGGGCGTTTCCCTCATCCTCTCTTCAGTACTGCCTGCCATGGACCGCCGTCGCTTCGTTTCTCTCGCCTGCCGTACCGGCGCCACCCTGCTGGCCGCGCCAGCCCTGGTGCCTGCCGCCCATGCGCAGGACGCACCCGGCGTCACCGCCCGGGCCATCCAGATCGCCTGCTCCGCGCCCACCACCGGCCCGCTGCTGAACTTCGGCAGCGACATCCAGCAAGGTGCGGGTGCCGCCTTCGCCCAGGCCAACGCGCGCGGCGGCGTGCACGGGCGCAGCGTGCAGCTGCAGATCGTCGACGACGGCTACGTGCCCGAGCGCACGGTGGCCAACGTGCGCCAGATCATTTCCCAGGGCAGCGCGCTGGCGCTGCTGTCGTGCGTGGGCACGCCCAACAACACCGGCATCGTGCCGCTGCTGGAGGAGGCCGGGCTGCCGCACATCGCGCCCATCACCGGCGCCGCCTCGCTGCGCAAGGGCGCGCGCAACGTGTTCCACGTGCGCGCCAGCTACACCGACGAGGTGCAGCGCCTCACCGAACGCCTGACCGGCATGGGTTTGAAGGGGCTGGGCATCGTCTACCTGGACAACGGCTACGGCCGCGAGCTGCTCGAGGTGGCCACAGCCTCGCTGCAAAAGCTCGGCACCAAGCTGGCGGTGCAGGCAGCCATCGCCACCGACGGCAAGAACCTGGCCGAAGTGCTGCAGGCCGTTGCCGCGGCGCGCCCCTCGGCGGTGCTGCTGGCCACGGCCGGTACCGTGTCGGTGGAACTGGTGCGCGGCATCAAGGCGCAAATGCCCGGCGTGCTGATGGCCGGGGTGAGCGTGACGCTGCCCGGTGCCAGCCTGGCGCAACTGGGCGACGCCGCCAGCGGCCTGGCGCTGACCATGGTCGTGCCCGACCCGCACCGCGGCCGGCTGCAATTGGTGCGCGACTACCAGGCTGCCATGCGCGCCCAGGGCGCCAGCGAGTTCTCGCAGGGCAGCCTGGAGGCCTACGTGAACGCCCGCGTGCTGCTGGAGGGCCTGGAGCGCGCCGGCAAGGACGTGACGCAGGCCAAGCTGCGCACCGCGCTGGCCGGCATCCGCCAATGGGACCTGGGCGGGTTCATGGTCGACTACGGCGGTCAGCCTCCGTTCGTCGGCTCGCGTTTCGTCGACCTGGGGGTGCTGGGCGGCACCGGACGTTTCATCGGGTGACGCGCACGCGGCGGTAGCGCCGCCAGTGCGCGGCCCCGTGCACCCTGATCTCCAGGCGGCACACCAGGGTATCGTGGCGCTGAACGTGCCCGGGTGACAATGTCGATACACTTGGATACATCCAGCCGGGGCCTGCCTTTTCCGGGCAGGGTGGCCCGGCAACACAGGAATGTACGCAGGGACGGAAGATGAGCCAGATGCAGCCCACGCACTCCGACACGGCGCCCGACGGCACGGGCAGCGGCAATGCGGTGTCTGGGGCGGCCGTGGCGGTGCTGACAGCCGACACTGGCCGCGCGGTCGCGGCGGCCTTGCAGCGTGCGCTGGCGCTGGGCGGCCTGCCCGGCTGCACCATCGCCTGGCAAGAGGGCGAGGACATCGTCTTCGAGCCGTATGACATGCCGTCGCCGCAAGCCCGGCGGGACGCCCGGATTGCCCTGGCGACGCCGCGCGCGGCCCATCCGCCCCATGTGCACCTGCTGTGCGCCGAGCCTGCGGATTGCCAGGCCTTGGTGCTGGCGCCTCCCGCCCTGCCCACGGCGCCCCTGCCGGCGGCCGCCGCCCCCCTGCTGGCGCTGGCCGCGCGGCGCCTGTCGGAACTGTCGCGCCTGCGCCGCCTGGAAGCGTCGGTGCGGCATCTGGAACAGGCCGAGCAGCTGCAGCACGCGCTGTTCGCCATCGCCGACCTGGCGGCGTCCGTGCAGGACATGGACAGCATGCTGCGCGGCCTGCACCAGATCATCGGCCGGCTGATGTACGCGCGGAACTTCTTCATCGCGCTGTACGACCGCCAGCGCGAGGTGCTGCGCTTCATCTATTTCGCTGACGAGAAGGACGGCCAGCTCTACGGGCCGGGCCAGGAGGTTCCGGTCGCGGAGCTGGGCGACAGTTTCACCCTGGCCATCATCCGCCAGGCGCGCACCGTGCGCGGTCCTGCCCAGGAGGTGGCGCAGCAGCTGGGCATTGTGCGCGGCCCCGTGCTGGGCACGCCGGCGGTGGACTTCATGGGCGTGCCGATGGGCCGCGGAGCCGAGGTGCTGGGCGCGCTGGCGGTGCAAAGCTACCGCGAGGGGCAGGCCTACACCGAGGCCGACTGCGCACTGCTGGGCTTTGTCGCCGAGCACGTGCTCAACGCGGTGGAGCGCAAGCACGGCCAGCAGGAGCTGGAGCAGCGCGTGGCCGACCGCACGCGCGAGCTGGCGCAGGCCAATGTGCAGCTGCAAGAGCAGATCGCCGAGCGCGAGCGCGCCGCGCACCTGCAGGCCACGCTGTACCGCATCGCCGCCATGGCCAACAGCCAGGAGAGCGACGACCAGTTCTACCGCAGCGTGCACGCGGCGGTGGGGGAGCTGATCAACGCGGAAAATTTCTACATTGCCCTGGTCTCGGCCGATGGGCACAGGCTGCAGTTTCCCTACCGCGTCGACACTGCCGGCGAGCGCGGTCTGACGCGCCCGTTCAGCCGGGGCGTGAGCGAATACGTCATCCGCCAGGGCCGCACGCTGCTGCTCGACACCGCGGGGCTGCACGCTCTGGTGGCGCGCGGCGACGTCGCACCACCGGCCGACGACCGGTTCACGGCCGTGTGCTGGCTCGGCGCGCCGCTGCTGGGCCCCGCGGGCGTGATGGGCGTGGTGGTGGTGCAGAGCTACCGCGCGAACCTGCACTTCGACGCGCAGGACGCGGACCTGCTGACCTTCGTGTCGCACCAGATCGCCACCAGCGTGCACCGCCGCCTGCAGGCCGAGGCGCTGCAGACGCTCAATGCCGAGCTGGAAGAGCGGGTGCACCGGCGCACGCAGGAGCTGCGCCAGCAGATCGCCGTGCGCGAGCAGGTGGAGGAGCAGCTCAAGCACCAGGTGATGCACGACCCGCTCACCGGCTTGCCCAACCGCGTGTACCTGCGCGACCGGCTCGAACGCGCCCTGGCCACGCAGCAGCGCCAGGCGAGCGGCGGCTTCGCCCTGCTGTACCTGGACGTGGACCGCTTCAAGCTGTTCAACGACAACCTGGGCCACCTGGCGGGCGACGAGGTGCTGCGCGAGGTGGCGCGCCGGCTGCTCGAGTGCGTGCGCGTGCCGGATGTGGCCGCGCGGCTGTCGGGCGACGAGTTCGCGGTGCTGCTGGAGCACTGCCCGCAGCCGGCGACGGCCTGCCAGGTGGCCCAGCGCATCCTGGCGGCGATGCAGCCGCCGGTGCAGGTCGGCGGGCGCGAGCTGTCCATCTCGATGAGCATCGGCGTGGCCGTCGGGCACGCGCGGTACCAGACCATCGACGAGGTGCTGCACGACGCCGACGTCGCGCTGTACCGCGCCAAGGCCGGCGGGCGCCAGCGCTTCGTGCTGCACGAAGACAGCCAGCAGGAAGCGGCCATGAACGTGCTGGAGGTGGAGCAGGAGCTGCGCCGCGCGCTGCAGGTGGGCGAATTCGAGCCGTTCTTCCAGCCGATCGTGCGCCTGTCTGACGGCACCACCGTGGGCTACGAAGCCCTGATCCGCTGGCAGCACCCGGTGCGCGGGCTCCAGGGTCCCGGGGAGTTCCTGCCGGTGGCCGAGCAGACCGGCCTGATCGAATCCATCGACTGGCACCTGTACGAACTGGCCTGCCGGGCCGGTGCACCGCTGGTGCGCGCCGGTGGTTTTCTCACGCTCAACGTGTCGCCGCGGCACTTCGTGAATGCCGACTTCGACCAAGCCCTGCTGGCGCTGCTCGACCGCACCGGCTTCGTCCCCGAGCGGCTGCACATCGAGGTGACCGAAAGCACCCTGCTGGGGGACCCGGAAGCGGTGGCACCGATCCTGCAGCGGCTGCAGGACGCCGGCGTCGGCACGGCGCTGGACGACTTCGGCACCGGCTACTCGTCGCTGGGCCACGTGCACCGGTTCCCCTTGAGCATGATCAAGATCGACCGGTCCTTCACGCGCGACCTGGACCGTGGCAACCAGCCGCGCAGCCACGCCATCATCGAGGCCGTGCTCAGCCTCGGGCGCGCGCTGCAGCTCGACGTGGTGGCCGAGGGCGTGGAAAACGAAGCCCATCGCCAGGTGCTGCTGGCCATGGGCTGCGTCTATGCGCAAGGGTTTTTCTTCGGCCGGCCGGCGCCGGCCGCGCACTGGCTGGCGCCGCCCGACGCGCCCTAGGGGCGCATGCTGCCGGTGTCCAGAAAGCGCTGGTGCCACGACAGCGCCTCCGACAGGAGGTGCGGCGTGTGCTGCGCGCCGCCGCGCTGGGCGCGCTCGACATAGTCCTGCAGCAGCGCACGCCAGTCGGGGTGCGCGCAGCGCTCGATGATCACCTTCGCGCGCTGGCGCGGGCTCAAGCCCCGCAGATCGGCCAGGCCCTGCTCGGTGACGATGATCTGCGTGTCGTGCTCGGTGTGGTCCA
>DAMCAL010000166.1:0-5785 GCA_032059585.1 Burkholderiaceae bacterium
CCACCGCGTGCACCAGGTGGGTCTTGCCCAGGCCCACGCCGCCGTAGATGAACAGGGGGTTGTACAGGTGCCCGGGCGAGCCGGCCACGTGCATGGCCGCCGAGCGCGCCATGCGGTTGGCGGTGCCCTCCACCAGGGTTTCAAAGGTGAGCGCCGGGTTGAGCCGCGTGCGAAAGGCGCCGTCCGCGCCCACGTCGCCTGCGGGCGCGTTCGCCGCCAGGTCCGTGGCTGCGGGTGCCGGTGCTGCCGGCGCGCGAACGTACGTGCGCACCACGCTTTCCCGCTGAGCGAGCGCTAACTCCAGTGTCACCGGCTGGCCGTAGAGATCCTGCAGCAGCGCGGTGATGCGCCCGGCGTACTGCGCGCGGATCCAGTCGAGCTTGAAGCGGTTGGCCACCAGCAGGGTGACGCGTGAAAAGTCGGGCGCGACCTGGGCGACGAGGGGCTTGATCCAGGTGTTGAACTGCTGCTCGGGCAGCTCCTGGGCGAGCAGCTCGGCGCAGGCCTGCCACAGGCCCTGGCCGGCGCTGGCACCGTCGAAATCGTCAGGGGAGGACAAGGGTTCCTCGTGCATCGAATGTGGTTGTAGTTGTGGATAGGAGGAACGCCGGGAGCCTCAAATTCTACCTTGTCAATAAGTTATCCACAATCTGGCGGCCTGCTCGGAGAGCCCTTGGACCGGCCTCGGGCATTGCCAGGGCGGCGCGTGCCTGCAATAATCGCCGGTTTCCCTGAAATGCGTTCAGGGTAGCCAAACCTGGGCGAGCGGTTTTTCCACCAGTGCACCTGTGCGTGCCACCGGGCAGGGGAGACGGGCCCGGCATCCGCGTGGCCTTGTCCGTAACTGTTTCGGGCGGGCTGCTGCGCCCCAGTCACTGCACCATTGAAGGACCGACACCATGAAACGTACCTACCAGCCCTCCAAGACGCGCCGCGCCCGCACCCATGGCTTTCTCGTGCGCATGAAGACACGCGGCGGCCGCGCCGTCATCAACGCCCGCCGCGCCAAGGGCCGCAAGCGCCTGGCCGTCTGAGGCCACAGGCTGCACGCGTCGGTTGCCCGGCCTGGGCGTGCGGCAGCGTCGTCATGCACCGGCTCAAGACCCGTCCCCAGTTCCAGGCGGTATTGGCGGGCGGCACGGTCGCGCGCACCGCGCACTTTGCGCTGCACCGCCTGATGCTGAACGCTGACGCGCCGCTCGAGGCGCCGTCCGGCGGAGATGCCGGCGCGCCGCAGCCCCCGCTCCACCCCCTGTTCCTGCTGCCTGCCGGCACGGCCGCCGCGCCCTGGCTGGGTGCCATGGTGCCCAAGCGCTGGGCGCGCCGCGCCGTCACGCGCAACGCCATCAAGCGCCAGATCCGGGCCGTCGCGCACGAGCACGGCGCACGCCTGCCGGTGCAGGCCGCCCACGTGGTGCGCCTGCGCGCCACCTTCGACCGCGGCCAGTTCGTCAGCGCCAGCTCCGAGGCGCTCAAGCGCGCCGTGCGCGCCGAGCTCGAGCAGCTGTTCGCGCGTGCCACGCGCCAGCGCGAGGCGCCCGCCCCATGATGCGCCGCCTGCTGATCGCCCTGGTGCGCGGCTACCGGCTGCTGCTCAGCCCCTGGCTGGGCGCGTCCTGCCGGTTCGAGCCGACCTGCTCGCTCTACGCCATCGGCGCGCTCGAGCAGCACGGCGCGGCCGCCGGCAGCTACCTCACGCTGCGCCGCCTGGCGCGCTGCCATCCGTGGTGCCCGGGCGGGCACGACCCCGTGCCCGGGCAGGCGCCGCGCGCCTTCGGGCTGCTGTCGCGGCTCGTCGCCCCGTCCACTTCCTCCTCTTTGGACAAGACCTCTCCATGAACGACATCCGCCGCACCATCCTGTGGGTGATCTTTGGCTTTTCCATGGTGTTGCTGTGGGACAAGTGGCAGATCCACAACGGCAACAAGGCCACATTCTTCCCCAGCCCGCCGGCGCAGACGGCCCCGGTGGCCACCACGGGCCCGGGCGCGAGCACGCCGGCGGAGGTGCCGGTGGCGACGACGGCCAGCGCCGGCGCGGCCGCCCAGCCGCCCACGGGCGCGCAGCCGCCAGCCAATGCCCCGGCCGCCGCCACGCGCGAGCGCGTTTCCGTGAGCACCGACGTGCTGCGCCTGTCGTTCGACAGCGAGGGTGGCTCGCTGGTGCATGGCGAGCTGCTGCAGTACGCCGACATGCAGGACAAGGCGCAGCCCTTCGTGCTGCTCGACGAGAGCGCGCAGCGCGTCTATGTGGCCCAGACCGGCTTGATCGGCGGCGCCTACGCCACGCACAAGACGCCCATGGCGGTGGTGCCCGGCCCGCGCGCGCTCGGCGAGGGCCAGAACACGCTGGACGTGCGGTTCGAGTCGCCCGACCTGGGGGGCCTGAAGCTGGTCAAGACCTGGACGCTGCAGCGCGGCTCCTACGACATCGCCGTCACGCACGAGGTGGTCAACACCGGCAGCGCGCCCGTGTCGCCGCAGCTGTACCTGCAGCTGGTGCGCGACGGCAACAAGCCGCCGGGCGAGTCGTCGTTCTACTCGACCTTCACCGGTCCGGCCGTCTACACCGACGCCAAGAAGTACCACAAGGTCGACTTCAAGGACATCGAGAACAACAAGGCCGAGATCGACCGCAGCGCCGACAACGGCTACGTGGCCATGGTGCAGCACTACTTCGCCACCGCCTGGCTGCTCGAGCCGGGCGTGCAGCGCGAGCTGTTCGTGCGCAAGGTCGACACCAACCTGTACTCGGTCGGGATGATCACGCCGCTGGGCGAGATCGCGCCCGGCCAAGCCAAGGCGGTGCAGGCGCACCTGTACGCCGGCCCGCAGATCGAGAAGAAGCTCGAGCAGCTCGCCCCGGGCCTGGAGCTGGTCAAGGACTACGGCTGGCTGACCATCCTGGCCAAGCCACTGTACTGGCTGCTGGACCAGCTGCACAAGGTGCTGGGCAACTGGGGCTGGTCCATCGTGGCGCTGGTGGTGCTGCTGAAGATCGCCTTCTACTGGCTCAACGCCAAGGCCTACGCCAGCATGGCCAAGATGAAGGCCATCAACCCGCGCATCCAGGAAATGCGCGAGCGCCTCAAGGACAAGCCCCAGCAGATGCAGCAGGAGATGATGCGCATCTACCGCGAGGAAAAAGTGAACCCCATGGGCGGCTGCCTGCCCATCGTGATCCAGATCCCGGTGTTCATCGCGCTGTACTGGGTGCTGCTGTCCAGCGTGGAGATGCGCAACGCGCCGTGGATCGGCTGGATCAGGGACCTGTCCTCGCCCGACCCGTTCTTCATCCTGCCGCTCCTGATGACCGCCAGCTCGCTGCTGCAGACGGCGCTGAACCCCGCGCCGCCGGACCCGATGCAGGCCATGATGATGTGGATCATGCCGCTGGTCTTCAGTGTGATGTTCTTCTTCTTTCCGGCCGGCCTGGTGCTGTACTGGCTGACGAACAACCTGTTGTCCATCGCCCAGCAATGGATCATCAACACCCGCATGGGCGTGCCGCCGCAGTTCAACCTGCCCAAGTTCCGCTGAAACCTGCAGCCCCGCGCGGACTGCCCGCGCAGGCTTCTCCCCCGGACGGCCGCCATGTGCGGCCGTTGCCGTTTTGGTTAGGATGCGTCACCACATTCCAACAAAGGAGACAAGTGTGATGACACAACGCAAGACATTCCGCATGGCGCTGCTGGCGGGCGCCGCGGCGCTGGCCCTGGGCGCCGCCACTGCCAGCGGCGCGGCCACACTGCGCTGGGCCGGGGCCAACGACATCCTCACGGTGGACCCGCACGCGCAGAACCACCAGACCACGCATGCTTTCCTGCAGCAGGTCTACGAGAGCCTGGTGCGCTACGACGAGAAGTTCCAGGTGGAGCCGGCGCTGGCCACCAAGTGGGAGCAGATCACCCCGACCCAGGTGCGCTTCACGCTGCGCGAGGGCGTCAAGTTCCACGACGGCTCGCCGTTCACCGCCGACGACGTGGTGTTCTCGCTGACGCGCGCCATGACGCCGCCGTCCAACCTGCAAAGCGCGACGCAAAGCGTCAAGGAAGTCAAGAAGGTGGACGACCACACGGTGGACGTCATGCTCAAGGGCCCCAACCCGATCCTGCTGCGCGAGCTGACCGAGGCGCGCATCATGAACAAGGCCTGGGCCGAGAAGCACAACTCGGTGAAGTCGCAGGACTACGGCGGCAAGGAGGAGAACTACGCCTCGCGCAACGCCAATGGCACCGGCCCGTTCAAGCTGGTCGGCTGGCAGCCCGACGTGAAGGTGACGCTCAAGAAGAATGCCGACTGGTGGGACAAGCCGCGCGGCAACGTCGACGAGGTGGTGTTCACCCCGATCAAGTCGGCCGCCACCCGCACCGCGGCGCTGATCTCCGGCCAGGTGGACCTGGTGGTCGATCCGCCACCGCAGGACCTGGCGCGCATGAAGTCCTCGCCCGACATCACCATCATCGAGGGCCCCGAGAACCGCACCATCTTCATCGGCATGGACCAGTTCCGTGACGAGCTGCCGGGCGCGGGCACGCCGGGCAAGAACCCGCTGAAGGACCGCCGCGTGCGCCAGGCGCTGTACCAGGCCATCGACACGGCCGGGCTGCACAAGAACACCATGCGCGGCCTGTCCGTGACCGCCGGCGCCATGGTCGCGCCGATGGTCCACGGCTGGAGCAAGCAGCTCGACGAGCGCGCCTCCAAGTACGACGTGGAGGCGGCCAAGAAGCTGCTGGCCGACGCCGGCTACCCGCAGGGCTTCGCCATCAAGCTGGAGTGCCCCAACGACCGCTACGTGAACGACGAGGCCATCTGCCAGGCCGTGACGGCCATGTGGACGCGCATCGGCGTCAAGACCACGCTGGCGGCCGCGCCCATGGCGCAGTTCGTCACGCGCGTGATGAACAACGACGTCAACGCCTACCTGTTCGGCTGGGGCGTGGCGACGTTCGACGCGCTGTACACGCTGGACTCGCTCATGTCCACCAAGGAGGGCAAGACGGCCGCCGGCGTGTACAACGGCGGGCGCTTCTCCGACGCCAAGCTCGACGGCATGATCCAGGACATCAAGACCGAGATGGACCAGCCCAAGCGCGACGCGCTGCTGAACGACGCGCTCAAGCTGACCAAGGACGAGTACTACTACATCCCCGTGCACCACCAGATCCGCCCCTGGGCGATGCGCAAGGGCGTGGAGACGGTGCACCGCGCCGACGACCGGCCGATGCCCAACTGGACCACCATCAAGTAAGCGGCCACCCACCCGCGATCGCACCCTAAGCCCGCTGCCTCACCGGCGCGGGCTTTTGTGCGTCCGGGGCCTGTCTAAGCGTTTACCCTGACGAAAAAGTTCTCACAGGGCTTGGTTGATGAAAAAATTATTACTAACATGCAATTCTGAAAATTTTTGATCATTGCGGCCGCCGTCACCCATGTCCTCAGTCCCTTCGCAGGAACCGCTCACGATCGCCACGCGCATCAGCCGGTCCAAGGCCTCGTTGACACGCGCGCACCAGCAGGTCGCCAACTACGTGCTCAAGCACCCGCTGCAGGCAGCGACCATGCCGATCGACGAGCTCGCGGCGGCGGTCGGGGTGTCCGTGGCGACGGCCAACCGCTTCGCGCGTGCCATCGGTCTGGCGGGCTACCCGGTGCTGCGCGCCGAGCTGGTCAAGGGCTTCGAGGCCATGCTGGCGCCGGTGGAGAAGATGCGCGTGCGCCTGGAGCAGCCCGGCTCGGTGCACGACGCCTTCGTGGCCGCGCTGGAAGAAAGCCAGCGCAAC
>DAMCAL010000167.1:0-5701 GCA_032059585.1 Burkholderiaceae bacterium
CCCGGCCGCCTCGGCGCGCGCAGCGAAGCCCTCCACCCAAAGGCGAAAGCCGGCAGCGTCGAGGGCGGCCGGGCGTGCCGGCTCGGGCGCGGGTGGCGGGTCGGATGCCAGCGGCACGGCGGCGGCCAGGGCTGGCTCCGGCGGTTGGGCACTGGGCGCAGGCGCCGGGCTCGGCGCAGCCGTCGCGGCGACAGGGGCCGGCGCGGGAGCGGCCACGGGCCGCGGCAGCGCCGCTGCAGGCCGGGCGGCTGCCATGGGGGCGACGGGCAGCTGCCGGGGTGCGCTGGCGCAACCCGCCGCCAGGCCCAGGCCGACCAGTGCCAGGCCACCTGCGGCCTGGCGGAGAGGGGAAAAGGGACGGTGCATGGCGCGCGATTGTGCCGTTGCCGGCGGGGCATACTTGTGCGACTTCACCGACGATGCCCTCCGGCGACCCGCTTGCATGCACACCTTCCTCTGGCACGACTACGAGACCTTCGGCGCCTATCCCCGCCGCGACCGGCCGGCGCAATTTGCCGCCATCCGCACCGATGCCGAACTCAACGAGATCGGCGAGCCGCTCATGCTGTACTGCCAGCCGGCGACGGACTACCTGCCAGAGCCCGAGGCCTGCCTGATCACCGGCATCACCCCGCAGATCTGCTTGCAGCGCGGCGTACCGGAGCACGAGTTCGCCGCCCGCATCCACGCCGAGCTGTCCCTCACGGGCACCATCGGCGTGGGCTACAACACCATCCGCTTCGACGACGAGGTGACCCGCTTCCTGTTCTGGCGCAACCTGCTGGAGCCCTACGGCCGCGAGTGGCAAAACCAGTGCGGCCGTTGGGACCTGCTGGATGTGGTGCGCCTGGCCTATGCCCTGCGCCCCGACGGGATCCATTGGCCCACGGGCGACGACGGCAAACCCAGCTTCCGGCTGGAACACCTGACCCGCGCCAACGGCCTGGTGCACGAGGCGGCGCACGACGCGCTGTCGGACGTGCGCGCCACCATCGCCCTCGCCCGGCTGATCCGCCAGCACCATCCGCGCCTGTTCGACTTCGCCCTGTCGCTGCACAAGAAGGAAGGTGTGGCGGCTGAACTGCGCCTGCCTGCCACGGCGCAGACCGCGCGGCCGTTCCTGCACGTCTCGGGGATGTTCGCCGCCGAGCGCGGCTGCCTGGCAGTGATGTGGCCACTGGCCAGCCACCCGGCGAACCGCAACGAAGTGCTGGCGTGGAACCTGGCGCACGACCCGACCGAACTCGCATCGCTGTCCGTGGCCGAGATTCGCCAGCGACTTTTCACGCGCACCGCAGACCTGCCGGATGGCCTGTCGCGCCTGCCGCTCAAGTCGGTGCATCTGAACAAGTCGCCGATGGTCGTGGGCAATGTGAAGACGCTCACGCCTGCGCTGGCCGAGCGCTGGGGCATTGACCTGGACCTGGCGGCGCGCCATGCCGAAGCCGCGCGCGCGCTGCCGGATCTGAGCGCCACCTGGGCCGCCGTCTTCGAGCGGCCCGCCGAGCCCCCGCCCGACGTGGACCAGGACCTGTACGGCGGTTTCATCGGCAACGAAGACCGGCGCCGCCTGGCCCGGCTGCGCACCCTCACGCCGCAGGAGCTGGCCCGCGAGCGCACGGGCTTCGACGACGCACGCCTGGCCGAGTTGCTGTGGCGCTACCGCGCGCGCAACTTCCCCGACACGTTGACGCCCGAGGAGCACGAACGCTGGCAGGCGCACCGCGCCGCCGTGCTGCTGGACGGGCAGGGCGGCGGCCTCACGTTCGACACGCTGTTCGAGCGCCTGGACACCCTGGGCGAGCAGGCGGACGAACGCGCCGAAGGCATTCTGGGCGCGCTGTACGACTGGGCCGAAGCGATCGCGCCAGAGGTCGCCTGAGCGCGCGGCACCCTCTAGGGGCCTTTGGCTGAGCGGCGCACCGCTTCCTGGCCTACACCGCCCGCAGCGGCGCAGTGGCAACAATCGGCCGGATACCCGCCGCCTCCCATGCCCCTGCACGACCTTCCCCCACCCACCAGCGCCACCCCGCCGCTGGCCGCGCCGTCGGGGCGCGCGGACGCTGCCGCGTTGGTAACGCTCGCGCCCAGCCTGCGCTTCATGGCTGGGCTGGTGATCGCGGCGCTGCTCATCGCCGGCCTGTACGCCGGCCGCACCATCCTGGTGCCGCTGGCACTGGCCTTCCTGCTCAGCTTCGTGCTCGACCCGCTGGTGGTGCGCTTCAAGCGCATCGGCCTGCCGCGCCTGCCGGCCGTGTTGCTGGTGGTGGCGTTGACGCTGTCGGTGCTGGGCGTGGCAGCCGTCTTCGTCACTAACGAGGCGCGGGTGCTGAGCGAACAGTTGCCCGCCTACCAGACCACCATCCGCAAAAAGCTGCGCGGCCTGGCCAAGGAGCTGCGCGCGCCCGGCATGTTCGACGGGGCCAAGCGTACGCTGGAGGTGGTGCAGGACGAAGTGGAGGCCGCCGCGCCCGCGCTCACCGGCAGCAGCAACCGCCGCTCGGGCGGCGCCGTGCAGAAGGTGCAGGTGGAGCCGCCCGTGCTGACCCCCGCGCAGCAGGCGGTGGCTGCGTTCGATGCGCTCAAGCGTCCGCTGACCGACGCGGGCCTGGTGCTGGTCTTCGTGATCTTCATCCTGCTGGACCGCGTGGACCTGCGCGACCGTCTGCTGCGCCTGCTCGGCGCCAACCTGCACCGCGCCACCGACGCGATGGACGAGGCGGGCGCACGCATCTCGCGCTATCTCACGATGCAGTTGATGGTGAACGTTAGCTATGGCATTCCGATGGCGCTGGGGCTGTGGGCCATCGGCGTGCCCGGCGCCTTCCTCTGGGGCGCGCTGGCCGGCCTGATGCGGTTCGTGCCTTATGTGGGCGCGTTCGTGGCCGCGCTGTTTCCGCTGACGCTGGCGTTCGCCGTCAACCCTGGCTGGAGCCTGGTGCTGTGGACGATCGGGCTGATCCTGCTGCTGGAGCTGATCAGCAACAACATCATCGAGCCCTGGCTGTACGGCGCCAGCACCGGGCTGTCGATCCTGTCGCTGCTGGTGGCCGCGACGTTCTGGGCGACCCTGTGGGGCCCCGTGGGGCTGATCATGTCGACGCCGCTCACGGTGTGCCTGCTGGTCATCGGGCGCTACCTGCCGCAGCTTGCCTTTCTGGACGTGCTGCTGGGCAGCCAGCCGGTGCTGGACGAGCCCACGCGCATCTACCAGCGGCTGCTGGCGGGCGACCCCGAGGAAGCCATCGAGCTGAGCGTCAACCAGATCGAATCGCTGAAGGGTTCGGTGCCCACGTTCTACGGCCAGGTCGCCGTGCCGGTGCTGCGCATGGCCATGGGCGACCACATGCGGGTGGCCACGCCGGAGCACCGCCTGCGGCTGTTCGACGGCATGGACGCGCTGCTCGACGACCTCGAGGAGCAGTACCCGCCGCCGCTCACCGCCTCGCTGCTGCCGTCGGCGCAGCCGCCGATCGTGTGCCTTGGCGGCAAGTGGGAGCTGGACCACATTGCCGCGCGCATGGCGGCGCACGCCGTGGGGCTGCAGGGCTGGCCGGCGCAGACGCGCGCCTTCGGCACGCTCACCGCCGGACATTTGGACGAGCTGGCGCTGGACGGCGTGCGCGTCGTCTGCGTGGTCTGGCTGGCCAGCGAGCCGGCCGCCGCGGCGCGCAACTTCTGCCGCCGGCTGCACCGACGCTGGCCACAGGTGCGCATCGTGCTGGCGCTGTGGGGCGAGCCGCTGGAGCCGCTGGAGGCAGGCGACGCCGCGCAATCGCTGGGCGCAGATGCCGTGGCGCTGTCGCTGGCCGAAACGGTGGCCTGCGTGGCGGAGCTGCAGGGCAACGATCTGCACGACGCGTTCGAGGAGGCGCCGATTCCCGAGGACGATGCGGCGCGCGTGCAGGCGCTGCTGGACAGCGGCGTGTTGGACAGCGACGGGGTGCGCCAGGCGTGCCTGCACGCGGCCAAGCGGGCCGCCGACATCTTCGACGTGCCGCAGGCGATGGTGTCGCTGGTGGACGGCAAGCACCAGATCGACCTGTGCAGCCACGGCGCGCTGGAGACCGACGGGGAGGGCGCCGGGAGCAGCGAAGATGACGGCGACCACGACGATGCTCCGCAGCACTCGGACCGGATGCCGCGGCGGTTGTCGCTGTGCGCGCACGTGGTGGCGCTGCGCAAGGCCATGGTGGTGCCGGATGTCGGGCGCGACGCGCGCTTTGCCGGCAACCCGGCGTTGCGCGGCAGGGGCGTGCGCTTTTATGCCGGCGCGCCACTGCGCGATGCGGCCGGGCATGTGCTGGGGTCGCTGTGTCTGCTTGATGCCAGCCCCCGCGCATTCGACCCGCGTGAGCTGCGCCTGCTGCAGGCCATGGCCGACGACCTGATGGCCACCTGGCAGGGCCAGGGCGCGGCCACCCAGGCCTCGGTGCCACCGGCCAGCGAAGAGCCGCCTTCCGCCACCGTGGGCCAGCGAGTGCCCTGAGCGCTGAGGCGGCGCCGGCCTATTTGGTGCCGAAGATGCGGTCGCCCGCGTCGCCCAGGCCGGGCAGGATGTAGCCGTGCCCGTCCAACTCGCGGTCGATGGCGGCGGTGTAGATCGGCACGTCCGGGTGCGCCGCCTGCAGCGTGGCCACGCCCTCGGGCGCGGCCAGCAGGCAGACGAACTTGACCGAGCGCGGGCCGAGCTGCTTGAGCCGCGCAACCGCTGCGGCGGCCGAGTTGCCGGTGGCCAGCATCGGGTCCACCACGATGATGTCGCGCTCGCGCATCTCCGACGGCATCTTGAAGTAGTACTCCACCGGCTGCAGCGTCTCGGGGTCGCGGTACAGGCCGATGTGGCCGATGCGCGCGCCGGGCACCACGTTCAGCATGCCTTCCAGAAAGCCATTGCCCGCGCGCAGGATGGACACCAGCACCAGCTTCTTGCCGTCGATGACCTTGCCGGTCATGGTCTCCAGCGGGGTCTCGACCTCGAAGTCCTGCAGCGGCATGTCGCGCGTCACCTCGTAGGCCATCAGCGTGGACAGCTCGCCCAGCAGGCGCCGAAAGCTGTTGGTGCTGGCGTCCTTCCTGCGCATCAGGGTGAGCTTGTGCTGCACCAGGGGATGGTCGATGACGTGGACATTGGGCATGGGCTGGGCCTCTTTTGTAGGGGGAGTCGGCGGAACCGGGCGGAAACCGCGATTTTTGCACGCCCCCGCGCAGGCGCCGGCCGGCGGGGCGCATTTCCCCGCACGCCGGGTCACCCCCAAAAGTGCCGCGAGCGCTTGTCGGCTCAGCGCGAGCAGCCATCAATGCTGAGCAGCCCTAGCGCTCGCTGAAGCGTTGCAGGGGCGCCAGCGGCGCAAAGTCACCGGCGCGCCGCTCGCGCATGGCCGTCACCGCTTCGGCCACGTGTCGGTTGCTCCAGATGGCGCCCTGCAGCCAGCCCATCTGGCGCAGGCTGTCTTCCACGCTGTGGTCGCGCGCGTAGTGCAGGGCCTGCTTCGTGCCCCACACCGCCACGGGCGGTTTCGTGGCCGCTTCGCCTGCACAGGCCAGCGCCGCCTGCACCAATGCCTCGTGCGAATCGAACACGGCCGTGACCAGGCCGCAGGCCAGGGCCCGCTCGGCGTCCAGGCGCCGGCCGGTATAGGCCAACTCCTTGAGCAGGCCCATGGGCATGAGCTTGGGCAGGCGCTGCAGCGAGCCCACG
>DAMCAL010000168.1:0-5653 GCA_032059585.1 Burkholderiaceae bacterium
TGCCGTAGCCGATGAAGTTGGCCGGCACGTGCAGCTTCATCCACCAGCTCTTGAGTGCCGGCACCAGCGGCTGGATCTCGTGCGCCTCGCGCACCAACGTGTACCACAGCAGGAAGCCCACCGCGGCGCTCACTACCAGCATCACGAAGCTGCCCAGCGCGCGCGTGCGGTACTGCTGCTCGTAGTACAGGTAGAACAGGGTCGTCATCCAGCAGAACATGACGAACACTTCGTACAGGTTGCTCACCGGAATGTGGCCAATGTCGGGCGCGATCTGGTAGCTCTCGTACCAGCGCACCATGGTGCCGATCAGCGCCAGGCCCACGGCCGCCCATGCCACGCCCGAGCCGATGCGCATCAGGCCAGAGCGCTCGCCGCCGGCGAACATGCCGATCCAGTAGAACGCCGTGCTCATGAAGAACAGCATGCTCATCCACAGGATGGCCGACTGGCTGGACAGGAAATACTTGAGCCCGAACACGGTGTCGGCGCGCGCCAGGTTGCCCGCGCCGCCGTCCTGGTACAGGCCGATGGCCGACAGCGACAGCACCGCCACGGCGACCATCAGCCACAGCAGCGGCCGCCAGAACCAGCCCAGCCAGATGGCAGCCGGGATCGAGCCGAGCAGGATGCCCTTCTCGTACACGTCCATGTGCGCGCCGTAGCGCTGCAGCGCGAACAGCCCGCCCGCGGCCACCACCAGCGCGAACAGCCAGTCCAGCCAGTTGCGCCGGGCGAAATAGCCTTCGCCGAGCGTGTAGCTGGCGGGGGTGGTCGTGGTGCCGGTGTTCATCGGAAGAGCCTTCAAGGGGTGGGCGTGCCGAGCACTTGGGCGCTGAGCTGGGCGAACTCGCGCCCGCTGTCCAGCGTCTTGCGGTTGACGGACATGGCCATGGTCGCGCGGGCGCCGGGCCCTTCGGGCACCAGCCAGACCCACAGGCGCCGCTCGCGCACGTAGAGCATCGCAAAGATGCCCAGAATCAGCAAGGCGCAGCCCAGATAGACCACATTCTTGCCAGGCGCACGCGCCACCTGGAAGACGCTGGCCTGGACCTGCTCGAAGTCGGCCAGCTCCAGCGCGACCGGCGCAGGGTAGGCCTGCGCATCGCTCAGCGCCAGCACCGCCTGGGTCATGAACTGGCGCGTGCGCTCGTCCAGCGGCAGCGGCGACAGGCCGGCCTGCGTGCGCGTGAGCTGCGCCAGCTCGAACAGCGCCCCGTTGAGAATGCGCACCAGCACCTCGCCGGCGCGCTCGCGCTCGGCTTCCGGTACGTTGGTCTCGATGAACTGGGACACCGCCTGCAGCCCGCCGTTGCCGCGGCCCTGCGCGTCGTGCGCGCTGCCGGCGAACAGCGCCAGCGCGCGCGCAGCGGACACGGACAGCTGCTCGGCCAGGTCGGGACGCGAGCCGTCCACCGCCGCCGCGGCGTAGCGGCGCACGGCCTGCTCGCGCACCAGCGGGTCGGCCAGCGCCAGGCGCAGGCGCATGAAGCCTTCGAGCCCGCCTTCCGCGTCCACCGGCACGCGCAGGTAGCGGAACGGCTCGGCCGGCGTCTCCCGCACGCCCAGCAAATACACCGGCAACTGCCCGTCCTTCATGTCCACCGGCAGCATGTAGTTGTGGAATTCGCGCGCCTGGCCGGCGGCGTCGCGCAGCTTGTAGCTGATGCTGGGCCCGACGTTGCGCAGCTCGCGGCGCGTCACGGTCTTGTTGCCTGCGCCCAGGCGCGACTCGATCGAGCTGCGCAGGTCGACCTTGCGCACGTCCACGGCCGAGCCATTGCCCTCGTCGCCCAGGTTCTCCACGTTGAGCACCCGCAGCGCCGTGAACTCCAGCGTCATCGGCGCCGGCACCTGGCCCTGCTGAAGCGCAGTGGAGCCGCCGATCACCCCTGCCACCTCGAACGGCGCAATGCCCGGCGCCAGCGGCCGGGCGCGCAGGCGCACCCGCGAGCCGCCGTCGTCGAAGCTGGACTGGTAGATCTCGATGCCCTTGTAGCTGGCCGGATGGTTGACCTCGATGCGTGCCGGCGTGGCCTCGCCCGTGGCCTTGTCGTGGATGACGACTTCGCTGGCGAACAGCTTGGGCATGCCGGTGGAGTAGTGCTCGACGATGAACTTCTTGAGTTCCAGCGAAAAAGGCAACTCCTGCAGCAGGATGCCGTCGGACTGGCTCAGGATGGCGGTGCTGGACTGTGTGCCCTCGGACACCACCAGGTTGCCGCGGAACGTCGGGTTGCGCGCCGACAGCCAGTGCTCGGGCGCCACCTCGGAGATCAGCCCGCCGCCGCTGAAGGTGCTCTTGCCGCCCAGCCACATCTGCGCGCGCACGATCAGGTCGCCATCGAGCAGCCCGCCCAGGCAGATCAGCACGATGGCGCTGTGCGCGGCGATATAGCCCAGCTTGTTGGCCGCGCCGGTCTTGGCCGCCACCATGACGCCGGTGCCGGCGCTGGTTTCGCGCTGCTGCACCCGCACCTTCCAGCCGCGGTGCACCAGCTGCTCGCCGATGCGCCGCGCCGCGGCCTCGGGCGCTTCGCCCGCCAGCGCGCCGCTGGCCTTCATGCCGAAGGCCTGCAGGCTTTTCTCGCGGATGTTCTCCTTGAAGGTGCGCACGTCGGCCAGGTACTTGGGCGCGTGCCGCGCGATGCACAGCGAGGTGCTCACCACCAGGAATGCCAGGATCAGCACGAACCACCAGGCGCTGTACACGGCGTTGAGCTTGAGCGCCAGGAACACATCGGCCCAGAAGGGGCCGAACTGGTTCACGTAGTTGGTCACCGGCTCGTGCTGCTTGAGCACCGTGCCGATGACCGAGGCGATGCAGATCACCGTCAGCAGCGCGATCGCGAAGCGCATGGACGCCAGCAGTTCGGTGGCCGGGCGCAACCGGGATCCGCGCGGCGCGGCGCGGCCGGCAGAAAGGGTGTCAGACATGGAAGGAACGAGGGCTCAGGCGTGCAAAGGGCGGGCCATCCGTCGGATGGACCCGCCCGTCTTGGGTGGCATTATCGGCCGTCGGTTCCCGGCAGGGCTGTGGACAACCCCCATGGCCAGGACGTGAATGGGGCCGGCTCAGCGCAGGCCGGCGATGTAGTCGGAGACGGCGCGGATCTCGCGGTCGTTCAGCTTGGCGGCCACGTCGACCATCTGCGCGCTGTTGGCGCGCTTGCCCGAGCGGAACTCCATCAGCTGCTGGGCGGTGTAGTCGGCGTGCTGGCCGCCCAGGCGCGGGTACTGCGCGGGTACACCGGCGCCATTGGGGCTGTGGCAGCCGGCACAGGCAGCGATGTTGCGCTCCTGCACGCCGCCGCGGTAGATGCGCTCGCCCAGCGCCACCAGTTCCTTGTCCTTGGCGAAGCCTTCCTTGGCGGCCTTGGAGGCGAGCCACCAGGACACGTTGCGCATCTCGTCGTCGGACAGCATGGAGGCAAAGCCCTGCATTACCGCGCTGGGGCGCTTGCCGGACTTGAACTCCTGCAGTTGCTTGACCAGATACTCAGGGTGCTGTTGCGCCAGCTTGGGGTTGGCGGCGATGGTGGAGTTGCCGTCGGCGGCGTGGCAGGCCACGCACACCGTGCTGTACTTCGCCTCGCCCTGGGCCAGGTCGGGCTTGGCCGGAGCCTTGGCAGCAGCGGCCGGCGCCGCAGGAGCATCCGCAGCGTGGGCGGCAAAGGCAGGGGCTGCGAGCGCGGCAGCCATCAGCAAGGAGGCAAGCAACTTCATAACGTGGACTGATTCTTGTGAGAAGGGCGCAAAACCCCGCGATTCTACAATGCACCCTGCCGCCACCCCTGACCCTACCGAGTCCCCCCCTTCGATGACGATTTCCCCCGCCGCGCCAGCCGCTGCCCCCGAGCCTGACGCCAAGGTCGCCATGGGCTGGATGCACACCGCGCGTTTCCTGACCACCGCGGCCCAGTTGCACCACCTGCCCACGGTGGACGTACCGGAGATCGCCTTCGTCGGCCGCTCCAATGCCGGCAAGTCCACCTGCATCAACACCCTGACGCAGCAGCGCCAGCTGGCCTTCGCCTCCAAAAAGCCCGGCCGGACGCAGCACATCAACCTGTTCGCGCTGGGCCGCCAGAACGAGACCGACGCCGTGCTGGCCGACCTGCCCGGCTACGGCTACGCCGCCGTCTCGCGCTCGGACAAGCTGCGCTGGCAGCAGGTCATGCTGAACTACCTGGTCAGCCGGGAAAGCCTCACGGGCATCGTGCTGCTGTGCGACCCGCGCTTGGGGTTGACCGAGCTGGACGAGGCGCTGCTGGATGCGGTGCGCCCGCGCGTGGCGGCCGGGCTGAAATTCCTGGTGCTGCTGACCAAGGCCGACAAGCTCACCCGCGCCGAGCAGACCAAGGCGCTGTCGATTGCGCGACTGCAGGCCGGCGGCGGCGAGGCGAGGATGTTCTCCGCGCTCAAGCGCCAGGGCGTCGACGAGGTCGCCCAGCTGCTGTGGCTGTGGGCGCACCCGCCGGTCGGCCCCGCCGACCTGGCGCCCGACACGGATCTGGAGCCGGACACGGATCCGGACGCCGAACCCTCCCCGCCCTGAGCGCTTGCCCGTCGAGCGCCGGCCGCAACGAAAGGCACCGCGCACATGGACACCGCCGACCACTACCTGCCCCACGGCATCACCCTGCACTGCCGCGTAGCCGGCGCACCGGGCCGGCCGCTGTTGCTGTTTCTGCACGGCTTTCCCGAAGGGGCCTTCGTGTGGGACGCGCTGGCGGCGCATTTCGCCGACCCCGCGCACGGCGGCTACCGCTGCGTGGCGCCCTATCTGCGCGGCTATGCGCCTTCCAGCAGCCCGCCGGATGTGCGCGACTACCGCGCCCAGCACCTGGTGCAGGACCTGGTGGCGCTGATCGCGGCCGAGGCCGGCCCGCAAGCACCGGCCGCGGCTGTCGTGGCGCACGACTGGGGCGGCGCGCTGGCCTGGAACCTGGCCGCACTGCACCCCGAGCGGCTCGGGCGCCTGATGATCCTGAACGCCCCGCACCCCGGCGCCTTTCTGCGCGAGCTGCAGCACAACCCTGCGCAGCAGCAGGCCAGCAGCTACATGCATTTCCTGCGCCGACCGGACGCGCCGCAGCGGCTGGCCGAGGACGGCTTTCGCCGGCTGTTCGGCTTTTTTGGACGCCCCGACGGCAGCGCGCCGGCCTGGCTGACTGCCGACCTGCGCGCGCAGTACGTGCAGGGGTGGACCGCCGGCCTGGCGGGCGCTTGCGACTACTACCGCGCCACCCCGCTGGTCCCGCCCGGCGACGGCCACGCGCTGCCGGCGCAGTTGCCGCGCGAAGTGCTGGAGGTGGCGGTGCCCACGCGGGTGCTGTGGGGCCTGCAGGACCCGGCCCTGCTGCCGGGGCTGCTGGACGGTCTGGACGCCTGGGTGCCGCACCTGCACGTGCAGCACGTGCCCGGCGCGACGCACTGGATCGTGCACGAGCAGCCTGCGCTGGTCCAGGACGCACTGGCCGATTTCCTGCGCGCCTGAAACCATCATTTTCATAGCTGTCGGCGCTTATCCAGCAAGCGCTGGAGGCCGATTTGGCTGTTGTTTTCAGTTAGTACACGGCGGGACGGCCGGGCGGGCGCGTCTTGAAGCGCCGGTGCACCCAGTAGTACTGCGCCGGCATGGTGCGGATGG
>DAMCAL010000169.1:0-5552 GCA_032059585.1 Burkholderiaceae bacterium
CGGTGTACATGCGCCGCCACAGGTCCTGCTCGGTGATGGGCTGCACCCAGGCCTCGGTGCGGCAGGCCGCGTGCGCGCTGCCGCCGCTCTGCGCCTCGCGCACGTAGCGGTTGTAGCCTGCGACGAAGCCGCCCACCATCGCCTGTATCTGCGCGCCCTGCGCGCCCGACATGGCGTCCACCACATCGGGCGAGATCACGTGGCGAAAGAAGAAGTCCGAATCGAGGTTGCGCGGGCGGTCGATGGTGCTGTCATACACCGCGATGGCCTCGCCGCCGAAGTACCGGGAGCGCTCGCCGCGGTAGGTCAGGAACGAGTCGGCCATGGTGCACAGGTTGTCCTGTGCCTGCGCGTAGCCCACCCCATAGCCCAGCCCCTCCCAGTTGTCCGCCTTGATGTGCGGCACGCCCATCGTGGTGCGGCGGATTTCGGCGTGGTACTTGTCCGGGACCGGGTCGCTGTCGTGGCTGCTGCCGCCGCAGGCCGCGAGCGCGGCCAGGGCGGCCAGGGTCAGCGCCAGGCGCGGCGGCACGCCGCGCAGCATCGTGTGTCTCATGCTTGTGTCTCCTGGTGGTGGGCAAGCCCTCGGCCGCTGCCGCGCAGCGGTGGGCGGCCCCAGTATGGACGCAAGCGGGTGGTTTGCACCAGCGCGCGGCGGCCCTTGCGCACGCGCGCAGGCGCGCATGCGGGCGCGCGCCGGCGCGAGGCATGCCGGCGCGCGCTCAGGCCGGCAGCGGCGGCCGCCGCTCTCAGCCGCGCGCCGACGCTTCGAAGCTTTCCGCCAGCCGGTCCTGCCAGGCCCGGCGCTGCGCGGGCGGCGCGAAGCTGGCCGCGAAGCTGTTGCGCGCCAGTTGCCAGGCATCGCGCGCGGTGAGCTGCGGCACCGCGGCGAACAGCTGCGTGAAGTTGTCGTTCACATAGCCGCCGAAGTACGCGGGGTCGTCGGAGTTCACCGTGGCCACCAGCCCCGCGTCCAGCAGCGCTTTCAGGTTGTGCTGCGCCAGGTCCGGGAAGACGCACAGCTTCTGGTTGGACAGCGGGCACACGGTGAGCGCAACGCGCTCCTCGCGCAGGCGGCGCATCAGCGCAGCGTCGTGCACGGCCTGCACGCCGTGGTCGATGCGCTCCACCTTCAGCACATCCAGTGCGCTCCAGATGTACGCAGGCGGCCCCTCCTCGCCCGCATGCGCCACGCGGTGCAGGCCGAGCTCCCCGCAGCGGGCGAACACCCGGGCGAACTTCTCGGGCGGGTGGCCCACTTCGCTGCTGTCCAGCCCCACGCCGATGAACTGGCCTAAAAACGGTTGCGCCTGCTCCAGCGTGGCGAAGGCGTCGTCCTCGCTCAGGTGGCGCAGGAAACACAGGATCAGCGACGAGGAGATGCCCCACTCGGCGAAAGCGTCCTGCGAGGCGCGGTGCAGGCCCTGGATCACCGTGCCCATGGACACGCCGCGGGCGGTGTGCGTCTGCGGATCGAAGAAGATCTCGGCGTGCAGCACGTGGTCCTGCGCGGCGCGCTGCAGGTAGGCGCGCGCCATGTCGTAGAAATCCTGTTCGCGCAGCAGCACGCTGGCGCCGGCGTAGTAGATGTCCAGGAAGCTCTGCAGGTCGGTGAAGGCATACGCCTGGCGCAGCGCTTCCACGCTGTCGTAGGGCAGCGCCACGCCGTTTCGCTGCGCCAGCGCAAAGATCATCTCCGGCTCCAGCGAGCCTTCGATGTGGATGTGCAGCTCGGCTTTCGGCATGGCTGCCAGCAGCGCGGGCAGACGATCGCGGGAAACGGGCGGGGGCGTGTACATGGCAGCGTCACTCCTGATGGGGAAAAGCCTCAATGCGGGTCGGCCGCGAACATGCGGTGGTGCAGCCGCCTGAGCGACCACCACACCGACAGCGCGACCACCGGGATGGCCAGTGCGGCCGTGGTTTCCGGCGCCAACGGCCATCCCAGGCCCTGCGCGCCGCGGGCCAGGTAGTTCACCAGGCCGACGATGTAGTAGGTGATGGCCGCCACCGACAGGCCCTCGACCGTGGACTGCAGCTTCAGCTGCAGCCCCTGCCGCTGGTTCATCGCCGCCAGCAGTGCCTGGCTGCTTTGCTGCTGCAGGGTCTCCACGCGGGTGCGCAGCAGGCTGCTGATGCGCGAGACGCGCTGCGACAAGGCGTCCTGCCGGCGCGCTGCCCATTCGCAGGTCGCGCGCGCCGGCGACAGTCGCCGGTCCATGAATTCGCGGATGGTCTGCAGCCCGGCCAGGCGCGACTCGGCAATGTCCTGGATGCGGGTGTCCAGCAGCTCGAAATACGCACGGCTGGCGGAAAACCGCGAATGCGTGGCGGCGTACTGGCTCTCCACCTGGCCGGCCAGCCGGGTGAGGCGGTCCAGCAGCGCGGGTTCGTCGCTCGCGCCGGCGCTGCGGATGGCTTCGGCCAGGGCGGCCAGTTCGCCTTCCACCCGGCCCAGCTCGCGCGCGGTGCGCTGCGCTGCCGGCAGGCCGAGCATCGCGGCCATGCGGTAGGTCTCGATCTCCAGCAGCCGCAGCACCAGCCGGCCCAGCCGGCGCGGCGACAGCTCGCCGACGCTGAGCAGCATGCGCGAGTAGCCGTCGGCATGGATGCAAAAGTCGGTGTAGACCTCGGCGCCGCCGTCGGCGACGGTGGAGCCGACCAGGGTGTCCTCGCGCAGCGTCTGGCGCACCAGCGCGCTGGCGCCGGACTGCTGCGCGGGCAGCACCCACAGGTGCAGGCCGCACAGACATTGCCCCGGCAGCGCGCCGACCCACTCCTGCGGCACCGACTGCAGCGCCGTAGCCGGGGCCGTGGCACCCGCCTCCTGTACCTGCGCGCCCAGCCCCACCGTGAACGTCCATGTGACGAATTCCGTGTGCAGCTCCCAGCGCAGGCGCCATCCCCCCAGGTCGGCCCGCAGGTGCGTGGCCTGTGCGTCGGGTGGTGCCAGGTGGTGGTCGCGCAGCAGCGCCGCCAGGTGGGCGCGGCTGGCCTCCCGGCCCCCGGCATCGGTCCACATCACCAGGTGGGTGAGCGCCAGCGGTGCAGTGAGCGACTCCGGTGGCCGCGCGTGCACTTCGTTGTGCAGCACGGTGCGTTCGGGGTGCGAGGAAGGCAAGGGGGGTGGGTGCATCGCAGGCAGGCAAGGAACCAAAGGGCGGGCGGCGCGGCCATTGTGCCCAGCCAGGGGCGCACAGACCGCATCGGCGCTGCGCCAACACAAAGGCCGCCCGCAGGCGGCCCTTGGCGTCGCGGCGTGGCGCGGTTGCGCTTACTTGTTCGCGCCCGGCACCTGCCCTTCCACGCCCTTGACGTAGAAGTTGATGCTGGTGAGGAATTTGTCGTCGGCGGACTTGCCGTCTTCCAGCACGGCCTTGCCGCCGTTGTCCATGATCGGGCCCTTCCAGATCGTCAGGGTGCCGTCCTTCAGGCCCTGGCGCGCCGCGTCGACCTTGGCCTTGAGCTCGGCCGGCACGTCCTCGGCGATGGACACCAGGTCGATCGCGCCCTCCTTCACGCCCCACCAGGCCTGGCCGGTCTGCCAGGTGCCGTTGAGCACGTCATTGACCGCCTTGGTGTAGTAGGGCACCCAGTTGATGATGGCCGAGCCCAGGTGCGCCTTGGGACCGTAGGCCGTCATGTCCGAGTCCCAGCCGAAGGCGCGCTTGCCCTTTTCCTCGGCGGTTTTGAGGACGGCCGGCGAGTCGGTGTTCTGGAACAGCACGTCGGCGCCGCCGTTGATCAGCGACGTGGCGGCCTCGGTCTCCTTGGGCGGGTTGAACCAGTCGTTGACCCAGACCACCTTGGTCTTGATGGCCGGGTTCACGCTCTGCGCGCCCAGGGTGAAGCTGTTCAGGTTGCGCAGCACCTCCGGGATGGGCACCGAACCGACCACGCCCAGGGTGTTGGTCTTGGTCATGCCGCCGGCGATGATGCCGGCCAGGTAGGCGCCCTCATAGGTGCGGCTGTCGTAGGTGCGCACGTTCTCGCGCGTCTTGTAGCCCGTGGCGTGCTCGAAGCGCACGTCCGGGAACTCTTCGCCCAGCTTCTGGATGGTGTCCATGTAGCCGAAGGTGGTGCCAAAGACGAGCTTGTTGCCCTGGCTGACCAGGTCGCGCAGCACGCGCTCGGCGTCCGCGCCCTCGGGCACGCTCTCGACGTAGGTGGTCTTGATCTTGTCGCCGAACTCGGCCTCGATCTTCTTGCGCGCCTGGTCGTGGGCGAACGTCCAGCCGCCGTCGCCCACCGGGCCGATATAGGCAAAGCCGATGTTCAGCGGGCCGGTGGCGGGCGCCGGCGCGGCGGCTGCAGGCTCGGCGGGGGCCGGCGTGGCGGGTGCGGGCTCGTCCTTCTTGCCGCAAGCCACCAGGGCTGCGGCAGCGGCGCCCAGGGCGGCCAGCTTGAACAGGGAACGCTTGTGCAGATCAGTCATGGAGCAGGTCCTTCAAGGAAAAACGGAGATGGAGACCGGAGGGCACGCGGCGCCCGGCCCGGCAGCAGGCGCTTGGAACGTGTTTATTTGCCTTCGGTGCCCGGCACCTTGCCTTCCACGCCGGCGACGAAGAAGTTGATGCCGGTGAGGAACTTGTCGTCGGCCACCTGGCCGGCGCCCAGCAGCTCCTTGCCGGCGTTGTCCTTGAGCGGGCCGGTCCACACGGCAAAGCTGCCGTCCTTGAGCCCGTCGCGCGCCTTGGCCACGCGGTCCTTGATGTCCTGCGGCACATCGTCGGCGATCTTCAGCAGGTCGATGGCGCCTTCCTTGACGCCCCACCAGTAGTTGCCACGCGGCCAGTTGCCCGCCAGCGTGTCCTCGACCACCTTGGTGTAGTAGGGCGCCCAGTTGACTACGGCCGAGCCCAGATGGGCCTTGGGGGCGAAGCTGCTCATGTCGCCGTCCTTGCCGAAGGCGCGCGCGCCGCGCTCCTCGGCGGTTTTCAGCACCGAGGGCGAGTTGGTGTTCTGGTACATCACGTCCACGCCGCCGTTGATCAGCGACGTGGCGGCCTCGGCCTCCTTCGGCGGGCTGAACCACTCGTTCACCCAGACCACCTTGGCCTTGATGGACGGGTCCACGCTCTGCGCGCCCAGCACGAAGCTGTTGACGTTGCGCACCACCTCGGGAATGGGCACCGAGGCGACCACGCCGATGGTCTTGGTCTTGGTCATGCCGCCGGCGACGATGCCCGCCAGATACGCGCCCTCGAAGGTCTTGGTGTCGTAGGTGGCGACGTTGTCCAGCTGCTTGTAGCCGGTGGCGTGCTCGAACTTCACGTCCTTCAGGTCGGCCGCGACCTTCTGCACGAACTCCTGGTAGCCGAAGCTGGTGGCGAAGATCAGCTTGGTGCCCTGCGCTGCCATGTCGCGCATGACCCGCTCGCTGTCGGCGCTCTCGGGCACGCTCTCGACGAAGGACGTCTCGATGCGGTCGCCGAACTTCTCCTGGATCGCCTTGCGGCCCAGGTCATGCTGGAACGTCCAGCCGCCGTCGCCGATCGGGCTGACGTACATGAAGCCGATCTTGAGCTTGTCGGCCGCCGGCGCGGCTGCGG
>DAMCAL010000170.1:0-5503 GCA_032059585.1 Burkholderiaceae bacterium
CGGTGGAGACCACGCGCTTGGCCAGCGTCTCGCCCATGTTCAGGCGCGCCTGGTACACCGAGATCCCGTCCATCACCGAGTCGGGGCGCGCCAGGTACACGTACTCGAACATGCATGGGTTGAGCCGGGTCGAGTCGGCGCACTGGCGCGTCTCCATGCGCCCGTCCGGGTGCACGAAGACGGCCTCGCCCGGCGCCACGTCGCGCTCGCGCTGGTGCAAGGTGCCTTCCAGCGCCACGGACTCGCTGGCCAGCATGACGGTGCCGCCCTCGCCGCGGCCCAGGCACAACGGGCGGATGCCGAACGGATCGCGAAACGCCAGCAGGCCGTAGCCGGCGATCAGCGCGATCACGGCGTACGAGCCCTTGACGCGCCGGTGCACGGCGCTGACGGCGGAGAAAACGTCCTCGCTGGTCAGGGGCGCGCCGCTGCTGGCACGCGCGAGCTCGTGCGCCAGCACGTTCAGCAGCACCTCGGAGTCGCTCTCGGTGTTGGTATGGCGGTGGTCGGTATCGTCGAGCTCACGGCGCAGCTGGCGCGCGTTGGTCAGGTTGCCGTTGTGCACCATGACGATGCCGAACGGCGCGTTCACGTAGAACGGCTGCGCCTCCTCCTCGCTGGCGGCGTTGCCCGCCGTGGGGTAGCGCACCTGGCCCAGGCCGGCGCTGCCCGGCAGTGCCCGCATGTTGCGCGTGCGAAAGACATCGCGCACCATGCCCTTGGCCTTGTGCATGAAGAACTTGCGCCCTTCCTGCGTGACGATGCCGGCCGCGTCCTGGCCACGGTGCTGCAGCAGCAGCAGCGCGTCGTACAGGAGCTGGTTCACAGGTTGGGCGCTCACGGCGCCGACGATTC
Source organism: Burkholderiaceae bacterium (assembly GCA_032059585.1). Taxonomy (GTDB): domain Bacteria; phylum Pseudomonadota; class Gammaproteobacteria; order Burkholderiales; family Burkholderiaceae_C; genus Melaminivora. The sequence goes on from DAMCAL010000170.1 coordinate 856, forward strand.
CACACATAAAAGTTTCTCGCGCTGTTGTGTTGCAGGGCCGCTTGTGGCCGCCCCCGAAAACCCACGTCCTCTATCGCCAGGCCGGCACCTGGGTGGCCACTGCCTCGGGCAGCGCGGGCCGCAGCCCCTCCAGCGCCGCCTGCAGCAGCGGCGCGCCCTGCGACTGGCGCCACCAGGGCGCGTCGCCCATCTGCATCCAGCCCACCACCAGCGTGGCCACCAGCAGCAGCACCAGGCCGCGCAGCGCGCCGAACATCGCGCCGAGTGCGCGGTCGGCCGGCCGCAGCCCCACCGCTTCGACCATCTTCTTGACCAGCCAGGCCACCAGGCCGCAGGCGAAGACGGCGCCGACGAACACCAGCGCAAAACCCGCCACGTGCCGCCAGGGCGCGTCGGCCGCTCCCATCGGCAGCATCGCACCGACGTCGGCCGCCCACCACTGCGCGGCCAGGAAAGCCGCCACCCAGCCGGCCAGCGACAGCAGCTCGAACACCAGGCCGCGCCAGGCCCCGATGAGCAGGGATGCACCCAGCACCACGATGAAAATCCAGTCCAGCGCCGCCATGGCCGTGTGTGCGGTCGTTGCCGTGTGGGTCTCAGCCGCGCCGCACGGGGCTACAGCGCCAGCACCGAGCCGGCCAGCCCGACACCCTTGGCGCGCTCGGCCGCCTTGTCGGCCTCGGCACGGCTGGAAAACGGCCCCACGCGCACCCGGGTGCGGCGGCCGTCCTTGGTGTCCACCACCTGGGTATAGGTCTTCAGCCCGGCCCGCCCGAGCCTGGCCTGCACTTCGCGGGCCGTGTCGGCATCCGCGAACGCACCCACCTGCACGATGAAGCGGCCAGCGTCGCCTGCGTTCGGCTGCGCCGGCGCGGCCGAGGCGGGAGCGGCCGGGTTGCGCCCCTCGAGCAAGGCGCGGGCACGACTCGCGTCGTCCTGCTGCGCGGTGCGCGGCTCGGGCTTCGGTTCCGGCCGGGGATCGGATTTGGGCTCGGCCTTGGGCTCCGGCTTGGGCTCGGGCTTGGGCTCGGGCTTGACCTCCGCCTTCGGTTCGGCTTTGACCACGGGCTTGGGCTCGGCGGGGGTCTCGGTCCGCGCGGCGACCGGCTGCGGCGAGTGCGCCTGCGCCTGGTGCGGCGATCCGGCAGCGTCCGCGGGGGACCGCGCAGGCTCGGCCGCACCCCCTGGCGCGCGGTTCGCCGGCGGCAGGAACTCCTCGCCGGCGTCGAGCGCAGCGGTGGAAGGCGGCTCCTCGCGCGTGCCTTCTGCCTTGGTCTGCGCGTCCTGCTCGGGCAGCACCAGCGGTGCGACCTTGTTGCGGTCGGGAATGTCGATGGCCACGTTCACCGGCACCGGACGGGGCTGGGCATCGAACAGCAGCGGAAAGCCCACGACGCCCGCCAGTACCAGCACGGCAGCGCCAATCAGACGGTGGCGGGCGCGCCGGCGCATGTCTTCCACGCTGTGCGTCGGCGCGTTGCGGGCGGCAGCGGAGGACGATGCGGAGCGCTTGGCCGGCCGGGCGGCAGGGCCTGGCGCCGGCTGCTGCTTGCGAAGCCAGCGAAACTTGAAAAATGCCATGGACGGGGGAGTGTTCGCTACGCGCCCAGATGCTTGGCCTGGAGGCGGGGCACCCCCTGCTGGAGCACGCCGCCCACGGTATGGAACGAGCCAAAGACCACGATTCTATCAGCCGGGTCCGCGACCTCCATGGCCGCGGCCAGCGCCTGCAGCGGGCTGCCGTGGGTGCTCACCGGCACCTCCCGCCGCCCTCCGACGGCGATCTGCAGTGCGCTCCATTTGTGTTGCAGCTCCACCGCCCGGCAGGCACGTGGGGTGTCCAGGTCGGTGAAATACCAGCGGTCCACGAGCGGTCCGATCTTGGCGAGCATCGGCGCCAGGTCCTTGTCGGCCATGGCACCGAAGATGGCGTGGGTCGTGGGAAAGAAACCCATGGCGTCCAGGTTGGCCGTCAGCGCCGCGATCGAGTGCGGGTTGTGCGCGACGTCCAGCACCAGCGTGGGCTGGCCCGGCACGATCTGGAACCGCCCTGGCAGCTCGACCAGCGCCAGGCCGGCCCGTACCGCCTGCGCGGTGATGGGCAGCCGGGGGCGCAGCGCCTCCAGGGCCGCCAACGCGCCGGAGGCATTGACCAGCTGGTTGGCGCCGCGCAGAGCGGGATAGGCCAGCCCGGCATAGCGCCGCCCGCGCCCCGCCCAGGCCCACTGCTGCTTGTCCCCGGTGTAGTTGAAGTCGCGCCCGAACCGCCACAGGTCGGCGCCGATGGCCTGCGCATGCTCCAGCACGCTGGCAGGCGGCACCGGATCGCTGACCACGACAGGACGGCCGGCGCGCATGATGCCGGCCTTCTCGCGCCCGATGCTCTCGCGGTCGGGGCCCAGGTACTCGACGTGGTCCACGTCCACGCTGGTGATGATGGCGCAGTCGGTATCGATCACGTTGGTGGCATCGAGCCGGCCCCCCAAGCCCACTTCCAGGATGGCCACGTCCAGGCGCGCCTGGCTCATCAGGCGCAGGATGGCCAGGGTCGTGAACTCGAAATAGGTCAGCGTGATGGCGTCGCTGCCGCTTCCGCGCGCCTGCTCGACAGCCTCGAAATGCGGCACCAGGGCGTCTGGCGCCACGGTCTCGCCGTGGATGCGGCAGCGCTCCTGAAAATGCACCAGGTGCGGCGAGGTGTAGACGCCCGGGCGAAAGCCCGCCTGCAGGCAGATGGCCTCCAGCATGGCGCAGGTGGACCCTTTGCCGTTGGTGCCGGCGACGGTGATCACCGGGCAGTCGAAGGCCAGGCCCAGCCGGCGTGCGACCTCGCCCACGCGCGCCAGGCCCATTTCGATGTGCTGGGGGTGCAGCTGCTCGCAATGGCGCAGCCAGTCGGCAAGGGTCTGGGCAGGGGGGGTATGCATGGCGGGCATGATTGTCGCGCAGCCGCCGGTGGACGATGATGGCCCGCATGAGTAACCACACCATCACCGTCTACGGCATTCCCCAGTGCGACACGGTCAAGAAAGCCCGCGCATGGCTGGGCGCGCAGGGCGTGGAGCACGCGTTCCACGATTTCAAGAAGCACGGCGTTCCGCCCGAACGGCTGCACGCGTGGATGGCGGCACCGGGCAGCGGCCGGCTGCTCAACCGCCAGGGCACCACCTGGCGCCGGCTCGATCCGCAGGCGCAGGCGGGCGCTGCCGACGCCGCCGGCACGGCGGCGCTGCTGGCCGCGCACCCCTCGCTGATCCGCCGGCCGGTGGTCGACTGGGGCGACGCGGTGACGGTGGGGTTCGACGAGGCGGAGTGGAACGAACGGCTGCGGGCGCGCTCCAACCGCTGAGCGCCCGCGGCACCGCTTCGCCTTGACCCATCGCCTTTACCCATCTTTACCGCCGGGCGAGCGGGCCTTCACCGGGGCCTGCGAAACTTTTTCCCATGTCGCGCGTTATCTGCCGACAACCAGGAGTGTTTCACCCATGAACAAGATCCTCGCTTTCTCCGTGCTGGCCGTGGCCGCCTGCACCGCCCAGGCCCAGGAAATGGGCCGCGTGCTGTCGGCCACGCCCATCACCCAGCAGTTTGCCGTGCCGCAGCAGGTCTGCGGCAACGAAACCATCTACAGCGGCGGGCGCGCGCCCAGCGGTGCCGGCGCAGTGCTGGGCGCCATCGCCGGCGGCGCCGCGGGCAACGCCATCGGGGGTGGCAGCGGCCGTGCCGCGGCCACCGCCATCGGCCTCATCGGCGGCGCGGTGCTGGGCAACAACATCGAGGCCGGCCGGCCCGGCTACCAGAACGTGCAGCGCTGCACCACCGAGACCTACTACGACAACCGCGTGGTCGGCTACGACGTGGTCTACGAGTACGCCGGGCGCCAGTACACCACGCGCACACAGACCGATCCTGGCGGCTGGATTCCCGTGAGCGTGCAGCCGGCCGCATCCGGCATGGCGCCGCCGCCGGCCTACCCCGCACCGGCCTACCCCGCACCGGCCTACCCCGCACCCGCCTATGGCGATGCCGGCCGCTATGGCCAGCCCGGGGTGGTGGTCTCCACCCAGCCGGGCGTGCCCGTCTACACCACCCCGCCGGTGACGGTGATCGAGTACGAGCGCTCGTACCGCCGTCCGCGGCACCACCATTACGACGACCGCTACTGGCGTTGAGCGTGCCGGCGCGTTCCGTGGGAGCTCCTGGGAGCTCCCTTTTCTTTTGTGCCGCCTAGAATCGCGGGTTTTGTCCAGTCACCGCATCCGCACCGCCATGGCAACCATCCTGCAATCCCTTCCCGTCGGCCAAAAGGTCGGCATCGCCTTCTCGGGCGGCCTGGACACCAGCGCGGCGCTGCGCTGGATGAAGAACCGGGGCGCCCTGCCCTACGCGTACACCGCGAACCTGGGGCAGCCCGACGAAGAGGACTACGAGGCCATCCCGCGCAAGGCCCTGGAGTACGGCGCCGAGGCCGCCCGGCTGATCGACTGCCGCACGCAGCTGGCGCACGAGGGCGTGGCCGCCATCCAGGCCGGCGCCTTCCATATCAGCACCGGCGGGGCGACCTATTTCAACACCACGCCCCTGGGCCGGGCCGTCACGGGCACCATGCTGGTCGCGGCCATGAAGGAGGACGACGTCCACATCTGGG
>DAMCAL010000171.1:0-5501 GCA_032059585.1 Burkholderiaceae bacterium
GCTGCGTCACGTGCCGCAGCTGCGCCGAGCGGCTGAAGCTGCGCGTCTCGGCCAGGCTGACGAAGTCCTCAAGCCATTTGGTTTCCATGGCGCCGATTATCCGTGCGCCGGCTGCCCAGCCTTCATGGGCGCAGGTAGACGAAGCCCTCGCGCGCCTGCAGCCGCGCCACCTCGGCCACGCCCGAGGGCACGACTTTGGCCTCCATCGCCACCTTCGAGGCGTCGATCTTGCGCGACGTCAGGGTGTTCTGGCACACCAGGAACTCCACCCCGCGCCCGGACAGCTCGCCAATGGCGCCGGTGAAGGGCTGCTTCTGGGTGTTGGTGGCGCCGTCGAGCAAAAAGTCGATGCCCGCGCCGTGCGCCACCACCACGATCTTGGCCTGCGGATCGGCGTTCAGGTGGTTGCGGATGTTGTTCATGGCGCGCGTGGACTGGGCGTTGCCGTCGCTCAGGTGGTAGACCACCTTCACCGGCGCATCCGGCGCCCCGGGCGCGGCGGATGCCGTTTGCAGCAGACCCAGCAGCAAAAAAGGCAGCAGCAGCGTGGTCCTGAGAAGATGCAAAAGGCGCGTCATGGAAAGTCTCCTGGAACGGGTGGTTGTGGGGGGCCGGGCCATTATTGGGGCAAGCGGGTGCCACTGCCGGCGTGGTGGTCGCACGCGGCGCGGGCCGGGTTTTCCGGCCGCGTGCGCGTTGGAGCAAAATAACCCTGCGCCCATCCGGCGCATCTCCGCCCGCCACCGGTGCACAACACCTGCAGCGTCCGTGGACCGCACCGCCCGTCCCCTCCTTTCGCCTGTGCGCCTTCATGCCTTCGCCAACGTCCCCCGGGCCGGCCGACACCGACCCCGTCCCTGGCGCGCGCCCGCCCGTGCGCGCCCCTGATGCCTCGCAGCGCACGCTGCGCCCCGAAGACTGGCTCACCGCCCTGGCCATGGCCTTGCTGGCGCTGATCACCTTCGCCAACGTGCTGGTGCGCTACTTCAGCAACTCCTCGTTCGCCTGGACCGAGGAAATCTCCATCTTCCTGATGATCGTGCTGGCGCTGGTGGGCGGGGCCTCGGCGGTCGCGCGTGACCAGCACATCCGCATCGAGTTCTTCTGCGCCAGCGGCCCGGCCGCCCGGCGCCGGCGCCTGGCGCAGCTCGGCGCGCTGCTCGTGGCGCTGCTGTTCGCGCTGATCGCAGCCTTGAGCGTGCGCGTGGTGTGGGACGACTACCGCTTCGAGGAAACCTCGCCCGGCATCGGCGTGCCGCAGTGGTGGTATTCGGTGTGGCTGCCCGTGCTGTCGCTGCTCATCACCGTGCGCGCCGTCGGCCTGCTGGTGCGGCGCACGCGCCAGAGCGACGCGCACTACCTGGCCGACGACGCGCCGGGCGCGGGGCTGCACGCATGATCGCCACGCTGCTGTTCGTCGCCTTTTTGGCGCTGATGTTCCTGGGCGTGCCGATCGGCGCGGCGCTGGGGCTGGCGGGGGCTGCGGCCATCGCCCTGGCCAATGCCGAGGCCCAGTGGTTCGGCCTGCTGGCCGTGCCGCAGAACTTCTACGCCGGCCTGGGCAAGTACCCGCTGCTGGCGATTCCCATGTTCGTGCTGGTGGGCTCGATCTTCGACCGCTCGGGCGTGGCGCTGCGGCTGGTGAACTTTGCCGTCTCCATCGTCGGGCGCGGTCCCGGCATGTTGCCGCTGGTGGCCATTGCCGTGGCCATGTTCATGGGCGGCATCTCCGGCTCGGGGCCGGCCACGGCCGCCGCCGTGGGCGGGGTGATGATCGCCGCCATGAGCCGCGCCGGCTACCCGGCCGCGTTCTCGGCCAGCGTGGTGGCGGGCGCCGCGGCCACCGACATCCTGATTCCGCCCTCGGTGGCCTTCATCGTCTATTCGGTGCTGGTGCCGGGCGCCTCGGTGCCGGCGCTGTTCGCCGCCGGCCTGTTCCCAGGCGTGCTGGCCGGCCTGGCGCTGATCCTCCCGGCCGTGTGGCTGGCGCGGCGCCACCGGATGGGGCAGCTCGAAGCCTCGCTGGCACGCCCGCCCTTCTGGCGCAGCTTCAAGGAGGCTGCGTGGGGCCTGGCCGCGCCCGTGCTCATCCTGGGCGGCATGCGCCTGGGCTGGTTCACCCCCACCGAGGCGGCGGTGGTCGCCGTGTTCTACGGCCTGTTCGTCGGCATGGTGGTGCACCGCACGATCGGGGTGCGCGACCTGTTCCCCATCCTGCGCGAGGCCGGCGAGCTGTCGGCGGTGATCCTGGTGGTCGTCTCGCTGGCGGGCATCTTCGCGTTCTCGCTGTCCACGCTGGGCGTGATCGACCCGGTCACGCGCGCCATCGTCGAGTCCGGCGTGGGCGAGCGCGGCGTGCTGGCGCTGATCATCGTGCTGCTGCTGATCCTGGGCATGTTCCTGGACGGCATCTCCATCATGCTGATCTTCGTGCCGCTGATGGCGCCCATCATGCTGCACTATCAGTGGGACGTGGTCTGGTTCGGCGTGGTGCTGGTGCTGACCATCGCCGTCGGCCAGTTCACGCCGCCCATGGCCGTGAACCTGATGGTGTCCGCAAAGATCGCCCAGGTGCGCATGGAGTCCACCACGCGCTGGGTCATCTGGCTGGTGCTGGCCATGTGCCTGGCCATGATCGCCGTGGTGGTGTGGCCGCAGATCGCGCTGTGGCTGCCGGCGCGGCTGGGCTACTGATCGAACGAACGCCGATCTTTTTGTTTTTTCCACTGACCTTCCAATAAAGGAGACCAACCCATGAAACTGCGCACCTTCCTCACCGCCACCGCCGCCGCCAGCGCCCTGCTGACTCTGGGCCTGCCCGCCGCACATGCGCAAAACTACAAGAGCGAGTACCGCATGTCGCTGGTGGTGGGCACGGCCTTCCCCTGGGGCAAGGGCGGCGAAATCTGGGCCAACAAGGTCAAGGAAAAGACCAACGGCCGCATCAACATCAAGCTCTACCCCGGCGTGTCGCTGATCCAGGGCGACCAGACGCGCGAGTTCTCCGCGCTGCGCCAGGGCGTGATCGACATGGCCATCGGCTCGACGATCAACTGGTCGCCGCAGGTCAAGCAGCTCAACCTGTTCTCGCTGCCCTTCCTGTTCCCCGACTACGCCGCCGTGGACGCGGTGACTCAAGGAGCGGTGGGCCAGCAGATCTTCCAGACGCTGGAGAAAGCCGGCGTGGTGCCGCTGGCCTGGGGCGAGAACGGCTACCGCGAGATCAGCAACTCCAAGCACGCCATCAAGACCCCCGCCGACCTGAAGGGCCTGAAGATCCGCGTGGTCGGCTCGCCGCTGTTCCTGGACACCTTCACCGCCCTGGGCGCCAACCCCACGCAGATGAGCTGGGCCGACGCGCAGCCGGCCATGGCCAGTGGCGCGGTGGACGGGCAGGAGAACCCGGTGTCGGTGTTCATGGCCGCGAAGCTGCACAGCGTGGCGCAGAAGTACGTGACCATGTGGGGCTACATGAACGACCCGCTGATCTTCGTGGTGAACAAGGACATCTGGAACTCGTGGACGCCGCAGGACCGCGAGGCCGTGCGCCAGGCCGCCATCGAGGCCGGCCAGGAAGAGATCGCCATCGCGCGCAAGGGCATGGTCGAGGCCGGCAAGCCGCTGCTCAAGGACCTGGCGGCCAACGGCGTGCAGGTGACCGAACTGTCGCCGGCCGAGCGCGAGGCCTTTGCCAAGGCCACCCGCCCGGTGTTCGACAAGTGGAAGGGCCAGATCGGCGCCGACCTGGTGAACGCCGCGGAGAAGGCGGTCGCGGCGCGCAAGCAGTAAGCCGTCTGCTATTAAAATGAGAGCTGTCGGCGCTTGGCTGACGGGCGCTGGCGGCTCTTTTTGCTTGTAACCCGCGGCGGCGCGCCGGCAGCGCCGGTTCAGCCCCCGGCCAGCCCCTGCGCGCGCGCCTGCAGCAGCGCGCGCTCGCGGCCATTGCCGGCCAGCGCTGCGGCGCGCAGCAGCTCGGCGCGCGCCTCGCCCGCGCGGCCCAGGCGCACCAGAAAGTCGGCACGCACGGCGGGCAGCCAGTGGTAGCGCGCCAGCGCCGGCGCGCTCAGCAAAGGCTCCAGCACCGCCAGCCCCGCCGCCGGACCCTCGGCCATGCAGACGGCCACCGCGCGGTTGAGTTGCACCACCGGCGATGGCTGGCACGCGGCCAGCTCGCCGTAGAGCAGCGCGATGCGCGGCCAGTCCGTGGCGGCGGCACTGCTGCTGCGCGCATGGCAGCCGGCGATCGCCGCCTGCAGCGTGTACGGGCCGCGCACCGGCGCCAGCGCCTCGGCGCGGGCGAGCGCCGCCAGGCCGCGGCGCAGCAGCAGGCGGTCCCAGCGGCCGCGGTCCTGGTCGGCCAGCAGCACGGGCCGGCCCTGGGCATCGGTGCGCGCGGGCATGCGCGCAGCCTGCAGCTCCAGCAGCGCGGCCAGGCCGTGCACCTCGGCCTGGTCGGCACGCGCCATGCCGGCGTCCGTGCGGGCACGGCGCAGCACCAGCGCGACCAGCATGCGCGACAGGCGCAGCGCCTCGTCGACCAGGGCCGGGCGCATCCAGTCGTCGCCTTCGCTCGCGGCATAGCCTTCGTTGAAGACCAGGTACACCACCTCCAGCACCGCCGCCAGCCGCCCGTGCAGCGCCGCGCCGCTGGGCATTTCGAAGGGCACGCGCGCCTGGGCCAGCGTGCGCTGTGCGCGCACCAGGCGCTGCGCCATGGCGGTCTCGCTCACCAGGTAGGCGCGGGCCACCGCGGCGGTCGACAGGCCCGCCACCAGCTTCAGGGTGAGCGCGCTGCGCGCGGACGCCGGCAGCACAGGGTGGCAGGCCGTGAAGACCAGCGCCAGCGTCTCGTCTTCCACCGCGTCGCCGCGCGCCTGGGCGCGACGCTCGTCCAGGCCTGCGGCGGCATCGGGCGCGTACAGGGCCTGCTGGGCGCCCAGATCGCCCGCGATGCGCTCGGCCGCCGCGTGGCGCACCTGCTGGCGCCGCAGGTGGTCGATGGCCCGGCGCTGCACCGCCGCCATCAGCCACGCACCGGGGCGCTCGGGGATGCCGTCCAGGGGCCAGCGCTCCAAGGCGGACACGAGCACGTCCTGCGCCAGCTCTTCGGCCACGCCCAGGTCGCGCACCACGCGCGCGGCCCGGGCGACCACCCGGACCGCCTCGATGCGCCACACGGCGGCGATGGCCTGGCCGGTGTCGGCGGTGGCGATGGAGGTGGTGGGCACGTCAGGTGGCGGCGCCGTTCGCCGGCGTGGCAGGTGCGGCGGCCAGGTCCATGTGCATCAGCTCCCAGGTGTGGCCGTCCAGGTCGTCGAAAGAGCGGAAGTACATGTGGCCGTGGTCCTGCGCCGGGCGCGGCTCGCGGGCACCCAAGGCCAGGGCCTGGGCCAGCAGTGCGTCCACCTCGTCCCGGCTGTCGCACGACAGGCACAGCAGCACCTGCGCGCTCTCGCGCGCGTCGGCGATGCGCTTGTCGGTGAAGGTCTGGAAGAACGGCC
>DAMCAL010000172.1:0-5491 GCA_032059585.1 Burkholderiaceae bacterium
CTGGCGGTGCTGCTGGTGTGGCTGGCGCTGGCGCGCGGCATCAAGCCGCTGCACCTGCTGGAAGAGCGCATCCGCGCGCGCAAGCCCGAAGACCTGTCGCCGCTGGACCACCGCGCCGTGCCGATGGAGGTGGCGCCGCTGGTGGACTCGGTCAACGACCTGCTGCGCCGCCTGCACGAGTCCATGGCGACGCAAAAACGCTTTCTGGCCGACGCCGCGCACCAGCTCAAGACCCCCCTGGCCGGCCTGCGCATGCAGGCCGACCTGGCGCAGCGCGAGAGCACCAGCACGGAGGAATTGAAGAAGTCGCTCGAGCAGATTGGCCGTTCGTCCATCCGCGCCACGCACACCGTCAACCAGCTGCTGGCCCTGGCGCGCGCCGAGGCGGGCGCCACCGTGGTGCAGCACCAGCCGGTGGACCTGGCCGAGCTGGTCATCGACGTGGTGCGCGACGCGGTGCCGCGCGCGCTGCACAAGCACATCGACCTCGGCTATGACGGGCCTGAGCCGGGCACGCGCGGCGTGTACGTGAACGGCAATCCGGTGCTGTTGAAGGAACTGGCGCGCAACCTGCTCGACAACGCCATCAACTACACCCCTTCCAGCGCGCAGCACGCGGGCGTGGTCACGGCGCGGTTGCTGCCCGACATCTTCGGCCGGGTGGTGCTGCTGCAGATCGAGGACAACGGCCCCGGCGTCCCCCTGAACGAGCGCGAGCTGGTGTTCCAGCCGTTCTACCGGGCGCTGGGCACCGATGCGGACGGCTCGGGCCTGGGCCTGCCCATCGTGCGCGAGATTGCACGCCAGCACGGCGTGGACGTGTCGCTGGAAGAAGTACGCCCCGGCGCAGCAATGCCCGGGGCGCGTTTCAACCTGCGTTTTGCCGCCAGCGCCGCACCCGCGGCGCCGGACGCTCAGGCCGGTCAATAGACGAGGTACGTACGCTCGTACACGGCGATGGTGTCCACATCGCCGCCCTGGCGCTGCACTTCCGACAGGTAGGCCGGGCCGCTGCGCAGGCGCTGGTATTCGGCCAGGCGCTGCTGGTACTGCGGGCTGTTCATGCGCGCGCCCTCGCCGGTGTTGGCGTTCTGCAGGCCGGCTTGCTGCCACAGCTCCATGTCGGCCTTCACCTCGGCGCGGGTGAGCGACGAGTCGGCCTGCTTTTGCATCGCGACCACTTCGCTGCCCCAATCTTCCTGGAACATGGAATTGGCGAATGCAGGTGCAGCGGCGCAGGTACCGGCCAGGGCCACGGCGGAGATCACGGTTTTCAGGGTCTTGTTCATGGTGTTTTCCTTTCGACTGTTGATGAACAACGGGACCCTCATCTGAACCCGGGCGCGTGGCCTACCGCGTCGGAGAAGACCCACCGCTTGTGCCCACCTGCGTGCGACGGCCAGCGCACCAGCAGGGGAACACCGCTGACATGAAACGCCATTGCAGGGCCGGCGCACCGCCGGCGAGCAAGCGGCGAATGCCCTGCCCGCTTGTCGGACGCCCGGCCGGCGCGAAGGGTCGCCGTGACGGCCCCTGGCCTTCACGGGCGTGGCGTTCAGTCGCAGGGGCGCGGCGCCTTGCCGGCCAGGGCGTCCCCCAGGCCTTCCAGCCGGGCGCGCAGCGCCGGCGTGGCCGCAGGCAGGCGCAGCGTGTAGGCGGGCGTTTCGGCGCGCTCCTGCACCACGCGGGCGGTGCGCACCCCCTGCGCGGCCAGTTGCGCCAGGCCGCGCTGGGCGGCTTCCTCGGTGGAGAACCGCCCGAGCGACAGGCCGGGCTCCAGTGCGGCGCCGGGCCGGTCGTAGGAAATTTTCAGCGCGCGCAGTTCGGACCGCTTGCGGGCGACGAACTCCTCGTCCGGAAAGCGGCCCATGTAGACCATCCAGCGCCCGGGCACGGGCGTGGAGTCGAGCTGCCAGCTGCCCGCGGGCCAGCTGCCCAGCGCGGCGCGCAGCGCCTCGGTCTGCGGCACATCGAACACCCCGGCCACCAGGCACACGCCCGGCTGCGGCGCAGCGGCTTGTGCGCCGGCAGGCTCCTGGGGCGCACTGGACGGCGCTGCAGGCGATGGAACGGGCGAGGCGGCAGCGGGCTGCGAAACGCTGTCCGCCGGGGCGGGCGGGGTCACCGGCACCGGCGCCGGCGCCGGCTCGGGGCTGCGCGGTGGAGGAACGGGCGCAGGCGCAGGCGCCGGCGCATTGCGTTGCGGTGCCTCCAGCAGCCGCAGGCTGTCCGGCCGGATCTGCTGCTGCAGCCGCTCGGGCTCGCCCTCGCTCGTCGGGCCCAGCCCCCAGCCTCGCAGCAGCCCGGCGGACCAGGCGTAGTAGCCGGCGTTGGCCAGCAGCAGCACGAGGACGGTAAGGCGCAGCATGGTGGTTCGGGTGGATGTCGGGTCGGGCGGTGGCGACGGTCAGGCGCCGGGCTGGGGCCGCACGCTGATGTCGGCGCTGGTGATGGCCTGCATGCCGGCCGCGGTGTGCACCAGCAGCGCGCCGTCGTCGCCCACGCCGTGGGCCGTGCCGTGCTGGCCGCTGGTCAGCGTCACGGGCCGCCCGGCCAGCACGTCGCGCAGGGCAAAGCGCGGCTGGAACGGGGCAAAGCCATGCTCGGCAAAGCCCAGCAGCGTGTGCACCAGCGGCAGCGCCAGCCGCTGCAAGGCGCGCGGGGCGGTGAGCGATGCGTCCACCTCGCGCAGGCAGGCGGGCGGCGTGGCCAGCCCTTCCGCCAGCACCGGCAGCACGTTCAGCCCGATGCCCACGACCACGTAGCGGCTCTGCGCAGAGGGCTGCGGCGCGGCGGTGAAGGTGGCGGTTTCCACCAGGATGCCGCCGAGCTTGCAGTCGCCGGCCAGCCACAAGTCGTTGGGCCACTTGAGGCGGATGCGCGGGGCCTGGGGACCCGCCGCGTCCAGGCACTCGGCCACGGTCACGCCCACGGCCAGCGACAGGCCGGACCAGTCGCGCGGCGCCAGGAGCATCCCCAGCGAAAAGGTCAGCGCCGGCACCACCCCGGTGCCCTCGTACACGCCGGCGCTGCGCCACTGCCGCCCCAGCCGCCCGCGGCCGGCGGTCTGCGTCTCGGCCACGAGCAGCGTCGGCTCGGTGCGGCCTTCGCGCGCGCGGCGCATCAGTTCGCTGTTGGTGGAATCGACGCTGGCCAGCACCTCCACCGAAAAGCCCGGCAGCAGCGGCTCCACCTGCTGCCAGATGCTTTCGGCCGGCCAGGCCGGCACCAGTGCCGCGCCCGCGCTCATGGGCTGTCCGGGCCGGGTGGCGACCAGCCGCGCTTGGGCGCCAGCAGGGTGCCGCGGCAGTTGGCGGCGCCGCACCAGCACGGATACTCGGCCTTGAGCTTCTTGGTGTAGCGCTCCTCGATGATCAGGCCGTAGTCGTAGTTCAACTCCTCCCCGGCGGCGATATCGCGCCGCGCAGTGATGAAAATGCGCCCGTCCTGCTCGTCCGCCCAGCAGTTGGGATCGCAGCTGTGGTTGATCCAGCGCGCCGAGTTGCCGTCGAACTTCCCGTCGATCACATGGTCTGCATCGATGTGGAAATAGAAGGTGTGGTTCGGCTGCGCCGGGTCATGCGGGTGGCGCGCCTGCGCCTCCTCCCAGGTGATGACCTGGCCGGTGTATTCGATGACCACCTCGCCCCGGGGGATGGGCTGCAGCGCGAACACCCCCTTGCCGTGCACGCCCGAGCGCCGCGTCTGGATGCGCCGCCCGGCGGCAGGCGAGGCAGGGGCGTGGGCTGAGCGGGGCATAGGGCTGAAAAAACTCTGTTAGCGTGAATATGCACACAGGCGTGCGCGTACGTGCGCACGCGAAGGCGGCCATTGTAGGCACGCCCTGCGGTGCATCCGGTTGTGGAAAAAAGAGATATGAGCAAGACCCTGGTAATCGCAGAAAAGCCCTCCGTGGCGCAGGACATCGTGCGGGCGCTGACGCCCGTGGCGGGGCGCTTCGACAAGCATGAGGACCATTTCGAGAACGAGCGCTACGTGGTCACGAGCGCCGTGGGCCACCTGGTGGAGATCCAGGCGCCCGAGGAATTCGACGTCAAGCGCGGCAAGTGGAGCTTCGCGCACCTGCCCGTGATCCCGCCGTACTTCGATCTGAAGCCGGTGGACAAGACCAAGAGCCGCCTGAACGCGGTGGTGAAGCTCGCCAAGCGCAAGGACGTGACAGAACTCGTCAACGCCTGCGACGCGGGCCGCGAGGGCGAGCTGATCTTCCGCCTGATCGAGCAGTACGCCGGCGGCGCCAAAGGCGCTTTGGGCAAGCCGGTGCGCCGCCTGTGGCTGCAGAGCATGACGCCCCAGGCCATCCGCGACGGCTTCGCCAACCTCAAGAGCGACCAGCAGATGCGCGGCCTGGCCGACGCGGCGCGCAGCCGCAGCGAGGCCGACTGGCTGGTGGGCATCAACGGCACGCGCGCCATGACGGCGTTCAACTCGCAGGGCGGCGGTTTCTTCCTGACCACCGTCGGCCGGGTGCAGACGCCCACGCTGTCGCTGGTGGTGGAGCGCGAGGAGAAGATCCGCAAGTTCGTCGTGCGCGACTACTGGGAGGTACACGCCGGCTTCGCCGCCGAGGCCGGCCAGTACCTGGGCAAGTGGTTCGACCCGCAGTGGAAGAAGAGCGACGACCCGGAGATGCGCGCCGACCGGCTGTGGTCGCGCGCCGATGCGCAGCAAATAGCGGATGCCGTGCGCGGCCAGCCGGCCACCGTCACCGAGGAAGCCAAGCCCACCACCCAGGCCTCGCCCCTGCTGTTCGACCTGACCAGCCTGCAGCGCGAGGCCAACGGGCGCTTCGGCTTCTCGGCCAAGACCACGCTGGCGCTGGCGCAAAGCCTGTACGAGCGCCACAAGGCGCTGACCTACCCGCGTACCGACTCGCGCGCACTGCCCGAGGACTACCTGCCCGTGGCCCGGGACACCTTCGGCATGCTGGCCACCAGCGGCATGCGGCACCTGGCGCCCTACGCCCAGCAGGCGCTCGACGAAGGCTACGTGCGCCCGACCAAGAAGGTCTTCGACAACAGCAAGGTCAGCGACCACTTCGCCATCATCCCGACCACGCAGGCGCCCAGCGGCCTGTCCGAGGCCGAGCAAAAGCTGTACGACCTGGTGGTGCGCCGCTTCCTGGCGGTGTTCTTCCCCAGCGCCGAGTACCTGGTCACCACCCGCATCAGCCGCGTGGCCGAGCACGCCTTTCGCACCGACGGCAAGGTGCTGGTCAAGCCGGGCTGGCTGGCCATCTACGGCAAGGAGGCCGCGGCCGAGACCGACGGCGGCAAGGACGGCGAGAAGGGCCAGCCGCTGGTGGCCGTGCGCCCCGGCGAGCGCCCGCTGGCCGAGACGGTGGAGCCCAAGGGCCTGAAGACCAAGCCCCCCGCGCGCTACAGCGAAGCCACGCTGCTGGGCGCGATGGAGAGTGCCGGCAAGCAGGTCGAGGACGAGGAGCTGCGCAGCGCCATGCAGGAAAAGGGCC
>DAMCAL010000173.1:0-5491 GCA_032059585.1 Burkholderiaceae bacterium
TGTCGCGCTCTTCAAAGGTCTTGTCCAGCTCCAGCCGGCCGATCACGCTGCGCAGGGAAGTTTGCGCCAGTTGTGTCACGGCCATGATGTAGTTGGACGAGCCATAGCTCGCGCGCATGGGGTCCGTCACCTGAAAGTACAGGATGCCGTCCACCTGCAGTTGTGTGTTGTCCCGTGTGATGCAGACCTGGCTGGGCACGTCCAGCGGAATTTCCTTCAGGCTGTGCTTGTAGGCGATCCGGTCCACCAGCGGAATGATGAACCGGGGCCCGGGAGCGAGGGTGCCGGCGTAACGGCCCAGACGCTCCTTCACCCAGGCGTGCTGTTGGGGAACGATTTTGACCGACTGGGCAATGAAGATGACGGCGATGACGAACAGGACGATGGCGATTTCCATACAGGGCTTTCTTCAGTGAGGCTGCAAAACAAAATGGTGCGCAGGCGGTGCCTACAGCGGATCGACCAGCAACCGGTTGCCCACCAGCTCCGCCACCCGGTGCGGCCCGGCAGTGGTGACGGCGCCGGGGCGGCGGACCGCGGTCCAGGTCGCGCCGCGATAGCGCACGAGCGCGGTACCGTCCGGCAACCACGCGTCGATCTGCACCGTCTCGCCGACATCCAGGTTCACGCTGCGGTCCGCCCGTGCCGAGGGTTCGCCGGGGCGGCGGTGCCGAACGGCATAGGCCCCCAGCACCGTCGCTGCGCCCACGGCGGCGCTGACCAGGATCTGCACCACGGGTGCGAGCCCCGCGTGGGCCGCCAGCGCGCCGGCAGCCAGACCGACGGCCAGCATCAGCAAATAGAAGGTGCCGGTGAGCAGTTCGACCGCCACGGCGCCGCCAGTCATCAGCCACCAGAGCGTGGAAGCATCAAGGTTCATGTCATCCTTTCGTTGTCGCCGGCCGCCGGAGCGCCGGCTCTTCGGGAGCCTGTGAGAAATACCCGCCGGATCCCTGCCGGCACAAGCATATTCCGTACACTGCGCCCCTTTCCCGTTTTCCACCCGCAGCCTGGAGGCAGCGCATGAAGTTTCGCTTTCCCATCGTCATCATCGACGAGGATTACCGTTCGGAGAACACCTCCGGCCTGGGTATCCGCGCGCTCGCCCAGGCCATCGAGGCAGAGGGTTTCGAGGTGCTGGGGGTGACCAGCTACGGTGACCTGTCGCAGTTCGCCCAGCAGCAAAGCCGCGCCAGCGCCTTCATCCTGTCGATCGACGATGAAGAATTCACGCTGGGCACCGGGCACGATCCGATCGTGCTGAGCCTGCGCAACTTCATCGCCGAAGTGCGCCGCAAGAACTCGGACGTGCCGATCTACGTGCACGGCGAGACCAAGACCGCGCGCCACCTGCCCAACGATATCCTGCGCGAGCTGCACGGCTTCATCCACATGTTCGAGGACACACCGGAGTTCGTGGCGCGCCACATCATCCGCGAAGCCAAGAGCTACCTGGAGAGCGTGCAGCCGCCGTTCTTCAAGGCGCTGCTGGACTATGCCGAGGACGGTTCGTACAGCTGGCACTGCCCGGGCCATTCGGGCGGCGTGGCGTTCCTGAAGAGCCCCGTGGGCCAGATGTTCCACCAGTTCTTCGGCGAGAACATGCTGCGCGCCGACGTGTGCAACGCGGTGGAGGAGCTGGGCCAGTTGCTGGACCACAACGGTGCCATCGGCGAGAGCGAGCGCAACGCCGCACGCATCTTCAATGCCGACCACTGCTTCTTCGTCACCAATGGCACCAGCACCTCCAACAAGATGGTCTGGCACCACACCGTGGCGCCGGGCGACGTGGTGGTGGTGGACCGCAACTGCCACAAGTCCATCCTGCACTCGATCATCATGACGGGCGCGGTGCCGGTGTTCCTGAAACCCACGCGCAACCACTTCGGCATCATCGGCCCGATTCCGAAGTCCGAGTTCGAGCCGGCGACCATCCAGGCCAAGATCCGCGCCAACCCGCTGCTCAAGGGTGTGGACCCGAAGACGGTGAAGCCCCGCGTCATGACGCTGACGCAGTCCACCTACGACGGCGTGCTCTACAACACGGAGACCATCAAGGGCATGCTCGACGGCTACGTCGACAACCTGCACTTCGACGAGGCCTGGCTGCCGCACGCCGCGTTTCACCCGTTCTACGGCACCTACCACTCGATGGGCAAGAAGCGCGCGCGGCCGAAGGAGTCGGTGGTCTACGCCACGCAGTCCATCCACAAGCTGCTGGCCGGCATCAGCCAGGCCAGCCACGTGCTGGTGCAGGACAGCCAGACCACCAAGCTGGACCGCCACCTGTTCAACGAGGCGTACCTGATGCACACCTCGACCAGCCCGCAGTACAGCATCATCGCCAGCTGCGACGTGGCCGCCGCGATGATGGAGCCGCCCGGTGGCACCGCGCTGGTGGAGGAGTCGCTGCTGGAGGCGCTGGACTTTCGCCGTGCCATGCACCAGGTGGAGCAGGAGTTCGGCAAGAACGACTGGTGGTTCAAGGTCTGGGGCCCGCAGGACATCGTCGAGGAGGGCCTGGGCACCGCCGAGGACTGGATTTTCCGCACGGGCGGCAAGGGCAAGGGCAAGAACAAGAAGAGCGGCGCGGCGAAGTGGCACGGCTTCGGCGACCTGGCCGACGGCTTCAACATGCTGGACCCGATCAAGTCCACGGTGGTCACGCCGGGCCTGAACCTGGACGGCAGCTTCGACAAGACCGGCATTCCTGCCAGCATCGTCACCAAGTACCTGGCCGAGCACGGCGTGGTGGTCGAGAAAACCGGCCTGTACTCGTTCTTCATCCTCTTCACCATCGGCATCACCAAGGGCCGTTGGAACACGCTGCTGGCCGCGCTGCAGCAGTTCAAGGACGATTACGAGAAGAACCAGCCGATGTGGCGCATCCTTCCGGAGTTCTGCCAGCAGTACAAGCGCTACGAGCGCATGGGCCTGCAGGACCTGTGCCAGCACGTGCACCAGCTGTATTCCCAGTACGACGTGGCGCGGCTGACGACCGAGATGTACCTGTCGGACCTGACGCCGGCCATGAAGCCCAGCGACGCCTATGCGCACATCGCCCACCGCAAGACCGAGCGGGTGGAGATCGACGCGCTCGAGGGCCGCATCACCACCAGCCTCATCACGCCGTACCCGCCGGGCATCCCGCTCCTAATCCCCGGCGAGGTGTTCAACAAGAAGATCGTCGACTACCTGAAGTTCTCGCGCGAGTTCTCCAAGCTGTGCCCGGGCTTCGAGACCGACATCCACGGCCTGGTGGAGATCGAGGACGAAGAGGGCCACGTGCGCTACTACGCCGACTGTGTGACGGCCGAGGTCACCGCCATTCCGAAGTCGCGCAGCAACGCCGGCAAGGGCAAGAAGCTGGTGCAGGTGGGCGACGACGGGGCGTACAGCCGCATCATCTGAGGCTGCCCTGGCCACACGGGCCGCTGGCGCAGGGTTTCCTGCGCGGCGGCCCTTGGCATTTGTTGCTCAGGTTTTGATAGCTGCCAGCGCACGCCCAGTAAGCGCTGGAGGCCGATTTTGTTCCTATCTTTCCGCGGCCGGCGGCGGGTCGGTTCGCACGCGCCAGAAGCGGGCAAAGCGCGGAAGGCCGCTGTCGGCATGCCGGCCGTTGTAGCGGTAGGTCACTGTGCTGCCCAGCGGCGGCGGCGCGCGGCGCAGCGCGTCGGTGAGCCCGCTGCCCAGGCGCAGCCGCTGGCCGTCCGGCAGCTCGACCAGCAGCGCGCCGGTGAGCCCGGCGTATTTGCCCTGGCCAGGCAGGTGCGCGACGACCACGCCTTCTGCATCCTCGAAGGATTTCACCTTCAGCAGGTCGTCGCTGCGCCCGCTGCGGTGCGGCGCGTCGCCCCGGCGCAGCATCAGGCCCTCGGCGCCGGCCTTTTCGTGGCGCGCCAGTTGCGCCATCAGCTCGGCGTGGCTGGCCACGCGCCATTGCGGCACTGCCTGCACCCACGGCTGGCGCAGGGCGGCGATGTGAAGGTTCAGCGCGGACAGGCGTTCATCGAACGCGCCGGGGTGCGCCGGCAGGTCGAAGACCATGTAGCGGAGCGCGCGCCACTGCACTTCGGCCGGCACGCCCTGCGCCGCGGCCGACTGCGCATCCGCAAAGCGCCCGCGCCCGGCCCACAGCTCGCCGTCCATGGGCGTGTCCGGCCAGCCTGCGGTGAACCACGCCGGCGCGCGGATGGGCAACCCCTGTCGGGTCAGCAGCCGACGGCCGTCCCACAGGGCGCGCACGCCGTCGTATTTTTCGCTCACCCAGTAGTGCGCCAGGTCCACGTAGCCGCGCTGGTAGCTCTGGGCCAGTGCCGGGGCGGCAGCGGCCTGCCTCCGCGCGTTTGCCTGGCGGGCCGGTGCAAGATCCCTAGTGCCGGCCTGTGTCGCCGCGCGTGCCGCAGGCGCTGCGTTCTGCGTGTCCGCCTGAACGGCGCTCACGGTGCATGTCGCCAGAAAGGCCATGCAGATCCACCATCGACGCGCTGGAAGAAGCGTGCGTCGCTGTCGCTTCAGGGGCGCGGCACAGGCCGTCAAAAACCATAGCTGCTGGCGCATGGCTGGCAAGGGTTGGAGGCCAAAAGGACCAAAAATAAACCCGCAGGCGCGGGGTGCGCGTTGCGGGTGCGGCGGTGGGGACATCGGCGCCGCGAGATGCTGCCTTTCAGGCCGCTCAGACTTGGTCGGCCGACAGCCCCGCCGTCTGGCTGAAGCCGCCGTCCACGTAGGTCACTTCGGCCGTCACCCCGCTGGCCAGGTCGGACAGCAAAAAGGCCGCGACGTTGCCCACGTCCTCGATCGTCACGTTGCGCCGCAGCGGCGAGGCGTCGGCCACACGGCCCAGCAGCTTGCCGAAGTCCTTGATGCCGCTGGCGGCCAGCGTCTTGATCGGGCCGGCGCTGATGCCGTTCACCCGGATGGCGCGGCCATCTTCGGTGCGACCGACGGCTTCCGCCAGGTAGCGCACCGACGCTTCCAGGCTGGCCTTGGCCAGGCCCATGGTGTTGTAGTTGGGGATGGAGCGCAGCGCGCCCAGGTACGACATCGTCAACAGGGCGGACTTGTCGTTCAGGTGGGGGAGGGCAGCCTTGGCCATGGCCGGGAAGCTGTAGGCGCTGATGTCGTGCGCGATGCGGAAGTTTTCGCGGCTCAATCCGTCGAGAAAATTGCCGGCGATCGCCTCGCGCGGGGCAAAGCCGATGCTGTGCACGAAGCCGTCGAACCGGCCCCAGGCTTCGTGCAGGCCGGCCATCATGCGCTCGATTTGCGCGTCCTCGGCGACATCGCAGTCGAACACCAGCGAAGAGCCGAATTCGGCGGCGAATTCGGTGATCCGGTCCCTGAAACGCTCGCCCACGTAGCTGAAGGCCAGCTCGGCGCCCTGTTGGTGGCAGGCCCTGGCGATGCCGTAGGCGATGGAGCGGTTGGACAGCACGCCCGTGACGAGCAGCTTTTTGCCGGCGAGGAAACCCATTGTTGTTCTCTCCAG
>DAMCAL010000174.1:0-5439 GCA_032059585.1 Burkholderiaceae bacterium
CTACGAGATCGAGGCCGCCTTCAGCCAGGGCCTGCCCAACACGCCCATGGCCGGCGCGCGCGTGCGCGTCATCTCGGGCAACTTCATCACCGCGCGGCCGGTGGGCATCGTCGACGGCGTGAACTTCCAGCACACCGGCCTGGTGCGCAAGGTGGACGTGGAAGGCATCCGGCGCACGCTCGAGTCCCAGGCCATGGTGCTCATTTCGCCGTTCGGCTTCTCGCCCACGGGCGAGGCCTTCAACCTGGCGATGGAAGAAGTCGCCACGCGGGTGGCCAGCGAGCTGGGCGCCGACAAGCTGCTGTTTTTGACCGAAGTGCCCGGCGTGCTCACGCAGCCGTTCGAGCCGCCGGGCGAGGACAACCCGATCGATACCGAGCTGCCTCTGGCGGCCGCGCGCCGGCTGCTGGCGCAACTGCCGCCCGCGCTGCAGCCGACCGACGTGGGCTTTTATCTGCAGCACTGCGTGCGCGCCTGTGAGCATGGGGTGGAGCGCAGCCATATCCTGCCGTTCGCGGTGGACGGGGCGCTGCTGCTGGAAATCTACGTGCACGACGGCATCGGCACCATGGTGATCGACGAAAAGCTCGAGGAGCTGCGCGAGGCGACCATCGACGACGTGGGGGGCATCATCCAGCTCATCGAGCCCTTCGAGCGCGACGGCACCCTGGTCAAGCGCGACCGCACCGAGATCGAGCGCGACATCGCCAGCTACACCGTCATCGAGCACGACGGCGTGATCTTCGGCTGTGCCGCCCTGCACCCCTACCCCGAAGCGCGCACGGCCGAGATGGCTGCCGTCACCGTGTCCTCGCAAAGCCAGGGCACGGGCGACGGGGAGAAGCTGCTCAAGCGCATCGAGCAGCGCGCCCGCATGCTGGGGCTGGACAGCATCTTCGTGCTCACCACCCGCACCATGCACTGGTTCTTGAAGCGCGGCTTCGCCCCGGTGGACCCGGACTGGCTGCCCGAGGCGCGCAAGCGCAAGTACAACTGGGACCGCAAGAGCCAGGTGCTGGTCAAGAAGCTCACGCCGTAGGCGCCCGTCCTACAGCGCTGCGGGCCTCTGTACGGACGCCAGGGCGCAGTGCGGCATCTAACGTCCGGGCCAGGAGGTGGCCATGGAAGCTTTGATCTACGCGGACCGCAGCGAGGCCGGCCAGGTACTGGCGCGCGCGCTCGAACACTACCGGCCCGCCCCCGATCTGCTGGTGCTGGGGCTGGCGCGCGGCGGCGTTCCGGTGGCGTATGAGGTGGCGCAGGCACTGGGCGCGCCGCTGGAGGTCTTCGTGGTGCGCAAGATCGGCCATCCGTACCAGCGGGAGTACGCCGTCGGCGCGATCGCCAGCGGCGGGGTGCGCGTGCTGCAGGCAGATGCGGCAAGCGTGCACGGGCCCGCCCTGCAGGAAGTGCTGGAGGAAGAAACGCAGGAACTGCAACGGCGCGAACGCCTGTACCGCGGGGACAGGCCGTTGCCCGCCCTGGCGGGCCGCACCGTGCTCGTGGTGGATGACGGCTTGGCCACCGGCGCCAGCATGCGCGCAGCGGCGCAGGCCATCCATGCCGAGGCACCCGCGCGGCTGGTGCTGGCCGCGCCGGTCGGGGCGGCCGACACCTGCCAGGCCTTGCGCGCGCATGTCGACGAGGTGGTGTGCCCGCGCACGCCTACGGCGTTCGGCTCGGTGGGCCAGTGGTACCGCGATTTTCCCCAGGTCAGCGACGAAACCGTGCAGGCCCTGCTCCAGCGCGCATCGCAACAGACACAAGGAGCCCAGCCATGAAGATGACCGGCCATTTCGCCCACCGCACGAACCACACCGGCGGCGACGACGCCGCACTGTTGGGCGAGCTGGCGCCGCACCTGCGCGCATTCAAGCGCGCGGACACGGCACCCGGCCTGATGGAGTTCATCGGGGACGCGCGTTTCGTGCTGATCGGCGAGGCCAGCCACGGCACGCACGAGTTCTACCTGGAGCGCGCGCGCCTGACACGCCGCCTCATCACCGAAGGCGGGTGCACCGCCGTGGTCGCCGAGGCCGACTGGCCGGACGCCCTGCGGGTGGACCGCTACGTGCGCGGCCGCTCCCAGGATGTGGACGCCGAGGCCGCGTTGTCAGGCTTCGAGCGCTTTCCGGCCTGGATGTGGCGCAACACGGTCATGCGCGAGTTCGTCGAATGGCTGCGCGAGCACAACCGCAGCCTGGCGCCGGCGCGCCAGGTCGGCTTCTTCGGCATGGACCTGTACAGCATGTACAGCTCCATGCGCGCCGTGGTCCACCACCTGGCGCGCCACGACCCCCAGGCGGCTGCGCGGGCACGCGCGCGCTATGCCTGTTTCGACCACCGCGGCGGCGAGGACAGCCAAGCCTATGGCTACGCTGCCGCCTTTGGGGCCATCCCCAGTTGCGAGGACCAGGCGATCGAGCAGCTCATGGAGATGAACCGCCGCGCCGGCGCCACCCTGGGCGAAGACCGCGACGAGGTGTTCTACGCGCAGCAAAACGCCCGGCTGGTGCGCAACGCCGAGGAGTACTACCGCACCATGTTTCGCGGGCGCGTGTCGTCCTGGAACCTGCGCGACACGCACATGGTGCAGACCCTGGAAGCGCTGGAGAAACACCTGCGCCACACGCGTGGCAGCGCGCCGCGCATCGCCGTGTGGGCGCACAACTCGCACTTGGGCGACGCCAGCGCCACCGAGATGGGAAGCCAGGGCGAATGGAGCGTGGGCCAACTGGTGCGCGAGCGCTGGGGCCGCGAGGCCGCGCTGATCGGCCTGACCACGTACAGCGGCAGCGTCACCGCGGCCGCCGAATGGGACGGGCCGGGTGAGCGCAAGCGTGTGCGCGAAGCGCTGCCGGGCAGTATCGAACGCCTGTTCCACGACAGCGGACAGGAGCGCTTCTGGCTGCCGCTGCGCGACAACCTGCCCGTGGTCCGACTGCTGGCGAAGGAGCGGCTCGAGCGCGCCATCGGCGTGATCTACCAGCCGACGACCGAGCGGCAAAGCCACTATTTCCACGCGCGTCTGCCCGCACAGTTCGACGCTGTGCTGCACCTCGACCGCACCCACGCGCTGCACCCGCTCACCCCGGAACAGGTATGGCACCAGGGTGAAGGCGAAATGCCGGACACCTGGCCCAGCGGGCTATAGCAGCGCTTCGCCACCGGGCGACGGACGGCATACTCGGGCACATGTCCGTAGCGCTCACCCTGCCGGTCCTCTACTCGTTTCGCCGCTGCCCCTATGCCATCCGCGCGCGCATGGCACTCGCGGTGAGCGGCCAGCGCTGCGAGCTGCGGGAGGTGGTGCTGCGCGACAAGCCGGCCGCGCTGCTGGCGGTGTCGCCCCAGGGTACGGTTCCGGTGCTGGTGCTGCCCGGTCGGGTGCTGGAGCACAGCCTGGACATCATGCGCTGGACACTGGCGGCGCACGACCCGCAAGGCTGGCTCAGGCCCGACCGCCACGGCCTGGACGCCATGCTGGAGCTGATCGCGCAGTGCGATGGCCCCTTCAAGCGCGCCCTGGACCGGTGCAAATATCCGAATCGCCACCCCGATGCGGACCAGGTGCTCGAGCAGGCCACGGCCGAGGCCTGGCTGCAGGGGCTGGAGCAACGCCTGGCGCAGGAGCCGGGCGGCCACCTGTTCGGCCCACGCGCCGCGCTGGCCGACATGGCCATTGCGCCCTTCGTGCGCCAGTTCGCCGGCATCGACCCCGCCCGCTGGCAGGCTGCATCCTGGCCGCGCCTGCGCGCATGGCTGGCGCGCTGGCAGCAGTCGCCCCTGTTTCTGGGCGTGATGGACAAGCACGACGCCTGGAAACCGGGCGCGCCGCCGGTGGTCTTCCCGCCAGAGACCGCCTGAAGCGGGGTCCGGAGACGAGGGGGCGCTCGTGGCCGTTTCCCCCCCAGCGAACCGAAAGCGGCGCCCTTCAGCGCGGCGCCACGCGGCCGGACGCCGAGCGCCCGCCTCGCAGCAGCAATACCAGCAGCACCAGCCCGAGGGCGACGAACCAGACGAACGACCAGTTGGCGATGGAGCCGCCCAGGAACGTCCAGTCCACCGCCGTGCAGTCGCCCGAGCCGCGGAAGATCATCGGAATGGCGCGGCTCAAGGGGTAGTTTTCGATCATTCCGTAGAAGTCGCGCCCGCACGTGGCGACCTCGGGCGGGTACCACTGCAGCCAGCTCTGGCGTGCCGCGACGAACGCCCCGAAGCCGGCCGCCACCAGGGCCAGCGCGCCCCACCCCATCCACCAGCCTTTTCGGCCTCCAGCGCTTGCCAGTCCTGCGAGGAGCGCTACAGCAATGAGAGCATAGCGCTGCACGATGCACATCGGGCATGGCTCCAGACCCACCGCGTATTGCAGGTACATGCCAAAGGCCAGCAGCCCGAGACACACGGCGGCGACCAGCGCCAGGACGCGGCGCGGTGCCGTGTCGATCCAGTTCAAAAGCATCGCGAGAGTTCTCTTTCTTGAATGAAGGGGTGGCGGCCGGCGCCTGGCGCCCTTCGTCCAGCGGGAAAGAAGGGTCCGCTCAAATGCCGGCAGCCTGGTCCAGGAACACGCGGGCGCGTCGCGGTGTCACCACCAGCGTTTCGCCCTCGCGCAGCCCCATGTCATGAAACTGCTGCGCCGGAATCTGGGCCTCGATCAGTGCGTCGTCGGACGCCGCATTGTCGGGCGATTGGGTGGCGCCTTGCGGGATAAGTTCCAGCCGCGCGATCGGCCCGACCACGATGGCGCGCGCAAGCTGCGCGACGATGCCGCTGGGCCGGCCCTGCGCGTCGTGTGCCTGGCCGGGTAGGAAGCGCTGCACGTCCATGTCGTGCGGGCGCACGTAGGCCATGGCGGCGGCGCCTTCAGCGCCTGACGCCTCGCTGCTGTCGAGCTGCAGGCCATCGTCCAGGTGGATGCGCCCGCCGGTGGCCCGGCCCCTGAACAGGTTGACATCGCCCAGGAACCCGTAGACGAAGGGGCTGGCCGGCTGGTCCCACACCTGCTGGGGTGTGCCCTCCTGCTCGATGCGGCCCTGGTTGATCACCACCACCCGGTCGGCCACTTCCAGCGCCTCCTCCTGGTCGTGCGTGACGAAAATACTGGTCACGTGCAGTTCGTCGTGCAGCCGGCGCAGCCAGCGGCGCAGCTCCTTCCTCACCTTGGCGTCCAGCGCCCCGAACGGCTCGTCGAGCAGCAGCACCTTGGGCTCCACCGCCAGCGCGCGCGCCAGGGCGATGCGCTGGCGCTGCCCGCCCGATAGCTGCGAGGGGTAGCGGTCGGCGATCCAGTCGAGCTGCACCAGCCCGAGCAGGTCCATGACCTTGCTGCGGATGACAGGCTCGGCCGGGCGCTCGCGGCGCGGCTTCATGCGCAGGCCGAAGGCCACGTTGTCGAACACCGTCATGTGCCTGAACAGCGCGTAGTGCTGGAACACG
>DAMCAL010000175.1:0-5300 GCA_032059585.1 Burkholderiaceae bacterium
TCATCGCCGGGCGCAGCGTGCTGGTGGCCAATGCCGCCAGGTACGGCGCGCAGTTTCTGCTGCAGCCGCCGCGCCCGCCGCACTGGGGCGGCTTTCGGCTGGTGCCGCAGCAGTGGGAGTTCTGGCAGGGCCGCAAGAGTCGCCTGCACGACCGCCTGCGCTATCGGCGCGAGGCAGGCCAGTGGCTGCGCGAGCGGCTCGCCCCCTGAACACAGCGCCTTGGCTCGCGCCGCAACGTCAGCGCGTGAACCCCTGCGCCGCGATCAGCGCCAGCGGCAACGTCAACAGCGCCAGGCCGGTCGAGATGGCGATGGCCGAAGAGACCTCGTCCTGCATCACGCCGTAGCGCTGCGTGAACAGCAGCACGTTGGCGCCCACGGGCATGGCAGCGGCGGTCAACATCACCGCCATCGCCAGCCCTGAGAAGCCCAGCGCCCACGCCAGCGCCGCCAGGACGAGCGGCATCGCCACGTTCTTGACCAGCGCAATGCGCAGCGCACCGCGCCAGTGCCGGCCCACCCGCGTGTAGGCCAGGGTGATGCCCACCAGCAGCAGCGCCATGGGGCCCAGCGCCGAGCCCAGCACCTCCAGCACCCGATCCAGCACCCCCGGCAACGGCAGGCCGGTCTGGGCGAACAGCAGTCCCGCCAGAATCGGCAGCGGCACGGGGTGCACGATGCTGCTCTTGACCGCCTGCCAGACGCGCCGCGCCCGTGGGGGCGCCTGCCCTTGCTCGTCGGGGGCCGGGGCGCGTGCCTGTACCAGCTCGAACACCAGCGTGGCCGCCGTGAGGAGCACCAGTGCGTGCAGGGACACCAGCGTGAACAGCACGACCAGCCCTTCAGGCCCGTAGACGAGGCCGACGAAGGGCACGCCGATCATCACCGTGTTGCTGAAGGTGTGCGCCAGCGCCCGCGCCGCGGTGGGCGCGTTCAGCCCGCCACGCGCGAGGGTGGCGGCAAACAGCGCACCGGCCGCGGCGAAATACAGCAGCACGGGCGCGAAGTCCAGTTCCTGCAGCCGCACCCGGCCCATGGTGCGAAACAGCAGCGCGGGCGTGAGCACCAGGAAGACGATGTTGGACAGGTCCGCAATGGCCCCCGGGCGCACCCAGCCGACACGGGCGATGGCAAATCCCAGGGCGATGCACAGGATGACGGGAACGAGCGGCGGAAAAACGGATGACAGCACGGTGCGCGCAGCCCGGTCGGGCGGCCAGGAAAGGGGCGCAAGTGTACGGCCCGGCAGCGCGCCGCGCAGGCTGCTAGCTACTGAATCGATAGCTACTCGCGCTTGCTGCGCGGGCGCCAGGGGCCGAAATCACCCCTGCTACCGCAACAGCAATGGCCCCGCCAGCCCGCACACGGCGACCACCAGCCACGGCGGCAGCCGCCAGGCCAGTGCGGCCCATGCGCCCGCGGCCAGCACTGCGTCCGCCGGGGTGCGCAAGGTGCCTGCGCTCACGGCGCCCCACCCGGCGGCCAGCAGCAGCCCGACCACCGCCGCGTTCAGCCCCGACAGGGCAGCGCGGATGCGCGCGTCCCGGCGCCACTGCTCCCACAGCGGCAGCACGCCGACAACCAACAAGAACCCCGGCGCGAAGATCGCCACGACGCCCAGCAGCGCGCCGATCCAGCCGCCCGCGCCGTGGCCTGCAACGGCGCCCAGAAAAGCCGCAAACGTGAACAACGGACCGGGCACGGCCTGCGCTGCCCCGTAGCCCGCCAGAAAATCACCGGCCGCGACCCAGCCGGGCGCGACCAGTTCGGCCTGGAGCAACGGCAGCACCACGTGCCCGCCCCCGAACACCAGGGCGCCGGCGCGGTAGAACGCATCGGCCAGCGCGGCCCAGCCATGCGGCCAGGCCCGCGCGGCGACCGGCAGGGCGAGCAGCAGCGCCGCAAAGAGCGCAAAGGGCGCCACGGTTCGCAACGTCCCTCGATGGGTGCGCGAAGCGGCCGCTGGCGCAGGTCCAGCAGGCACGCCAGGGCCCGCGCGCCCCCACAGCACCAGCCCCGCCAGCCCCGCCAGTGCCAGCGCCGCGACCTGGCCTGCTGCGCCCGGCCAGCGCAGCACCAGGGCGCAGGCGAGCGCCATCAGCGTCCACCGCACCGGACCGCGGCACAGCATGCGCGCCATGCCCCACACCGCATGCGCCACCACCGCAAGGGCTGCCACCTGAAGGCCGTGCATAACCCCCGCGGGCCACCACGCCGGCGCCGTTGCCAGCCCCACGCCCAGCAGCGCCATCGCCACCGCCGAGGGCAGCGTGAAACCCACCCAAGCCGCCAGCGCCCCCGCGATGCCCCGCTGCTCCAGCCCCAGCGCCATGCCG
Organism: Burkholderiaceae bacterium; assembly: GCA_032059585.1. GTDB lineage: Bacteria > Pseudomonadota > Gammaproteobacteria > Burkholderiales > Burkholderiaceae_C > Melaminivora. Next base: position 2,336 of record DAMCAL010000175.1, read on the forward strand.
ACCTGGCTGCTGGCAGGGCCGGGCAGGAACTGGCACAGCGCCACCAGGTCGGCATAGGCATCGTCGGACAACCACCGCCGGCGGCGCACGAACTCCTCGCGGAAAAACGCCAGGTGGGCCACCGGGCCGCCGAACGACGTCAGGCCCAGCCGTGTGAACGCCCACAGGATCTGCCAGACCGTGGGGCGGGCCGCGGCGGCTGGGCCGGTGGTGTCGGACGGTGCAGGGGTCGGCAACGGGCGGGGAGAGAGCATGGCAGGGGTGCAGTATCGCCAAGGGCGCACCCCGTACCGTCGGCGGCCGCTGTCAAAAGGCGACGCGCACGCCCAGCGTCACGTTTCGCCCTGCCGATGGCGCCGCGTCCTTGACGAACGAAGTGTGGGCGTAGGCCAGGCGGTCGGTCAGGTTGCGCGCCCTCAGGGACACCTGCCAGGGTGTGTCTGCGCTGGTGCGGCCGCTGTAGGCCAGGCCCAGGTTCAGCATCCCATAACCGGGCGTGGCGCTCTCGAATTGCGCCACGCGGCTCTGGCGCGCAACCTGCAGCCATTCGATCTCGCCTTCCCAGGACTGCCAGCGTGCGTCCAGGCGCAGGCCCACCCGGGCAGGCGGAATGCGCGGCAGCCGCCCGCCACCGTCCAGTCGCGCGTGCACGCGGTCTGCAAGCAGCGTCGCGCCCAGGTGGCGCGTGACGGCGTGGCGCACGCGGCCCTCGATGCCGGTGAACGTGGCGTCGGCCTGGCCGTACTGGAGCAGTTGCAGCCCCTCCAGCTCATCGACGGTGCGGCCATAGATGTAGTGGCGGATGCGGTTGCGGTACACGCTCACGTCGAAAGTGGTGGCGCCGCTGGTCTTGCGCAGGGACAGGTCGATGTTGCGCGAGACCTCGGCGCGCAGGTCGGCATCGCCGCGCTCGTAGGTGGCGGTGGCCATGTGCAGGCCGCGCGCGTACAGCTCCTCGGCCGACGGAGCGCGGCTGGCGCGCGTCAGGCTCGCGCCCAGGGCGTAGCCGGGCATGAAGCGCCACACCGCGCCCAGCGATGCGGAGGTGCCGTTGTGGCTGCGGCGGGTGCCGCTGTCCAGCGCCTCGGCACTCTGCCGGTCGTGGCGCAGCGCGGCCTCGATGCGCCAGTCGCCGATGCGGTATTCCTCCAGCAGGAACAGGCCCGTGCTGCGGGTGCGCGTGGGCTGCACGTAGGCCTCCTCGCCCACGGCGCTGAACTTGCGCTCGGCCGTCTGCACGCCCAGCAGCCCGCGCCAGCCGGCGATGGGCTGGTGCTGCAGCTCCACGCGCAGGTCGTGCGCCTTGTTCCTGAAAGTGGTGGCCACCGCGCCGCCCTCGACCTCGTCGTGCAGGTAGTCGGTGCTGCCCGCGCGCAGGCGCAGCGCGGAGACGCCGGCGAACGGGTCGCGCAGCTCGCCGCGGAGGTCGACGCGCTCGCTGCGCAGGTCCACCACCGGCACGTCCGCATGGTCGTGGTCATGGCCTTCGTCGTCATGGTTGTGGTCGCCGTGGTCGTGGTGGCCATGTCCGCCGCAGTGCAGGTGGTCGCCATGGGTGTGGCAGCCCTCGAAGCCGTGGCTGTGCCCGGGCAGGCCGTAGCGGGCGTTCTGGCGCGTGACGGCCAGGCCCAGGTAGCCGCGGGCGCCGACCCACGACAGGCCCACGGTGGCGGTGCTGGTGTCGTTGAAGCTGCCGGGCACGCGCGGGCCGCCCTCCCAGCCGCTGCCCACGCGGTAGTCACTGCTGTTGCGGCCGGCCGCTTCGGCATGCACCGCGATGTGGCCCGCGCCACCGGTGATGGCGAAGGCGCCGGCCTTTTCACGCGCGGCGCTGCCAACGCGCAGCTCGGCGCTGCCCTCGTAGCCCTTTTCGGGAACAGCCGTCGGCACCTTGCCGTCCAGCACATTGACCACGCCGCCCACGGCGCCAGCCCCGTACACCAGCGCCGAGGGGCCGCGCAGCACCTCCACCTGCGTGGCCAGCAGCGGCTCGGACGCCACGGCGTGGTCGGGGCTGACGGTGGAGGCGTCGTGCAGCTCGGCGCCGTCGGTCAGCACCTTGACGCGCGGGCCGTCCATGCCGCGGATGACGGGGCGGCTGGCGCCGGCGCCGAAGTGGCTGGCGGCGATGCCGGGCTCGCCCTCCAGGCTGCCCCCCAGCGTGGCCTCGCGGCGGCGCACCAGGTCGTCGCCTTCGATGACGGAAACGGGCTGGGTCATGTCGGACACGCCCAGCTGCAGCCCGCTGGAGGAGACGGTGACGGCGGGCAGGCTGGATGCGTCCTGCACCTGCGCCCACGCCGCAGGCGCGCCGGACGCCAGCACGGCCAGCACGGCCCAGGCCAGGGGATGGAACACTCCGGGGGCGCTGCGAATGGCAAGAAACGTCTTCATGGAATGGGGAATCCGAGGTGGCCCATGCGGCCCCCGCCACGGCCGCGCACACAGGCGCGCCCTGCGCGGCAGGCGGCACGGAAAATTCAAGTAAAAACGGCCTCCAGCGCTTGTCTGGCAAGCGCTGGCAGCTATCAAAAGGAGAGTAAAGGCAAGCGCCCGCTCGGCGCAGCGGGTGCGCGCGGCACGGGCGCCTCAGGCGCGCTCAGGCGGGGCGCGGGCGTGGAAAGGCGATGGCCGGCGGCCGGCGCGCGGCGTGGGCGCCACGCCAGCCGGCACGGCCTGCGGCGCGGCCTGGGACAGCGCCAGCGCGGGAGCCTGCCAGGCGCCGCCCAGCGTGCTCTGTTGGTCCAGCGCCTGGCAGTCCGCATGGCCATGGCCGGCGAACAGCGCATGCAGGACATCGAGCGCCTGCCGGGCAGTACCCTGCGCAGCCGCATGGGAAGTGGTGGCCTGGCTGCCGCTGCCAGCACCGTGCACGATCTGGTGCACCCGCCCCAGCGCCGGGCCCAGCACCAGCGCCAGCAGCAGCAGGCCCCACGCCAGGCGATGGCGCAGGTACAGGGCTGCT
>DAMCAL010000176.1:0-5268 GCA_032059585.1 Burkholderiaceae bacterium
GCGTCATCAACGGCCAGCGCGGCAAGCTTGCGCTGTTCAGGCTGGACGACAAGTCCGCTGCAATCGAAGCCTCGGCCGACGAATCGGTGATTGCGGCAAGCGGCGGCCTGCTGCGCGACGACGAGCTGGTGGTGCTCAGCGGGCGGCTGCAGCCGGACCACTTCAGCGGCGGGCTGCGGCTGAAGGTCCAGCAGGTGTGGGGGTTGGCGGACGCCCGGGCGCGTTTTGGCAAGTACCTGTACGTGGCCGCCGGCGCCAGACCCGATGTGGGCGCCATCGTGCGCGACTTTCCTCCCCGGCGCGAAGAAACCGAGCACGGCGAGTGCCTGCTGCACGGCCTGCGGGTGCGTTTGGCAGTGCACTGCGCGAACGAGGCGGCGGCGGCGACCGCCGAGCTGCAACTGGGCGAAGACAGCCGGTTTTTCCCCTGCGACGCGGCGCTGGCTGCCTGGCACGCCCAGGCGGGCCCCCAGGCGGTGCGGGTGGTCTACGAACACGGCTGACAACGCTTGAAAAGAGCCATCCCGGCGCCAATTGTCGAAGGACCGCGCATCAGCGCGGCTGGCTAGAATGATTTTCATGGCATCTCCCCTCCCACCCCAGGTGCCCACCCGGCCACAGGCGCCGGCCTGGGACGACGGCAATTCGGCCGTGGCCGAGCGTCAACCCCTGAAAACCCGCCCACCGCAAATGCACCAGGTGGTCATGCTCAACGACGACTTCACCCCGATGGAGTTCGTCGTGGTCGTCCTACAGGAGTTCTTCAACAAGGATCGCGAAGCTGCGACGCAGATCATGCTCAAGATTCACCTCGACGGCAAAGGCGTGTGCGGTGTGTACACGCGCGACGTGGCGGCCACCAAGGTCGAGCAGGTGCTGGAGGCCGCGCGCGAAGCGGGTCACCCCCTACAGTGTTTGAGCGAGCCGGTTGAATAAGAGGCTCGAAAGCCCGATCTACATTCTTTCGTTATTCGTAACACGCAAGCACAAAGGAGTTCTCACATGATTGCCCAGGAACTGGAAGTCAGCTTGCACATGGCCTTTGTCGAAGCCCGCCAGCAACGCCACGAGTTCATCACCGTGGAGCACTTGCTGCTGGCCCTGCTCGACAACCCCAGCGCCGCCGAGGTGCTGCGCGCCTGCGCCGCCAGCATCGACGATCTGCGCGCTTCGCTGACCAATTTCATCAAAGACAACACCCCTCAGGTCGCCGGCTCCGACGAGGTGGACACACAGCCCACGCTGGGCTTCCAGCGCGTCATCCAGCGCGCCATCATGCACGTGCAGTCCACCGGCAACGGCAAGAAGGAAGTTACCGGCGCCAACGTGCTGGTGGCCATCTACGGCGAGAAGGATTCGCACGCCGTCTACTACCTGCACCAGCAGGGCGTCACGCGCCTGGACGTGGTGAACTTCATCGCCCACGGCATCCGCAAGGGCGAGCCGCAGGAGCCTGCCAAGCAGGAAGGGCAGGCCGAAGCCGAGGAAGGCAGCCAGGGCGAGCGCAGCGAGAAAGCGTCGCCGCTGGAGCAGTACACGCAAAACCTCAACCAGGCAGCCAAGGACGGCAAGATCGATCCGCTGATCGGGCGCCACTACGAGGTCGAGCGCACCATCCAGATCCTGTGCCGCCGGCGCAAGAACAACCCGCTGCTGGTGGGCGAGGCCGGGGTGGGCAAGACCGCCATCGCCGAGGGCCTGGCCTGGCGCATCACGCAGGGCGACGTGCCGGAGATCCTGGCCGAGGCCACGGTGTACTCGCTCGACATGGGCGCGCTGCTGGCGGGTACCAAGTACCGCGGCGATTTCGAGCAGCGGCTCAAGGGCGTCCTGAAGAGCCTGAAGGACAAGCCCAACGCGGTGCTGTTCATCGACGAGATCCACACACTCATCGGCGCGGGCGCCGCGTCCGGCGGGACACTGGACGCGTCCAATCTGTTGAAGCCGGCGCTCTCCAGTGGCCAGCTCAAGTGCATCGGCGCGACCACCTTCACCGAGTACCGCGGCATCTTCGAAAAAGACGCGGCGCTGTCGCGGCGCTTCCAGAAGGTGGACGTGGTTGAGCCCACGGTGCAGGAGACCATCGACATCCTCAAGGGCCTCAAGAGCCGCTTTGAGGAGCACCACAGCGTGAAGTACGCCGCCGCCGCGCTGCAGGCCGCGGCCGAATTGAGCGCCAAGTACATCAACGACCGCCACCTGCCCGACAAGGCCATTGACGTCATCGACGAAGCCGGCGCCGCGCAGCGCATCCTGACGCCCTCCAAGCGCAAGAAGACCATCGGCAAGGGCGAGATCGAGGAGATCGTGGCGAAGATCGCGCGCATCCCACCCGCCAACGTCAGCAACGACGACCGCAGCAAGCTGCAGACGCTCGAGCGCGACCTCAAGAGCGTGGTGTTCGGCCAGGACAAGGCCCTGGAGGTGCTGGCCGCCAGCGTGAAGATGGCGCGCTCGGGTCTGGGCAAGGGCGACAAGCCGATCGGCTCCTTCCTGTTCTCCGGCCCCACGGGCGTGGGCAAGACCGAAGCGGCCAAGCAGCTCGCCTACATCATGGGCGTGGACCTGATCCGCTTCGACATGTCGGAGTACATGGAGCGCCATGCCGTGAGCCGCCTGATCGGCGCGCCGCCGGGCTATGTCGGCTTCGACCAGGGCGGCCTGCTGACCGAGGCCGTCACGAAGAAGCCGCACGCCGTGCTGCTGCTCGACGAGATCGAGAAGGCGCACCCGGACATCTTCAACGTGCTGCTGCAGGTCATGGACCACGGCACGCTGACGGACAACAACGGGCGCAAGGCCGACTTCCGCAACGTCATCATCATCATGACGACGAACGCGGGCGCCGAGACCATGAACAAGGCCACCATCGGCTTCACCAACCCGCGCCAGGCCGGCGACGAGATGGTGGACATCAAGCGTGTGTTCACGCCCGAGTTCCGCAACCGGCTCGACGCGGTGGTGAGCTTCAAGCCGCTGGACGAGCAGATCATCCTGCGCGTGGTGGACAAGTTCCTGCTGCAGCTGGAAACGCAGCTGGCCGAGAAGAAGGTGGAGGTGACCTTCACCGACACGCTGCGCAAGCACCTGGCGAAGAAGGGCTTCGATCCGCTGATGGGCGCGCGCCCGATGCAGCGCCTGATCCAGGACATGATCCGCAAGGCGCTGGCCGACGAACTGCTGTTCGGACGCCTCACCGACGGCGGCCGTCTGGCAGTGGACATCGAGACCAAGACCGACGACAAGGGCACGGAAACCGCCGAGGTCATGCTGGATATCCAGCCGCTGCCCAAGCGTGACCGCGCCAAGGCGGAGCCGGCGGAGCCCGAAGAGGCCACGACAGAGTGAAACCTGGGCGCCCCGCGCCCCTTCCATCCAAAAGCCGCAGCAGCCGCTGCGGCTTTTTTATGTGCCAAATCGGCCCTCAGCGCGCTTGCAGCATGCGCCGGCAGCTATTGAAAAAGGAGCTGCGCGGCTGCGGCCGCGACTTCAGCGCGTGGCGTCGGTGGCGCCCGGCTGCGCCTTCCGCCGGCGCTTGAACAGCCACCAGACCACAAGTCCCAGCAGCAGTGGTTCCAGGCCCAAGCGCAACACGACCCACCATACCGTGGCTGTGTCCATGCGGGCCGGACGGCTGAGGGCGTCGATGGCCGCCAGCACTGCGAACGCGCTGGCAATGGTGAACGCCATCAGCGCCAACGGCAGTGCCCATCCGCGGGAAGCGCCGGGATTCGCCTGATTTTCCCAGGTAAGCCTCGCCGTTTTCCGGTGAACGCGCCACAGCGCGTACAGCAGAGCGCTCAGCAGCAAGCCCGGGGCGGCGTTGACGGTGATCAGGACCCACGGGCTGTCGCAGTGGTTGCCCAGCACGAAGTTGAGCACGCCAAGCGCCACGGCCGCCGCGCCGATGGCGACGGCCAGCAACGCAGCCCATCCCAACCGGCGCAGCATCGAACCCGTGCTCCACCAGCCTGCCAGCACGGGCGCCGCCACCATGGCCATCAGACTGGCGCCCGTCACCGCGACGAAAAGGGCGTCACGGCCCTCCGTCCAGCCGGCAGTGCAACTGCGCGGGTCCGCCATGACCCGCGCCGGCACGGCTACGCAGGCGCAGGCCAGGAACAGACCGAGCCGATTCACGGCAGCCGTGCCTCCCTGCCTGTCATGGCGTCACGCGCTGCAGAAGGTCCTGCGTCGCAAAGCCGTCGGCGGGCAGGCCCAGGCTTTGCTGCAGCTTGCGCACCCCCGCGCGCGTGGCCGGGCCCAGCACGCCGTCGGCTGCGCCGACGTCCATGCCGCGATCGTTCAGTGCCTGCTGCAGCGTCCGCACATCGCTGCGCGAGAGGGACTTGAGCTCACGTGGCCAGGCTGCCTGCAGCCCCGGCCCTGCGTCGGTCTGGCGCGCCAGGAGGGCCACCGCCAGGGCGTAGCTGACCGAGTTGTTGTAGCGCAGCAGCGCGCGGAAATTTCCCCCGACCAGCACGGCGGGGCCCCGCGCGCCGGCCGGCGTCAGGACCGAGGCGCCGGGCAGGGCGGGCAAGGATGCGCCATCGACGGCACGCACGCCCTCGTCGGCCCAGGCGCTCGCGTCCTGGCGCAGCGTCAGCTCGGCGCGCGCGTAGTCGAACCCGGTCGGCAGCCGCACTTCCACGCCCCACGGCTCGCCGCGCACCCAGCCGGAGTGCGCCAGGAATTGCGCGGTGGATGCGACCACGTCCGGCACGCTGTTCCAGATGTCGCGCCGGCCGTCGCCGTCGGCGTCCACCGCGTGCGCGAGGAACACCGAGGGCAGGAACTGCGTATGCCCCATGGCACCGGCCCACGACCCGATGAGCGCATCCGCGCCGATTTCGCCGCGGTCCACGATGCGCAGCGCCGCCAGCAGCTCGCGCTCGGCCCACTCGCGCCGCCGCCCCTCATAGGCCAGCGTGGCGAGGGCATCCACCGTGCGGAAGTTGCCGAAGTTGCGGCCGAAGTCGCTCTCCATGCCCCAGATGGCGGTGACGATGCTCGCGGGAACGCCATAGCGTTCGGCCGCGGCGTCCAGCGCCGCCGCATGCGCGCGCCGCCGCGCCTTGCCTTCGGCCACGCGTTGGGGCGATACGGCAGCGTCCAGGTAGACCCATGGCGGGCGCGTGAACTCCGGCTGCGCGCGGTCGAGCTGCACGACCTGGGGAAGGAACCGCGCCGGGCCGAGCGTCGCCTGCAGCGTGGCCGCGTCGATCCCGGCCGCCTCGGCGCGCGCAGCGAAGCTCTCCACCCAAATGC
>DAMCAL010000177.1:0-5259 GCA_032059585.1 Burkholderiaceae bacterium
CAAGATCCGCCAGAACCTGTTCTGGGCCTTCATCTACAACGTCGCCGGCATTCCGCTGGCGGCGCTGGGCTACCTCAGCCCGGTGATGGCCGGGGCGGCCATGGCGCTGAGCTCCGTCAGCGTCATGGCCAACGCGTTGCTGCTCAAACGCTGGCGCGCTTGATCCACCTCACCCGGGGGTTTTGCTGGGTCTGGCAAACTGCAACTTATTGTTGCAATTTCAGGTGGGCTGTCACGCTCGCCCGCCAAGACAGGAGAAACCGGGCCATGAATTTCGATGCACTCATGCGGGCCTTCAGCATCCGCACCCGCATGGTCGGCGCCATCGCCGTGGTGATGCTGCTGCTGGCGCTGCTGGGCGGCGCGGGCATGCTGGGCATGCTGCGCATCCACGCGCAAAGCCAGCAGTTCATCGCGCAGTCGCACGCGGCCGTGACGCTGCTGGGGCAACTGCGCGGCGAGATGGGCCACGTGCGCCAGTACGAAAAGGACATGATCATCCAGTACGAAAAGCCCGAGCAGGTGCGCATGGCCAAGACGCAGTGGGACGCCGCGCTGAACGCCGCCGTGCAGCTGGCGCACCAACTGCAGGCGCTGCTGCCCGAAGAAGACCGCCCGCTGGCGAAAGAGACTGCCAGCCATCTGGAAGCCTACCGCGAGCAGTTCGCCAACGTCGCGCGCCAGCTCGAGGACGGCGGCTACGACACCGCCACCATCGCCAACCGCATGAGCGAGCGGGCCATCGAACAGATCGCCGGCGCCGGCTCGCAGGTGATGCAGCTCGAGCGCGCCCTGGCCGCGGATGTGGAGCAGGCCATCGACTTGCAAAACCGCACGGCCGAGCAGACCCGCTGGCTGTTCATCCTGGCGGTGGTGCTGGCGCTGGTGGTGGTGGTGCCGCTGACGCTGCTCAACATGGTCTCGATCTGCCGCCCGCTGGTGGCCGCGCGTGCCATGGCGCAGGCCATTGCCGGCGGCGACCTGTCGCAGCGCATCGCGGTGCAGGGCCGCGACGAGGTGGCCGACCTGCAGCGCGCCCTGGCCGACATGCAGCAGGGCCTGGCCGGGCTGGTGGCGCAGGTGCGCGACGCCAGCGGTTCGATCGCCACCGCCAGCCAGCAGATCGCCATGGGCAACCAGGACCTGTCCGCGCGCACCGAGCAGACCGCCGGCAACGCGCAGGAGGCGGTGGCTTCGCTGGCGCAGCTCACCGCCACGGTGCAGCAGACGGCCTCGTCCTCGCAGGTGGCCAACCAGCTGGTGGCCACCGCGTCCACCAGCGCGGTGCGCGGCGGCGAGGTGGTGCAGCAGGTGGTGGGCAGCATGCAGGACATCGCCGGCTCCAGCCGCAAGATCGGCGACATCATCGGCCTGATCGACTCCATCGCTTTTCAAACCAACATCCTGGCGCTGAACGCGGCCGTGGAAGCCGCGCGCGCCGGCGAGCAGGGCCGCGGCTTTGCGGTGGTGGCCGGCGAGGTGCGCAACCTGGCGCAGCGCAGTGCGCAGGCGGCCAGCGAGATCAAGCAGCTCATCGGCACCAGCGTGGCAGCGGTGGACGGCGGCGTGCGCCAGGTGGAGGACGCCGGCCGCGCCATGCAGGAGATCGTGGCCGGCGTGCAGCGCGTCACGGACATCATCGGCGAGATCAACGCCGCCGCCAGCGAGCAGGCCGCGGGCATCGGCCAGGTCAACGGTGCGGTGGGGCAGATCGACCGCATGACGCAGCAAAACGCCGCGCTGGTGGAGGAATCTGCCGCCGCTGCCGATTCGCTGCGCGAGCAGGCGGCGCGGCTGTCCCAGGTGGTGCAGCAGTTCCGCCTGGAAGACGGCGACGGGGACAGCCATGGCGATGGCAGCGCCGCCGCTTCTCTGCCCGAAGCCGGCCCCGCGCTCGGGCACGGGTCCGGGGCGCGGCCACTGCTGGCGGCCTGAGTTGCTACGAGTTTAGTAGCTGCTGGCGCTTTACGGGCAAGGGCCGGAGCCGGATTTCATCACCATTTCCGGCCCTGCGAGGGCGACGTGACAGGCCTCAGCCGGCCAGCGCCGGGTAGTCCGTGTAGCCCTCGGCGCCGCCGCCGTAGTAGCTGCGGCGGTCGCCTTCGTTGAGCGGCGCCCCGCTGCGCAGGCGCTCGACCAGATCGGGGTTGGCGATGAAGGCCCGGCCGAACGACACCACATCGGCCCGGCCGCTGGCGACGGCCTCGCGGGCCATGGCCAGGTCGTAGCCGTTGTTCACCATCCACGCGCCCTGCCCACCGGCGCCCCGGTACGCGGCCTTGAAGGCGTCGTAGTCGAACGGCCGGCCCTCCACCTCGCGCGGGCCGCCGGTGGAGCCTTCGATGACGTGGATGTAGGCCAGGCCCAGCGGGGCGAGCTGGCGCGCCAGGTACTCGTACAGCGGCTGGGGGTCGGCATCCTGGATGTCGTTGGCCGGGGTGACCGGCGACAGCCGCAGGCCGGTGCGCCCCGGGCCCGCCGCGTCGGCCACCGCGCGGGTGACTTCCAGCATGAAGCGCGCGCGGTTTTCGATGCTGCCGCCGTAGTCGTCGTCGCGCTGGTTGGCGCCGGTCTTCAAAAACTGGTCGAGCAGGTAGCCGTTGGCGCCGTGGATCTCCACGCCGTCGAAGCCGGCGGTGTGCACGGCGTTGCGCGCGGCAGCGGCAAAGGCGTGCACGATGGCCGGGATCTCCTCGGCGTCCAGCGCGCGCGGCATGGAAGTGGGCACGAAGCCGGCCGTGCCATCGCCGCGGTCGGTGAGAAACGTCTTGGTCTGCGCCTGCAGCGCCGAAGGCGCCACCGGCGCGCCGCCCTGAGGCTGCAGGCTGTCGTGCGAGATGCGGCCCACGTGCCACAGCTGGCAGACGATGGTGCCGCCGTCCGCGTGCACGGCGTCGGTCACCTGCTTCCAGCCGTCGAGCTGCTCGCTGCCGTACAGGCCGGGCACGTCGGCATAGCCCTGCGACTGGTGGGTGATGGCGGTGCCCTCGGAAATCAAGAGGCCGGCGCTGGCGCGCTGGCGGTAGTAGGTGGCGGTGAGCGCGTGCGGGATGGCCCGGGGCGCGCGGTTGCGCGTCAGCGGCGCCATGGCGATGCGGTTGGCCAGGCGCAGCGCGCCCGCCTGCAGGGGATCGAACAAGGATGTCATGGGAAAACTTCTTCCAGGAGGCAACGCTGGCCCATCGAATGGCTGCGAGAGCAGGCCATGTCGGCAGACGCCAGCAAACGGGCTCGGCCCGACCGTGGGTGGCGGCTCCCTGCCCGTGGGAGAAGGGGCAGGGGGCGCAGGACCACAGGGGGTGGTGCTTATTTCATCAAGCCTTCGGCCTGCAGGGCGGCCTGCACGGCAGGGCGTGCGGCGACGCGCTCGCGGTAGGCGGTCAGGTGCTGGAGATGCGCGATGTCCAGGCCCACGTGCTGCGCCCAGTTGGTCACGGTGAACAGGTAGGCATCGGCCACGCTGAAGTGCTCGCCCATCAGGTAGTCCTTGCCGGCCAGCTCGCCGTCGACCCATTCCAGGCGCTTGACGAGGCCCGCGCGCGCGAGCGGCTTGTAGTCCTCGGGCGTGTCGGGCTTGAACAGCGGGGAGAAGCCCTTGTGGATCTCGGTGCCGATGAAGTTCAGCCACTCCTGCAGGCGGTAGCGCGCCAGCGTGCCATGGGCTGGCGCCAGGTTCTTCTGCGGCGCCTGGTCGGCCAGGTACTGCACGATGGCCGGGCCTTCGCGCAGGCGCGTGCCGTCGTCCAGCTCCAGCACGGGCACATAGCCCAGCGGGTTGATGGAGTAGAAGTCGGTGCCGTCCTGCAGCTTGTGGCTCTTGGTGCTGGCCAGCACCGGGGTGAAAGCCAGGCCCGCCTCGTGCAGCACGATGTGCGGCGACAGCGAGCAGGCGCCAGGGGAGTAATAGAGCTTCATGCGGATCGTCCTTTCCAGGGTGTTGTCGTTGTTGGCGCATGCGTGGCAGCGCCGGACCGCGCAAGCCGGGCCACTGCGCCCGGCAGCAGACATGCTAGAAGGACCCGGCGGGCGGGGGTGGGGCAGGGTCTTTGCGAAGCGGCCCCGGGGCGGTGGCCCGCTCCATCCAGGTGATGCGCGCCAGCGCATCGGCGCGGCTGTACCCGCACAGGGCCGGGCCCGGCTGCAGCGAGGCGCACACCGCCGGGCGGCCGGGTTGCCCGAACAATTGGCAGCGGTGGTCCGCGCCGAGCTGCACGCATGGCACCCCGGCCGGCTTGCCCCCGGGCATGCCGGGAATGGAGCTGGAAATCGACGGCGCGATGCAGCAGGCGCCGCAGTCCGGGCGGCAGGCGGTGCTCATGCGCTATCTTTATAGTAGCTACCGGCGCTTGTCCAGTAAGCATTAGAGCCGTTTTTGATCAAATTTTGGCCGGGCCATCGTGCAGCCGCCCGGCAGCCCACAGCACCTGCTGCACCACGGCCCGCACGCGCTCGGCCTGGTCAGCCTCCGCCAGACCGCCGGCCGCATCGAATGCGCTGGCGGCGCGCCCGAGCGCGTGGTGGCGCGGCGCCAGCCAGCAGCCCAGGTTGACGAGCAGCGGCGCCAGGTGGCTTTGCGAGCGCAGGCCGCCGAGCAACCCGTTGGACGCGCTGAGCATGCCCACCACCTTGCCGCCGAACGGGCGCGAGCCATCGGACCAGACGGGGTGGCCCGCCACCGGGCTGGAGGCCCAGTCCAGCGTGTTCTTCAGCAGGCCGGTATAGCTGCCGTTGTACTCGGGCGAGACGATGATCCAGGCCGGGTGCGCGTCCATGGTTTCCTTGAGCCGGACCACGTCCTGCGGCGTGCCGCGCGACTCCAGGTCGGCGTGGTACATGGGGATGTCGAAGTCCGCCAGCTCCAGCAGGGTGGTCTGGGCGCCTTCGGCGCGGCCGATGTCGGCGGCCACGGCGGCCATGCGGCGGTTGAACGATTCGGAGCGGGTGCTGCCCGCGAAGACGAGAAGTTTCATGCGGGCGATTGAAGCACAGCGCCGCGGCAGGAATCCTGCGCGCTGGTTTCACGTGAAACAACGCTGGGCAACCCTACAGCCCCCGTCCCCTGGCAAAGGTGGGAAAATTGCGGGTTTTCCCCGCTGTTGGCGGGTGTTCCCACGTTTGTCGCAGGCTTGCCATGCAGTACCCCCAAGAATTTGACGTCATCGTCGTCGGCGGCGGCCACGCCGGCACCGAGGCGGCGCTGGCCGCCGCGCGCATGGGCTGCGCCACGCTGCTGCTCACGCACAACATCGAGACGCTGGG
>DAMCAL010000178.1:0-5194 GCA_032059585.1 Burkholderiaceae bacterium
CGGCATGAACGAGAATACCCAGGACCGCGAGCTGCTGGAAAAGGATTTGGGCGAGCCCGGTCCCGAGCGCGTCTGGTACGTGGGCGACGCGTTCGCGATGGGACTGTCCGTGGATGAAGTGCACGACCTTACAAAGATCGACAAGTGGTTCCTGGTGCAGATCGAACAGATCATCCAGATCGAGCTGGAGCTCGACCAGCTCACCGCCGACAGGGGCGATCAGGCGCTTGCCAGCCTGGACGCGGCCACGCTGCGCGAGCTCAAGCGCAAGGGCTTTTCCGACCGCCGCCTGGCCAAGCTGCTCAAGACCACCGAGAAAGCCGTACGCGACGCGCGCCACGCGCTGAAGGTGCGCCCCGTGTACAAGCGCGTGGACACCTGCGCGGCCGAGTTCCCCACCAACACCGCCTACATGTACTCGACCTACGAGCAGGAGTGCGAGGCCGAGCCGACGGACAGGAAGAAGATCATGGTGCTGGGCGGCGGCCCCAACCGCATCGGCCAGGGCATCGAATTCGACTACTGCTGCGTGCACGCGGCGCTGGCCATGCGCGAGGACGGCTACGAGACCATCATGGTCAACTGCAACCCGGAAACCGTCTCCACCGACTACGACACCTCCGACCGTCTGTACTTCGAGCCGCTGACGCTCGAAGACGTGCTGGAGATCGTGGCCCTGGAAAAGCCCGAGGGCGTGATCGTGCAGTACGGCGGCCAGACGCCGCTGAAGCTGGCGCTGGGGCTGGAAAAAGAAGGCGTGCCCATCATCGGTACCTCACCCGACATGATCGACGCCGCCGAGGACCGCGAGCGTTTCCAGAAACTGTTGAACGATCTGGGCCTGCGCCAGCCGCCCAACGCCACCGCGCGCACGGAAGCCGAAGCACTGGAGAAGGCCGCCGCACTGGGCTATCCGCTTGTCGTGCGCCCCAGCTACGTGCTGGGCGGCCGCGCCATGGAGATCGTGCATGAGCAGCGCGACCTGGAGCGCTACATGCGCGAGGCGGTGAAGGTTTCGAACGACTCGCCCGTGCTGCTCGACCGGTTCCTCTCGGACGCGATCGAGTGCGACGTGGACTGCGTGCGCGACGCCTCGGGCCAGGTGTTCATCGGCGGCGTGATGGAGCACATCGAGCAGGCAGGCGTGCACTCGGGCGACTCGGCCTGCTCGCTGCCGCCGTACTACCTGGCGGCCGAAACGGTGGCCGAGATCAAGCGCCAGACTGCCGCCATGGCCGAAGGCCTGAACGTCGTCGGGCTGATGAACGTGCAGTTCGCCATCCAGGAAGCCAGGCAGGAGGACGGCAGCACGCGCGACGTGATCTACGTGCTGGAAGTGAATCCGCGCGCCAGCCGCACCGTGCCGTTCGTCTCCAAGGCCACTGGCATCCAACTGGCCAAAGTGGCCGCGCGCTGCATGGCCGGCCAGACGCTGGCAGCCCAAGGCGTCACCCGAGAGGTCACCCCGCCGTACTTCAGCGTGAAGGAAGCCGTGTTCCCGTTCGTGAAGTTCCCGGGCGTGGACACCATCCTCGGACCGGAGATGAAGTCCACCGGCGAGGTCATGGGGGTGGGCGACACGTTCGGCGAAGCCTTCGTGAAGAGCCAGCTGGGCGCCGGCACGCGCCTGCCGCGTTCGGGCAAGGTGTTCCTCACGGTGAAGAACAGCGACAAGCCGCGTGCCGTGGCGATCGCACGCGACCTGGCGGCGATGGGCTTCGAGCTGCTCGCCACCAAGGGCACGGCTGCGGCGATCGCGCAAGCGGGCGTGCCGGTGCAGGTGGTGAACAAGGTCACGGAAGGGCGCCCGCACATCGTGGACATGATCAAGAACGACGAGATCGCCATGGTCATCAACACGGTGGAGGAGCGGCGCAACGCCATCGCCGATTCGCGTGCCATCCGCACCAGCTCGCTGCAGGCGCGCGTCACCACCTTCACCACCATCTTCGGCGCGGAAGCCGCCGCCGAAGGCATGAAGCACCTGGACAACCTCGAGGTGCATTCGCTGCAGGAACTGCACGCGCGGCTGGCTGCCGCCTGATGGCTGCCGGGTAGTGCGCAGCCGCGCAAACCCGGCATAATCGGCACCAAACCGACCTGAGACCGCCGCGCGGCAACGCGCGGCGGTTTCCTTTTTGCCGAGCGTTGGTGCGCCCTCAACCACGGAGACTTTTGACCCCATGCCCACCATTCCCATCACCAAGCGCGGCGCGGAGCAGCTGAAGGCCGAACTGCACCGCCTGAAGACCGTCGAGCGGCCCGCGGTGATCAATGCCATCGCCGAGGCGCGCGCCCAGGGCGACCTGAGCGAGAACGCCGAATACGAAGCTGCCAAGGACCGGCAGGGCTTCATCGAAGGCCGTATCGCCGAGGTGGAAAGCAAGCTGGCGGCGGCGCAGGTCATCGACCCGGCGTCGCTCGATGCCGGCGGTCGGGTGGTGTTCGGTGCCACGGTGGAGCTGGAAGACGAAGACACGGGCGACGCGGTCAAGTACCAGATCGTCGGCGAGGACGAGGCCGACCTGAAGCTGGGCCTGATCAACGTGGGCAGCCCCATCGCCCGCGCCCTGATCGGCAAGGAAGAGGGCGACACCGCCGAGGTGCAGGCGCCCGGCGGCGTGCGGCGCTACGAAATCGTCGCCGTCAGCTACCTCTGAAGGGCGCCCACGCCATGCGCGAGCAACTGCCCGTACTGGCTGCCGCGCTGTGGTGGGGCAGCCTCACCGCCACGGGTTTCGTGGCAGTGCCGCTGCTCTTTGTGCACCTGCCCACCCCGGCCATGGCGGGCCTCATGGCGGCGCGCCTGTTCGAGGCGCAGATGTACATTTCGATAGCGGCTGGCGTATGTCTGTTGGTACTTTCCAAGAGAAAGCATGCTGAAAAGCCCGAGGAATGGGCGCAAGCAGCTATGGTTTTCATAGTGCTGGGGATGTTGCTGGCGCTGCTGGTGCAGTTCGGCGTGGCCCCGCGCATCGTGCAACGGCAAAACCTGCGACTGTGGCATTCGGCCGGCAGCGTGATGTACGCCTTGCAGTGGCTGTGTGCGCTGCTGGTGCTGCTAAAAACCGCCGCGCGACGCTGACACAGGCGCGCCGCGGCGCCGCCTTCCCTTACTCGCGCCAGTGATCGGCCACCCAGGCTGCGGGCTGGATGTGGCGCAGCCGTCGGTTGCGCCGGCCGGCGAGGGCATCCGGCGGGTTGCACTCGCCGTGAAAGACGACCACGCGCGCGCCGGGCGGCACGGCCGGGGCGCGCCAGTAGTTGGTCGGCCAGCGCGGGATGCTGTGGTACTTGAAACTCGGGCACCAGCCCTCGGGCCAATAGGCCAGGCGGCCCTGCCGATGCAGGAAATCCGACAGATACGCCTGTTCGTTGCGAAAGCGCTGGCGCACCTCCTGCACATGCTCACGGAAGTAGGCCAGCACGTCCGGGTGCGCGCCCAGCTCGAAGCGGTACACCGACGAATTGCCGGTGATGCGCCACGGCCGCTTGTAGTCGTGGATGATGAGGAACTCACCCGGTTGGGTGAAAAAATCGTCCAGGGCGCCGACCACCACCACGTCCACGTCCAGGAACAGCGCCGTGCCGCGCAGGCCGTGCAGGTCGCTGCTGAACGTGGCCAGCTTGTTCCACCCGCGCTCCGGAATGCCCGGCGGCAGGTCCAGCGGCGGTATCGGCAGGCAGCGCACCTCGGGGCGGATGCCCGTGGCGTCGTCGGTCAGGCAGACGAAGACAAAGTCGCCGTGCAGGTGCCGGCGCACCATCGCATACAGGCGGTTGACGTACTCGGGGCCGTACTTCGTGCCCCATTTCATGCAGATGACGTGGCGCACGGGCGCCGCAGCCGGCACCATCAGTTGCCCTGGCGCTTTTTCACGGATTTCTGCTTGGGCTTGGACCGCTTGATCTGTCCACCTGCCGTCAACCGCTGGTTGCCGAGCACGCGCAGCTGCTTGACCTCGGGGCGCTGGCCCGGGCGGCCGAATTTCAGCACCTTGACGTCGCGCGGGCCGGGCATCCGGTCTTCGTCCACCGCCTTGCCCTTCGCGGGCACCGGGCGCCACAGCACCAGCAGCTTGCCGATGTGCTGCACCGCGGCTGCGCCCAGCTCGTCGGCCAGTTGCTGGAACATGGCCTCGCGGGCGGCGCGGTCGTCCCCGAATACGCGGATCTTGATGAGGCCGTGCGCATTCAGCGCGGCATCTATTTCCTTGCGTACCGCCAGCGTCAGTCCGTCGTTGCCGACGAGCACAACGGGCTGCAGGTGGTGCGCGTCGGCGCGGCGTTCGCGCCGCTCGGCGGAGGTGAGTTCGATCTGGGCCATCCCCGTATTATTCTCCAGGCCATGAAAGCCCAACCCAAAGCCAAGAAGGTGAACAAGAACTGGCTGCACGACCACATCAACGACCCGTGGGTGAAGCTGGCGCAAAAAGAGGGCTACCGTGCCCGCGCGGCCTACAAGCTCAAGGAAATCGACGAGCAGCTCGGTCTCGTCAAACCGGGCCAGGTGGTGGTCGACCTGGGCAGCGCGCCCGGTGCCTGGAGCCAGTACCTGCGCCGTCGTCTGGCGCCGCAAGGTGCGGCGGCCGGGCAACTGCAGGGCGCCATCATCGCCCTCGACCTGCTGCCGATGGAGCCGATCGAAGGGGTGGTGTTCATCCAGGGCGACTTCCGCGAGGACGCGGTACTGGCGCAACTGCAGCAGGCGGTGCAGGGACGGCAGGCGGACCTGGTGGTCTCCGACATGGCGCCCAACCTGTCCGGGGTCGAATCGTCGGACATGGCGCGCGTGGAGCACCTGATCGAGCTGGCGGTGGATTTCGCCCGCGCGCACCTCAAATCCGACGGAGCGCTGGTGGTCAAGCTGTTCCACGGCAGCGGCTACGCGCAGCTGGTGCAGCTCTTCAAGGACACGTTCCACACCGTCAAGACAGTCAAACCGAAAGCTTCCCGCGACCGGTCGTCGGAAACCTTTTTGGTCGGCATGCGTCTGAAACCTGGGCCAGCAGCGGCCACCCCACCGCCTGCGCAAGCCGGTTGACCACGCCCGCGCCCAGGGTTAACGGCCGGGCCGCACGGGTTGAAAGACCTAAAATCCGCCCCACATGCGCCTGGACGGCCCCTTGCCCCGGCGGTCGGCCCACCACCCATCAGTCTCGGAGTTCAGCTTGAACAATCAGTGGTTTTCCAA
>DAMCAL010000179.1:0-4861 GCA_032059585.1 Burkholderiaceae bacterium
CGCCGGCATCAGCCTGCACGACGGCAAGCACGCCATGGTCTACAGCCGGCTGTCGCGCCGGCTGCGCGAGACGGGGCACCGCAGCTTCGGCGCCTACCTGGACTGGCTGCAGCAGCAGCACGACGGGGCGGAGTGGCAGGAATTCGTCAACGCGCTCACCACCAACCTGACCGCGTTCTTTCGCGAGCAGCACCACTTCGAGGTGCTGGCCGCGCTGCTGCGCAAACGCGCGCAGGGGCCCTGGTCGGTCTGGTGCAGCGCCGCCTCCACCGGCGAGGAGCCGTATTCCATCGCCATGACGGCGCTCGAAACGCTGGGTGCGGGCGCGCCGTTCCAGCTGGTGGCCAGCGACATCGATTCGCGCGTGCTGGCCACGGCCGCCAGCGGCACCTACCGCGTGGACAACCTCAAGGGCCTGTCGCACGAGCGCCTGCAGCGCTTTTTCCTGCGGGGCAAGGGTGCCAACGCCGGGCTGGCCCGGGTGCGGCCCGAACTGCGCCGCTGCATCGACTTCACCAGTGTGAACCTGGTGCGCGACGACTGGCCGTTTCGCGAGCCCTTCGATGTGGTGTTCTGCCGCAACGTGATGATCTATTTCGACGCACCCACCCAGCGCCGCGTGCTCGAGCGCATCCACCGCGTGCTCAAGCCGGGCGGCATGCTGTTCGTGGGCCACGCCGAGAACTTCAGCGACGCGCGCGACCTGTTCGCCCTGCGCGGCAAGACGGTGTACGAGCGCCTCTGAGCGGGCGGTTGCCCCTTTTTCTCCGGACACCATGAACCCCTCCCGCGTCACCCCCCCGCCGCCCGCCGCCCCGCCGGCCTACGAGCGCCGGCACGTGCCACGGGTGGCGCCGGTGCCCGGGGGCGCCGGCCCCGCGCCCGAGGTGACGCTGGCCGAGCTCAAGGCACGCGCGCGCCGCCCGGGCGAAGCGTCGTTCTACTTCTTCGACCACCATTTCCAGCACAACGCGGTGAAGGTGCTGCCCGGCGAGTACTTCGTGGCGCGCGAGCGCATGACCATCGTCACGGTGCTCGGCTCGTGCATCGCGGCCTGCCTGTGGGACAGCCGCGCCTGCGTGGGCGGCATGAACCACTTCATGCTGCCCGACGGCGAGCTGGGCGACACCTCGGGGCGCTACGGCTCCTACGCCATGGAAGTGCTGATCAACGAGATGATGAAACTGGGCGCGCGGCGCGAGACCATGCAGGCCAAGATCTTCGGCGGCGCACAGGTCATGCACAACTTCACCACGCTGAACGTGGGCGAGCGCAACACGCGCTTCGTGCAAAACTACCTGGCCACCGAGCGCATTGCCATCGTTTCCGAGGACGTGCTGGACATCCACCCGCGCAAGGTGGTGTTCTTTCCCGTCACCGGCAAGGTGATGGTCAAGCGCCTGGCGCACGCCCATCCGGACGCCTTGGCCGACGAGGTGGTGCGGGGCAACGCTGCCAACGTCGCCAAGGCCCACCGGGGCGGCTCGGTCGACCTGTTCTGACGGGGCAGACAACGTGCGACGCCCATGCGCCGCAGGCAGACAACGAATGAAGGTGTTGGGGACATGAGGACCGGCAAGATTCGCGTGATCGTGGTGGACGACTCGGCGCTGGTGCGCAGCCTGCTGGCCGAGATCATCAACCGCCAGCACGACATGCAGTGCATCGGCACGGCCAACGACCCGCTGGTGGCGCGGGAGATGATCCGCGAGCTCGATCCGGACGTGATCACGCTGGACGTCGAGATGCCGCGCATGGACGGCATCGACTTCCTGGGCCGGCTGATGCGCCTGCGGCCGATGCCGGTGGTGATGATTTCCACGCTGACCGAGCGTGGCGCCGAGGTGACCATGAAGGCGCTGGAGCTGGGCGCCGTCGACTTCGTGGCCAAGCCGCGCGTGGGCCTGGCCAGCGGCCTGAGCGAGCTAGCCACGCAGATCGTGGACAAGATCCGCGTGGCCGCGGTGGCCCAGGTGCGCCGCGCGCCGGCCCGCGTGGGCGAGGGCGGCGCGCATGCCCCGGCCGGCGTGCCCGGGGGGCTGGCCGCAGCGCCGGTGGCGACGCCGGCGGCCTCGCTGCTCGGGCGGCTGTCCACCGAGAAGATCATTTGCATCGGCGCCTCCACCGGCGGCACCGAGGCCATCCGCGAGGTGCTGGTGCACATGCCGGCCGACGCGCCGGCGATCGCTATCACCCAGCACATGCCGCCCGGCTTCACCACCAGCTTCGCGGCGCGCCTGGACGGCCTGTGCCAGATCACCGTCAAGGAGGCGGTGCACGGCGAGCGCATCCTGCCCGGGCACGCCTACATCGCGCCGGGCGGGCGGCAGTTTGCGCTGGCCAAGAGCGGCGCCAACTACGTTGCGGTGGTGGACGACGGTCCGCCCGTGAACCGCCACAAGCCGTCGGTGGAGGTGCTGTTCAAGTCGGCCGCCGCCGTGGTCGGGCGCAATGCGTTCGGCGTCATGCTCACCGGCATGGGCGCCGACGGCGCCGCCGCCATGCGCGAGATGCGCGACGCGGGCAGCTACAACTACGTGCAGGACGAGGCCAGCTGCATCGTCTTCGGCATGCCGCGCGAGGCGATCGCGCATGGCGCGGCCGACGAGGTGCTGCCGCTGGCGCAGATCGCCCCGGCGTTGATCGCCCGGCTGCGCGGCGCAAGCGACCGGGTGCACCACCGGATCTGAGGCGGTGCTTCTAAAAAGATAGCAACTGGCGCTTTTCCGGCAAGGCTTTCAGATAAAAACGTGCCGGAAAACCAGGTGAGACAAGCGCGAGCAGCTATTAAATCAATAGCGATTCAGCCCGACAGCGCTTCCCAGCGCTCCAGCGCCTGCATCAGCAGCTCCTCGATCTCGCCCTCGCGCGCATGCAGGGCGGCGGCGCGCGCGCCATCGCGAACGTACAGCGAACCGTCGGCCAGCTCGCCGCGGATGGCCTCCTGTTCGGCCTCCAGCGCCTCGATCTGCGTGGGCAGTTGGTCCAGTTCGCGCTGCTCCTTGTAGCTGAGCTTGCGCTTCTGGCTTGCCGGGGCTGCCGGCTCCGGGCGGGGCGCGGCGGCGTCTGCATCGCGCCGGCCGATGCCGCCGGAGGCCTTGCCGGCATTCGCCGCTGCAGTGGCCGCTGCGGCGCGGCTGCGGCGCGACTGAGTCAGCCAGTCCTGCACGCCGCCCTCGTACTCGCGCCACAGTCCATCGCCCTCGCTCACGATGGTGCTGGTCACCACGTTGTCCAGGAAAGTGCGGTCGTGGCTGACCAGGAACACCGTGCCGTCGTAGCCCTGCAGCAGCTCTTCGAGCAGCTCCAGCGTGTCGATGTCCAGGTCGTTGGTCGGCTCGTCGAGCACCAGCACATTGGCCGGGCGGGCGAACAGCCGCGCCAGCAGCAGCCGGTTGCGCTCGCCGCCCGAGAGCGAGCGCACCGGCGAGTGCGCACGCGCCGGCGAAAACAGGAAGTCCCCCAGGTAGCTCTTGACGTGCTTGCGCTGGTTGCCGATCTCGATCCACTCGCTGCCCGGGCTGATGAAGTCCTCCAGCGTAGCGTCCAGGTCGATGGCGTTGCGCATCTGGTCGAAGTACGCCACCTGCAGGTTGGCGCCGCGCCGCACGGTGCCGCTGTCGGGCTCGAGCTCACCGAGGATCAGCTTCAGCAGCGTGGTCTTGCCCGCGCCGTTGGGGCCGAGCAGGCCGACCTTGTCGCCGCGCACGATGGTGGCGGTGAAGTCGCGCACGATGGTGCGTTCGCCGAAGGCCTTGCCTACCTGCGCGAGCTCCGCGACGATCTTGCCCTGGTAGCTGCCCTGGCCGCCGGTGGCCACGTCCATGCGCACGCTGCCCAGAGCCTCGCGCCGCGCCGCGCGGCTGGCGCGCAGCTCCTGCAGGCGCTGCACCCGGCTCTGGCTGCGCGTGCGCCGTGCCTCGACGCCCTTGCGGATCCAGATCTCTTCCTGTGCCAGCAGCTTGTCCGCACGTGCCTGGGTGACCGCTTCCTGCGCCAGCTGTTCTTCCTTTTGCACCAGGTACCGGGCGAAGTTGCCGGGATAGGAGCGCAACTGCCCGCGGTCGAGCTCGACGATGCGCGTGGCCACGCGGTCCAGGAAGGCGCGGTCGTGGGTGATGGTCACCACCGCGCCGGAAAAGGCGACGAGCAGCTCTTCCAGCCATTCGATGGAGTCCAGGTCCAGGTGGTTGGTGGGTTCGTCCAGCAGCAGCACGTCGGGCCGGGTGACCAGCGCCTGGGCCAGCGCCACGCGCTTCTTCGTCCCGCCCGAGAGGGTGCCGACCACAGCTTGGCCGTCCAGGTGCAGCCGCTGCAGCGTTTCTTCCACGCGCTGCTCCCAGTTCCACGCGTCCAGCGCCTCGATCTGGGACTGCAGCGCATCCAGGTCGATGCCGGGCGCTCCCGACAGGTACTGCTCGCGCAAAGCAGAAGCCGCGGCCAGGCCGCGGGCCACGCAGTCGAACACCAGCGCATCGGCCGGCAGGTCTGGCTCCTGTGCCACATAGGTGATGCGCAGGCCCTGCTGGACGTGCAGCACGCCATCGTCGGGCTGCGCCAGGCTGCCCAGAATTTTCAAGAGAGAAGACTTGCCAGCGCCGTTGCGCCCGATCAAGCCCACCCGTTCGTTGCTTTCCAATGAAAAGTCGGCGTAGTCGAGCAGGGGGACATGGCCGAAGGCCAGCTGGGCGTTCGACAGAGTGAGAAGTGCCATGGGGACATTATCGGGACCATGGCATCAGCTGCTCGGCGCACCACTTTTTGTAAAAAAAGTGGCAAATTCGTCTGCTGAGGGTAAACCCGGGCCTATACTTCACCCCACGGTGCAGCCCACCGCTGCCGCGCAAGCGGCCGGGGCGGG
>DAMCAL010000180.1:0-4850 GCA_032059585.1 Burkholderiaceae bacterium
TGGCGCTGCCGGCGCAGTCGTAGGGCTGCTCGGCGCGCAGGTAGCGCTCGATCTCCCTGTCCTGCAGGTCGCGAAAGCGCACCCGCACGGCGGCCAGGTCGGCCTGCTCGAAGGCGCTGTCCGCACAGACCACCGCCACGGCGGTCTGGAACACCACCGTGCGCCCGCGCATGCGCTGCAACTGGGCCACCGCGCGCCCATGGTCGCCCGGCTTGCCCAGCGGCTGGCCGTCCAGGTCCGCCACCTGGTCCGAGCCGATGACGACCGCGCCGGGCCGGCGCTGCGCCACGGCGCGCGCCTTGGCCAGCGCCAGGCGCGCCGCGAGCGCTACCGGCGCCTCGCCGGGCAGGGGGGTTTCGTCGACGTCGGGCGCGAGCACCTCGAACGGAAGTTGCAGGCGCTGCAGCAGCTCGCGCCGGTAGCGCGAGGTGGACGCCAGGACCAGCGGGCGTGGCAGGGAGGACGCTTGGAGCATCGTGCGATTCTCTTACACTGCCTGCCATGACCAAGGAATACTCCCCCGACCGGTTGGACGTCAAAGCCTTCGCGCAGGCTGGCGGCCACCTGTCCGGTCATGACACGCTGCTGCGCTACGAGCGCCTTGCCGAGGAAGCCCAGGGGTTGCACCCCGATCTGCGGGTGGACTGGACTGCCGACGGCGAGGTGCGCAGCACGCATGGCATTGGCGGGCAGGTCTGGCTGCGTTTGAAGGTCGACGCCACCGTGCCGCTGACCTGCCAGCGCTGCCTGCAATCCGTGGACGTGCCGCTGGCCGTGGAGCGCGAGTTCCGCTTCGTCGCCGACGAGGCCACCGCCGAGGCGCTGGACGAGGACAGCGAGGAAGACCTGCTCGCGCTCAGCCGCGAGTTCAACCTGCGCGAGCTCATCGAGGACGAGTTGCTCATGGCCCTGCCGCTGGTGCCGCGCCACGACGAGTGCCCCGTTCCGGTGACGCTGGCCTCGAGCGACGAGGACTTCGAGGAAGCCAGCGACGCCGTGCCCAATCCCTTTGCCGCGCTGGTGGGGCTGCGCAAGGGCCAGCCCCAGGAGTGAGCGGTTGCGCGCTGGCGCCGCGGCGCGACGGTGGGCTATAATTGCGGGCTTCGCGCGAAACCCCTCGTGTCTTCAATGGGCTGATCGCGTCCTTTCTTCCAACCCTTTCAGACCCAGGAGCCGACCATGGCTGTTCAGCAAAACAAGAAATCCCCCTCCAAGCGCGGCATGCACCGCTCGCACAACGCCCTGAATGTGCCCGGCATCGCCGTCGAGCCCACCACCGGCGAAACGCACCTGCGCCACCACATCAGCCCGAATGGCTTCTACCGTGGCCGCCAGGTGATCAAGGGCAAGTCCGAAGCCTGATTCCCGGGCTTTCGGCCCGCGACTCCGTTCGAAGGCCCGCGGCTACGAGTTCCGTAGCGCGGGCCTTTGTCGTTTCCAGCTGCACAATGGCGCTTCTTTTCATTCCCCTTTCCGGCTGCCTCGCGCGGCGCATACCTGCCGATGATCACACTGGCTGTTGATTGCATGGGGGGCGACCACGGCCCCGACGTCACGCTCGCCGCGTGCCGCCAGTTCCTCACCCGCCACCCGGATGCCCACCTTCTGCTGGTGGGCCAGCCCGAGCGGTTGCAGGCGCTGGTGCACGAGCGCGCGCGCCATGTCCCGGCCACCGAGGTGGTCACCATGGACGATGCGGTGGAAACGGCCCTGCGCCGCAAGAAGGACTCGTCGCTGCGCGTGGCTCTGCTGCAGGTCAAGGAGGGCCATGCCCAGGCCGCCGTGTCCGCGGGCAACACCGGCGCCCTGATGGCCCTGGCGCGCTACCTGCTCAAGACCCTGGACGGTATCGACCGCCCGGCCATCGCCACGCAGATTCCCAACGCACGCGGCGGCGCCACCACGGTGCTCGACCTGGGCGCCAACGTGGACTGCACGGCCGAGCACCTGCTGCAGTTCGCGGTGATGGGCTCGGCCCTGGTGTCGGTGATCAACGATGACCCGCAGCCAACCGTGGGCCTGCTCAACATCGGCGAGGAGGCCATCAAGGGCAGCGAGGAGATCAAGCGCGCCGGTGAGTTGCTGCGCGCCGCTGCTGCCTCGGGCGACCTGAACTTCGTCGGCAACGTCGAGGGCAACGACATCTTCAAGGGCACGGCCGACATCGTGGTCTGCGACGGTTTTGTCGGCAACGTGGCGCTCAAGACCATCGAAGGGCTGGCGTCGATGATCGGCGGCTTTCTGAAGGAAGAGTTCTCGCGCAACCTGCTCACCAAGGCCGCCGCCGTGGTGGCCTATCCGGTGCTGAGCGCGCTCAAGCGCCGCATGGACCACCGCCGCTACAACGGCGCAGCGCTGCTGGGCCTGCGGGGGCTGGTGTTCAAGAGCCACGGCTCGGCCGACGCCCTGGCGTTCGAGCAGGCGCTGTGCCGCGCGTATGATGCGGCCCGCAACAACCTGCTCGAGCGCGTGCGCGCACGGGTCGCGCATGCGGCGCCGCTGCTGGCCACCACCGCTGACGTCCCTCCCGCCCCTGGCGCCGCCTCGGCCCCCCTTTGATGACACGCTATTCCCGCATTGTCGGCACGGGCAGCTGCCTGCCTGCGCGCCGAGTGAGCAACGACGACCTGGTGGCCCAGCTGGCGGAGCAGGGCATCGAGACCTCCGACGACTGGATCGTCGAGCGCACGGGCATCCGCGCGCGGCATTTTGCCGAGCGCGACGTGACCGCCAGCGACCTGGCGCTGGACGCCTCGCGCAAGGCGCTGGCCGCTGCCGGATACGAGGCGGCCGACATCGACCTGATCATCGTCGCCACGTCCACGCCGGACATGGTCTTTCCGTCCACTGCCTGCATCCTGCAGCACAAGCTGGGCGCGCACGGCGGCGCGGCGTTCGATGTGCAGGCGGTGTGCAGCGGCTTCGTTTACGCGCTGACGGTGGCCGACGCCATGATCCGCACCGGCGCCGCGACGCGCGCGCTGGTGGTGGGTGCCGAGGTGTTCAGCCGCATCCTGAATTTCCAGGACCGCACCACCTGCGTGCTGTTCGGCGACGGCGCCGGTGCCGTGGTGCTGGAAGCATCGGACACGCCCGGCATCCTGGCGAGCGACCTGCACGCCGATGGCAGCCACGTCGGCATCCTGTGCGTACCGGGCAATGTGTACGGTGGCGAGGTGCTGGGCAGCCCGCTGCTGACCATGGACGGCCAGGCCGTGTTCAAGCTGGCCGTGGGCGTGCTGGAGAAGGCCGCGCGCGCCGTGCTGGACAAGGCTGGGCTGCACGAGTCCGACATCGACTGGCTGATTCCGCACCAGGCCAACATCCGCATCATGCAAAGCACGGCGCGCAAGCTCAAGCTGTCCATGGACAAGGTGGTGGTGACGGTGGACCAGCATGGCAACACGTCGGCCGCGTCCATCCCGCTGGCACTGGACCACGCCGTGCGCGCGGGCCAGGTGCAGCCCGGCCAACTGGTGATGCTCGAAGGCGTGGGCGGAGGCTTCACCTGGGGTGCGGTGCTCCTGAAAATGTAGCTGCTTGCGCTTGACCTGTAAGCGCTAAAGGCATTTTTCATTGGTATTTTCAGTTCGGTAATGGCCAAGACTTTTGCATTTGTATTTCCGGGGCAGGGCTCGCAATCCGTGGGCATGCTCGACGCCTGGGGCGACCATCCCGCCGTGCGCGACACCCTTGCCGAAGCCAGCGACGCTTTGGGCGAGGACATCGGCGCGCTGATCCACGGCGGTCCCAAAGAGGCGCTGGCGCTCACCACCAACACCCAGCCGGTGATGCTGGTGGCCGGCGTTGCCGCCTGGCGCGCCTGGCGTGCCGAGGGCGGTGCATTGCCTGCCGCGCTGGCCGGCCACTCCCTTGGCGAGTATTCGGCGCTGGTCGCCGCCGGCGTGCTGACCCTGGCACAGGCCGCGCCGCTGGTGCGCCTGCGCGCCGCGGCCATGCAGGAAGCCGTGCCCGTGAGCGCAGGGGCCATGGCGGCGATCCTGGGCCTGCCGGCCGAGCAGGTCATCGCCGGTTGTGCGCAGGCGCAGGCCAGCTTCGGCGCCGACACCGCGGAGGTGGCGCAGGCGGTGAACTTCAACGACCCCGGCCAGACCGTGATCGCCGGCACCAAGGCCGGTGTCGACAAGGCCTGCGAGGTGCTCAAGGGCCTGGGCGCCAAGCGCGCGCTGCCGCTGCCGGTGTCTGCGCCGTTCCACTCCAGCCTGATGCAGCCCGCAGCGGAAAAGCTGCGCGCCGCGCTCGATGGCACACCGCTGGCCGCGCCGCAGATCCCCGTGGTGAACAACGTGGACGTGGCCGTGCAGACGGATACCCAGGCGATCCGCGACGCGCTGTACCGCCAGGCCTATCGTCCGGTGCGCTGGGTCGAATGCGTGCAGGCGCTCAAGGAGCGCTTCGGCGTCACCCACATCGTCGAATGCGGGCCCGGCAAGGTGCTGGCCGGCATGGCCAAGCGCATCGACCCAGCCCTGGTCGGCGCGAGCGTGTACGACCCGGCGACACTCGCCGAAACCCAGGAGTTGCTGGCATGACCGCCCTTGAGACCCCCACCCCCCGCGTCGCCCTGGTGACCGGCGCCACGCGCGGCATCGGCGCGGCCATCGCCGCCGAGCTGGCCGGGCGCGGCCTGCGCGTGATCGGCACCGCCACCTCCGACGAGGGCGCGTCGCGCATCGGCCAGGCGCTTGCAGCGCACGGCGGTCGCGGCGTGAAGCTCGACGTGACCGACGGCGCCGCCGTCGATGCACTGGTCGAGTCGGTGGTGAAGCAAGAAGGCGGCCTGCACGTGCTGGTCAACAACGCCGGCATCACCCGCGACACCCTGGCCA
>DAMCAL010000181.1:0-4850 GCA_032059585.1 Burkholderiaceae bacterium
AGCGCCGCCTGCTGCCGCTGGACGCGGAGCTGGAGCAGCTGTTTTCCACCTGGTTCGATGTGGCCTTCCTGGAGCTGCGCCGCCTGTCGTGGGATTCCCCCGCGTCGCTGCTGGAAAAGCTCATCAAGTACGAGGCCGTTCACGACATCAAAAGCTGGGCCGACCTGAAGAACCGCCTGGACAGCGACCGGCGCTGCTACGGCTTCTTCCATCCGCGCATGCCCGACGAGCCGCTGATCTTCGTGGAGGTGGCGCTGGTCGAGGAGATCTCGGCCAGCATCACACCGCTGCTGGACGAGGAGGCTGCGGCCGCAGACCTCAAGCGTGCCACCACTGCCATTTTTTACTCCATCAGCAACACGCAGACCGGTCTGCGCGGCGTGAGCTTCGGCGACTCGCTGATCAAGCACGTGGCCGAGACGCTGGTGGCCGAGTTTCCGCGCCTGCGCACATTCGCCACGCTGTCGCCCATTCCCGGCTTTCGGGCCTGGTTCACCAAGTACGGGGCGGTGCAGCAGCTCGCGCTGCTGCAGGACAAGGAGCGCGCCGAGCTGGCGCGAGCCTTGGGCGTCGAGACGCCGGAGCCGGCGCAGGTGCTGGCCGCCGCCGACGGGCAGACGCTGGCACTTGCCGATAAGTCGCCGGTGCGGCAACTGCTGACGCGCAGTGCGGCGCGCTACCTGGGCCGTGAGCTCAAGGACGGGCGGCCGCTCGATCCGGTGGCGCGGTTCCACCTGGGCAACGGGGCACGCGTGGAGCGGCTGAACTGGGCCGGCGACCCGTCGCCCAAGGGGTTGAAGCAGTCCTTCGGGTTGATGGTCAACTACCTGTACGACCTCAAGCGCCTGGACCGGCACCGCGCGCAACTGGCCCAGGGGCGCATTCCGGTGTCCAGCGAGATCGAGGGCCTGTGCAAGGGGTGACGCAGCCGCTGCCCGCGGCAAGGAGGCGGCATGCCGGGTGAAGTGAGCGCGGCGCTGGCCGAAGGGGCGGCAGGGCAGGGCGTGTTGCGCGTGGTGCTGCGCCACGACGGCCGGCTCAACGCGATGTCGCGCGCCATGTGGCGCGAGCTGCGCGCGGTGTTCGAGGACGCCCACGCGCGCGCCGACCTGCGCTGCGTGCTGGTGCAGGGCGAGGGCGCAGCCTTTTGCGCCGGGGGCGACATCTCGGAGTACCCGTCGTTCCGTTTCGACGCACGGCAGCTGCGCGACTTCCACGAAGGCGACGTGTGGGGGGGCCTGTCGGCCATGCTGGCGTGCGACGTGCCCATCGTCGCGGCGATCGCGGGCGCCTGCATGGGCGCGGGCGTGGAGATCGCCAGTTGCTGCGACATCCGCATCGCGGCCAGCGACGCCCGCTTTGGCGCTCCCATCGCGCGGCTAGGCTTTCCGATGGCGCCGCGCGAGGCAGCGCTGGTGGCGGCCAGCGTGGGCGAGACGATCGCCCGCCAGATGCTGCTGGAGGCCGCGACGTTCGACGCGGCGCAGATGCTGCAGGGCGGTTTTCTGAGCCGCGTCGTGGCGCCCGGGCAGCTGCCGCACGAAGCGCTCGCCAGCGCGCAGCGCGTGGCCGCGCTGGCGCCGCAGGCAGCCCGGCTGAACAAGCAGACGCTGCGTGCCTGGCAGGCCTCGAAAATGGCACCGGCGCTTGCCGGCGCTGCGCCGCCAGCCGTCGAAGGCACGGCCTCGGCTGACCCTTACGTCTACGCCAGCAGCGCCGAGCACCGCGAGGGCGTCGCGGCCTTTCTGGCCAAACGCAAGCCGGTGTTCTGAGGTCGCCCGCTCGCCGGGCGTGCTCTGTGCATGCAGACCGCCGTGACGGCCGAGCCTGCGCAGGACCCGGTCACGGGGCTGTGCGCGCTTCCTGTCCTGCCGCGCGACGGCGTCGGCTGAATGCTGGACAACCTGCTGCGCGGCCAGTGCCGCGCCGCACCAGGGCCCGGCGGACCCACGCCTGAGAAAGCGGGCTTATTTGCTCTCGAAAAGATAGCTGCTCGCGCTTGACCATCAAGCGCTGGAGGCTGTTTTGGCCCTCAGCGCAGCACCAGCACCGGGATGTGCGTGTGCGTCAGAACGTGCTGGGTCTCGCTGCCCAGGAGCACGCGTTTGAGGCCTTTGCGCCCGTGCGAGGCCATGACGATCAGGTCGCACAGGTGCTCTTTGGCGGTGTCGATGATGGCCTCGGCGATCAGGTCCGACTTGACCACCACGGCCTGGGCGTTCACCCCCAGCTCCTTGGCACGGGCTTTGATGCTCCCGACCATGGTCAGCGCCGATTCGCTCCACTGCGCCTCGACACGTTTGATCTCGGCGGGATCGACCGCCGTGGCCCCCTCGAAATAGCTGCGCGGGTAGCGCGGCACCACTTTCACGGCCACGACCGCCGCGCCGGACAGGCGCGCGAGCTCGAGGCCGCTTTGCACGGCCTTTTCGGACAGCTCCGAGCCGTCGGTGGCGATCAGGATGCGGTGGTACATGGCGTGGCTCCCAAGGGTTGTAGGTGATTGTGTTGTGGTTGACGCACGGGTGAGCATAGGATGGCCCGGAGCCCTGATCTTGATCCAAGTCAATGAGCCTGTCACCCGAGGCGGGTAGTCTTCGCCCCATGTCCAGTTCCCCACCCGGCCCGTTCGACGATGCCGGGGCCTCCGCCGTGGCCGCCGCCCCGGCAGCGCCTGCCGAGATCGCCCTGCTGGACGACCCGCTCGAGTGGTCTTCCTTCGGCCGCCCGCAAGGCACGCCGGGCGGCGCTGCGCCCGAGGATTCGCCCTGGGAGTCGCACGTCGTGCTGGGCGGCATGCACTGCGCTGCCTGCGCGCTGACCATCGAGGAGGCGCTGCGCCAGGTGCCCGGCGTGCAGGAAGCCAACGTGAGCGCGGCCACCTGCCGCGCGCGCGTCGTCTGGCACCCGGGCCAGGTGCTGCCGTCCGCATGGGTGGACGCGGTGCGCCGCGCCGGCTACCAGGCGCTGCCGGCCATGGACGCCTTCGCCCGCGAGCACCGCCGGCGCGAGCACCGGCGCGCGCTGTGGCGCTGGCTGGTGGCGGGCTTTTGCATGATGCAGGTCATGATGTACGCCTGGCCCGCCTACCAGGCCATGCCGGGCGATCTGACGCTGGAGATGGAGCGCCTGCTGCGCTGGGCCTCGTGGGTGATCAGTCTGCCGGTGGTGCTGTTTGCCTGCGGTCCGTTCTTCTCGAGCGCGCTGCGCGACATCCGGCACCGGCGCGTGAGCATGGACCTGCCGGTGGCCGCCGGCATGCTGATCACCTTCGTCGTCAGCATGCTGGGCACGTTCGATCCCACGGGGCCGTTCGGGCGCGAGGTGTACTACGACTCGCTGACCATGTTCGTGTTTTTCCTGCTCACCGGCCGCTGGCTGGAACTGCGGCTGCGCGACCGCACCGCGGGGGCGCTCGAGGCGGTGATGAACCGGCTGCCCGACAGCGTGGAGCGGCAGTCAGAGGACGGCTCGTTCGAACGCGTGGCCATCCGGCGGCTGCAGGTCGGCGACGTGGTGCGCGTGCTGCCGGGCGAGGCATTCCCGGCGGACGGCTGCATCGTCGCCGGCAGCACCCAGGCCGACGAGGCACTGCTCACGGGCGAATCCACCCCGGTGCCCAAGGGCGCGGGGGCGGTTGTCACCGCGGGCAGCTACAACCTGCGCGCGGCCGTGCAGGTGCACGTGCAATCGCTCGGGCCCGAGACCCGTTTTGGCCAGATCGTGGCGCTGATGGAGAGTGCGTCGCTGCAAAAGCCGCGCCTGGCGCAGTTGGCCGACCGGATCGCGCGGCCCTTCCTGGTGGGGGTGCTGCTGGCAGCGGCGGGAGCAGCGGCGTGGTGGTGGAGCACGGACCCCAGCCACGCGCTGATGGTGGCGGTGGCGGTGCTGGTCGTCACCTGCCCGTGCGCGCTGTCACTGGCCACGCCGGTGGCGATGCTCACAGCCGCCGGCACCCTCGCGCGCCGCGGTGTGCTGGTGCGCAACCTGCAGGCGCTGGAGGCGCTGGCGAGCGTAGACACGGTGGTGCTCGACAAGACCGGGACGCTCACGCGCGACGGGCTGGCGCTGCGGGACCTGCAGCTCGGGCCGCACGCCGGCCTTTCCAGGGACCAGGCGCTGGCGCTGGCGGCGGCGCTGGCCCGCCACTCGCTGCATCCGGTCTCGCGCGCCATCGCCGCGGCCGCCCACGCCGCAGGCGGTGGCTCCTGCGGCTGGGCGCTGGACGACGTCCAGGAAATCGCGGGTGCCGGGCTGGTGGCACGCGCACGCCACCCGCAGCACGGGCCTTGCCTGGTGCGGCTGGGTTCGCCCGCGCATGCGGGGGTGCAGCACGGGGAGCAGGCCGGCCCGCAGGCGGTGCTGTCGCTCGAGCGTGGCGCCCAGACCACCGAACTGGCCCGCTTCGGCCTGGCCGAGGAGCTCCGGCCGGAAGCTGCCGCGCTGGTGCGCGGGCTCGAGCAGGCGGGCGTGGCCGTGCAGCTGCTGTCGGGCGACCGGGAAGAAGCCGTGCAGCGGGTGGCCGGGAACGCTGGCATCGCCGTGGCCCGTGGCGACTGCACGCCGCAGGACAAGCTCGAGCATTTGCGCGCGCTGCAGGACGCGGGCCACCATGTGGCCATGGTGGGCGACGGCCTCAACGACGGGCCGGTGCTGGCCGGCGCGCATGTGTCGTTTGCGTTCGGCAGGGCCGTGCCGCTGGCCCAGGCCAAGTCGGACTTTGTCGTCATGGGCGACAATCTCGGGTTGGTCGCGCAAGCCCTGCCGCTGGCGCGCCGCACGATGCGCATCGTGCGCCAGAACCTGTGGTGGGCCGCCGGCTACAACGCCCTGGGCGTGCCGCTGGCCAT
>DAMCAL010000182.1:0-4834 GCA_032059585.1 Burkholderiaceae bacterium
CGGGCTTGAGCACCACCTGGTACTGGTAGTAGTGCTGCAGGCGGTTGGGGTTGTCGCCGTAGCGCCCGTCCTTCGGCCGGCGGCTGGGCTGCACGTAGGCCGCGCGCCAGGGCTCGGGGCCGATGGCGCGCAGGAACGTGGCGGTGTGCGAGGTGCCGGCGCCGACTTCCATGTCGTAGGGCTGCAGCAGCGCGCAGCCCTGTTCGGCCCAGTAGGCCTGGAGTTTCAGGATGATCTGTTGGAAGGTCAGCATGGCGGGGACGAAGGCAAAAGAAAAGGCGCACGGCGAAACGTGCGCAACGCCCGGATTTTAGGCGCTGCCTCCTGCCCGGCCCAGCGCGCGCTCCGCGGCGCTGCGACGGCGCGCGCCCTCAGCCGTGCACCCCGTCGATCTCCACTGCCAGTTCGCGGCGGCAGATGGCCGCGTGCAGCACGATGAAAGGCACTCCCGGAAGCCGCTCGCGCAGAGTGCGCTCCACCACTGGCAGGTCGGCAGTGTCGCGCACATAGACCTTCAGCCGCGTGCCGGCGCCGAAGGCGGCGGGGAGCGCGGGCTGGTGCGCGCGCGCCGCCTGCAGCAATGCCTCGAAGTTGCGCAGCGTCTCGTCGAGCTGCGCCGCCAGCGACCCCGCGTGCAGCGACGCATGGCCGACCACCGCGGCCGTTCCCGAGAGCAGCAGCGGCAGGCGATCGGGCGTCGGGGGCAGCAGGGCCCGCGCGAAGCTGGGCGGCTGCGGGCCGTATTGGCGTGGGTAGCGGTAGGCACTGACTTGGCGCGGGTTCTCCAGCGGCGTTCCGGGCACCCTGGCGGCCAGCCAGTACACCTGCAGCACGCGCTCGCCGTCGCACCGGCCGATGCCGGTGGCGGCAGGCAGCGTGCCGACGTCGAAGGCGCCCAGCCCTTGCGCACGGCCCACGCAGAACTCGCGGTAGCGTTCGCTGTCGCCTTCGCCGACCGTGATGGCGTCCAGGTAGTTCCAGATGCGCACCAGGTGCGCGAACCCGCGCTCGCGCACGAAGCCGGTCAGCGTGGCATACGCCGTGCGTGCCGCGGCGGTGATGCCCCCGGCGCTGGCCTCGTCGACCTCGATGGCGCCGAACAGCCAGGCGCCGTCCGACGACCACTGCACTGCGCCCTCGCGCCCGCAGGTGACGGGCGCAGCGGCATGCCAAGTCTCCAGCACTGGCGTACCCCAGGGGCTGAGCGGCACGCGCAGATAGCGCGGATCGTCGGTGCAGGGCGCGTCCGGGCCGAAGCCGAACACGGCCAGCAGGTCGGGCGCCGCCAGCACCGAGGCGAGCTCGTCGCGGGCGTAGTCGACGTGCAGGAGAGAGGGAATGGAACTCATGAGTGCGCGAGGCCTAGTGTCCTGATGCACGACGATTTTGCCGTCCACAGCGCGCAGACCATCAAAAGGACAGCCGAGATCGAACGAAAGAGCGGCGCATGGCCCACGCACCGCTGGCGCGCCAGGACAAGCGCCTGTGCACCGGGCATGCGCAGGCCCGCAGCGCTGGTCCGGACAACACCGGCTCCGACGTGGTGCAGAAACACCAAGGGCGCCCATGGAGAGCCGCTGCTGCCTACAACGCACGCCCCTGGAATGCCGCCCGAACGTCGAGCGATCGATGTTGGATGCAGACCGCTGCATGTTTTCCACTCACCGTCGCACAGGCCGAAGCCGCTTCTCAGCAACCCAGGTCGTGAAACTGCTGGCGCGTCCGAAACAATTCCACTTCTGCCCGCGCCTTGCCTTCCGGCGTCGCCTGTGCCGCGCGCTGCTTCAGGTTGGGCAGATGTGCGTCCAGTTGCCTGCATTCCGCCTGATCACGCGGACTGAGCCGGGCGCGGTGCTGTTCAAGACGATACCGCTCCGGGGTCCACCCCGTGAGAGGCTTGAGAGCTTCGGCCATGACAGCGCGGCGCTCGTCGCGCAGCACCTCGGCGCCCCGGCGCCTTGCACCGGTCACGCGGTCCACGCCCAGGGTCGGCGTGGCGTCGACCTCGCGGGCGCCGACGCAGGGCGCGTCCGAGTAGGACACGCGTCCTTGCGTTTCGCAGCGGTACACAGGCTTTTGCGCGTGGCACTGCCATGCCACACAGGCAAGGCCAACGAAGGCCACCAGGCGCCTGGCGCAGCGGCGTCTCTCCATCTGCATGCCGATCGTGCTCAGCATCGGTCCAGATCCGGTCCGCGGCTGGCGGGCGCAGCCGTCCGCGTTCCCCGGCAACCGGGATACGTCGAGCAGCCCCAGAACGTCGTCCCCGCGTGCGCTCCCTGCCGCGCGGTGCGCAACTGCATGGGCGCGGTGCAGCGCGGGCACTGCGGCGCAGCTGTGCCGCCCTGCGGGTCGGGCGGCACTGGTGACGGGGTGGGTGCCGGTGACGGGCGCGTGCGGTCCGGGCCGACCGATGCCGGGTGGTCCTGTACACGCTGTGCAGCGCCGTTTGCCTGCCTTGCCTGCTGAACCATCGCAAACAGCCGGCTGCCGTCGATCAACGTCACGTCACGGCCCTGCGCGAAGGCCTGGGCATCGGCGGTGAAACGCCCTGATGTGACCACGAAACCGCCCGTAGCGCCTGCTGCTGCCATGGCGCCATACAGCTCGCGCACCGTGGTCACGCCTACGGTGCGAGCCCTCCACTGCTTGCACTGCACGAAGAAGGTTTCGCTGCCGCGAGCGAGCACCAGATCGACGCCCCCATCAGGCCCTTGGCCGCCGCGCTCCGTCACACGAAAACCCTGCTGCCGAAATGCTTCGCCCACGAGGAGCTCGAATTCGTGCCACGACATCCCCTGCAGAGCCGTTGCCTCGTGCGCCTGCGCAACCCCGCCCAGCAGGTTGCGGCGTTGCCTGCGCCGCCATGCCGACATCGCAGCCGCCGTCAGGCACAGCAAGGGAACGACATATTGACCCGCCAGCGCCAGGCCATGCAGGATGGCCTGCTGCGCCATGGCGCCGGCCAGACCCGGACTTGGCGCCACCACCATGTCCGACGGCTGCAGCGGCACGGCCAGACCGTGCAGCCCCCAATACCCCAAGGGTGCGAGTGCCACGCACACCCACCACGGCAGAAGTGCCAGCAGGTCCAGAACGTCGTTCAAGACGTGTGATTTCTTGCGTCTGGCCATGTGCCCTCCCGGCTGGTGCTGCTGCGGTGCGGGCGATGCTATCGCAGCACGGCGGTCCGGTAGAGCGACCTGCTGGACGCGGGCGCACGGCCCCAAATCCCACCGGTGCGCCGCGCCGCATCACCGCGGCACGCAGGCGAGCTTCGAGAGACAAGGATCCGATTTCCCCTTCCGGCGCGGCCAGAAGCGCCAGCGTGCGCGAGGACAAAAAACAAAGCGCGCCCCCTGCGGGGCGCCCTTGTACATCTGCGAAAACAGTGCGGCTCAGATATGCAACGCCTGCCCCAGCGCCCGCAACGCCGCCTCCTGCACCGCCTCGCCTAGCGTCGGGTGCGCGTGGATGGTGTGGCCCACATCCTCCAGCCGCGCGCCCATCTCGATGGACTGGCCGAAGGCCGCGGCCAGCTCGGCCACGCCCTGACCCACGGCCTGCCAGCCCACGATCAGGTGGTTGTCCTTGCGCGCGACCACGCGCACGAAGCCGCCGGTGGCCTCCAGCGTCATGGCGCGGCCGTTGGCGGCGAAGGGGAAAGCGGCGTCGATGCACTCCAACCCGGCCGCGCGGGCCTCGCCCGGGGTCTTGCCGACGACGACCACCTCCGGGTCGGTGAAGCACACCGCGGGAATCGCCATCGGCTCGAAGCGCCGCGCGTGGCCGGCGATCTGCTCGGCCACGCATTCGCCCTGGGCCATGGCGCGGTGCGCCAGCATGGGCTCGCCGGTCACGTCGCCGATGGCCCACACGCCGCGCATGGAGGTGCGGCAGTGCGCGTCAATGGCGACGTGGCGCCCGGTCATGTCCAGCTGCAGCGACTCCAGCCCGAAGCCCGTGGTGCGCGGGCGGCGGCCGACGGCCACCAGCACACGGTCGGCCGGCAGGGCGAACTCGTCGGCGCGGGCGTTGCGCACGTGCACGCCCTGGCCCTCGTCCCAGCCCTGCACGCTGCAGCCCAGGTGCAGCACCACGCCGCTCTTCTTGAGCGATTCGAGCACCGGCTGCGTCAGCTCCTCGTCGTAGCTGGGCAGCACCCGCTGCGCGGCCTCGACCACGGTCACCTCCACGCCCAGCTTGCGGTAGGCGATGCCCAGCTCCAGCCCGATGTAGCCGGCGCCCACCACCACCAGGCGGCGCGGCAGCACGTCGGGCGAGAGCGCGTCGGTGGACGACCAGATGGCGCCGCCGAACGGCATGCTGGGCAGCGCCACGGGCTCGGACCCGGTGGCCAGCAGCAGGTGCTCGCAGCGCACGCGGCGGGTCTCGCCGCCCTCCCCGGCCATGCGCACGGTCACCGTCTTGCCGTCCTCGATCTGCGCCCAGCCCTGGAGCACCTGCACGCCGGCCTTGCGCAGCAGGCCGCCGACGCCGCCGGTCAGGCGCTGCACGATGCCGTCCTTCCAGCGCACGGTCTGCGCCACGTCCAGCGTGGGCTCGCCGGCGCGGATGCCCAAGCTTGAGCCGGCCGCGTTGTGCCGCGCCTGCTCGAACACCTCGGCCGCGTGGATCAGCGCCTTGGACGGGATGCAGCCGATGGTCAGGCACGTGCCACCCAGGCGTTCGCCCTCGACCAGCACGGTGGGAATGCCGAGCTGCCCGGCGCGGATGGCGGCCACGTAGCCGCCCGGGCCGCCGCCGATCACCAGCAGTTTCGTTGAGAGTTCTTTCATATCAATTGCTCCATCGCGCTGTGTGCCGCCCGCAT
>DAMCAL010000183.1:0-4824 GCA_032059585.1 Burkholderiaceae bacterium
ACAGGGGCACGAAGGTGGTCAGCATCTGCTCGGCCACGTGGCACAGCGGCAGGTATGACAGGTGCGAGGTGGTGGCGTCCAGCTGCAGCCGCTCGGCGATGCCCGGCACCACGCCGCGCATGTTGCGCCACGACACCATCGCGCCCTTGGGCGCGCCGGTGGAGCCCGAGGTGTAGATCATCAGCCCGATGTCGTCCAGCTTCTGGTGCGCCAGCAGCTCGTCGATGCGGGCCTGGCTGTGGGCCTGCTCGCCCAGCCTTTCCACCTCGGCGAAGGTGGTGATCAGCGCGCGCTGCGCGGGCGTGAAACTGCGCAGGCCCTTCGGTTCGATGACGACGATCTTCTTCAGCCGCGGCAACTGGTCGAGCGCTGCCAGCACCTTGTCGGTCTGCTCCTGGTCCTCGCAGACCATGATGTCGATGTCGGCGTGGCCCACCACGTAGGCGACCTCGGGCGTCGGGCTGGTCGGGTAGACGCCCACGGTGACGCCGCCCACCAGCCCCGCGCCCATCTGCGCAATGACCCATTCGATGCGGTTCTCGGCAATCACGCCGACATGCCCGCCGGGCGGCAGGCCCAGCGCCAACAGGCCCTGGCCGAAGTGGCTGGAGCGGCGGTAGTAGTCCAACCAGGTAAAGGGCTTCCAGATGCCGAAATCCTTTTGCCGGATGGCGACGCGGCCTGCATGGTGCTGCGCGCGCTGGCGCAGCATCTGCGGCAGGGTGAGTTCGGGGAGTTGGTTCACGACAGCCACCTTTTGCGCCTTTTGTAGTGCTTGATGTCGCGGAAGCTCTTGGCCTCGCCGCTGCCGCCGGTGCCGAGATAGAACTCGCGCACGTCCGGGTCGCTGGCCAGGCGCTCGGCCGAGCCGTCGATCACGATCTTGCCGTTTTCCATGATGTAGCCGCTGTGCGCCACGGCCAGGGCCACGGTGGCGTTTTGCTCGACCAGCAGCATCGAGGTGCCGCGCTCGGCGTTGATGCGGGCGATGATGGAAAAGATGTCTTCCGTGAGTTTGGGCGACAGGCCCAGCGAGGGCTCGTCCAGCAGCATCAGCGTGGGCTGGGCGATGAGCGCGCGGCCGATGGCCAGCATCTGCTGCTCGCCGCCCGAGAGGTACCCGGCCAGGCCGCGGCGGCGCTCGTGCAGGCGCGGAAAGTAGTCGTACACCAGGTCGAAGTCGGGCCGCGCGGCGCCCTCGCGCCCGGCCAGGGCGTAGGTCGAGGCGACGAGGTTTTCCTCCACCGTCAGGTCCTCGAACACGCGCCGGCCCTCCATCACGTGCGACAGGCCGCGGCGCACCAGCGCGTGCGGCGCCGCGCGCGCCGTGTCCTGGCCGTCGAAGGCGATGCGGCCGGCCTCGAGGGCGCCGTTTTCCAGCGCCAGCAGGCCCGAGACGGCCTTGAGCGTGGTGCTCTTGCCCGCCCCGTTGCTGCCCAGGAGGGCCACGATCTGCCCGCGCGGCACCGCCAGCGACAGCCCGCGCAGGGCCTGCACGGCCTTGTTGTAGACGACCTCGATGTTGTTGACTTCGAGGACCAGGGAGGAAGGTGGCGGGTTCATGGTGACTATGCGAACAATGGCCGGGCAGCGCCAACACTGCCGCTTGCAACCGGCGCCACGCAGGCCGGCAGACGCCGTGGGTCTGGCTCTGCCAGGCCACTGGCGTCGTCCCCCTGCCCGCCGCGCGCAGCGTGGCGAGAGCGGGGGGAAGCCGCGCAGCGGCGCAGGGGGGTGGTCACAGTTTTATCCAGTCGGAGGCAGCGACCATCTTCTGCGCCTTCATGTCGGCCTTGTAGACGCGCCCCACGGGAATGGAGTTGCCCGAGATCGTGATCGGCACGCCAATCAGCCCGCCGGTGTCGAAGTCCTTGATGGAGTTGAGCGACGCCTTCAGGTTGTCGCCGGTGAGCGGCTTGTTCGCCGCCAGGGTGCGCTTGGCTGCCTCCAGGAACAGCATGGCGGCCAAGAAGCCCTGGGTGTAGGCCGTGCTCTGGTACTCCGGGCGCAGGGCGCGGATCTTTTCCAGCATCGGCGCCTTTTCAGTGTCGTAGTAGTAGCGGTAGGGCATCACGCCCATGAAGCCGTCGCCGTCCGGGCCCATCTTCATGACGGTGGAGCTGTCCATGGTCCAGAAGGTGCCCATCCACTTCGATTGCATGCCCTGCTGCTTGCCCTGGGTGATGAACTCAGGAATCGGCGCCAGGATGTAGCCGTGGAAGATGGTGTAGTCGGGCGCGGCGCGGCGCAGCTTGATGACTTCGGTGGACACGTCCACGCTGCCGGCGGGCGTCATGATCTTGATGGGCACCGACAGGCCGAGCTTCTTGGCCAGCGCCTCGCTGGAGTCGATGGGGTCGCGGCCGAACTCGGAGTCGGAATAGACGAAGGCCACCTTGGCGCCGGGCTTTTCCTTGGCGATGTGCTTCAGCAGGATGCCGAACATCTCGGTGTAGTCCGGGCCCACGAGGAACTGGTGCGGGTATTTCTTCGGGTCGTTCAGCTCGGTGGCGAACGACGCGCCGCACATCAGGATGCTGCCGTTGCGATCCAGCTCGGGGTTGATGGTCTTGGCGAAGCCCGTGGAGTCGCCGTAGTACAGATTCACCTTGTTCTGGCTGGTGATCTTCTTGAACGCGGCCACCGACACGTCGACCTTGTAGCCCGTGTCCTCGGGCACGTACTTGACCTTGCGGCCCTTGATGCCGCCAGCGTCGTTGACGATCTTCACGTAGTCCTGGATGCCGGCGTTGATGCCCACGCCGGCGAAGGCGAAGACGCCGGTCATGGGGATGGAGCCGCCGATGACGATGTCCTCGGCCCCCTGCGCCAGCACCGACAGCGGCTGGGTGAGGGCGGCGGCGCCGGCGGCGGCTGCCGTCAGCATGATGCGGCGGCGGCGGGGGGAAATGCGTTGCTGTGCCATGTCTGTCTCCTCGTTGTCAGTCAGTCAGTCAATCAATTGCGGAAGGGCCACAGGTGGAAGAACCGGCGCACGCGGCGCCACATTTCTGCGAGCCCCAGCGGCTCGAAGACCAGAAAACCGATGATCAGCGCGCCGAACACCACCAGGCGCACGGGCGAGAGGAAGACGGCCAGCTCGGCGCCGCCGGGCAGCAGGTCGACCAGGAGCTTGAGCACCTCGGGCACCAGCGTCATGAACACCGCGCCCAGGATGCCGCCCAAAATCGAGCCCATGCCGCCGACGATGATCGCGGCCAGGAAGAAGATCGACATCGACAGCGGAAAGCTCTCGGGCGTGACCACGCGGAAGAAATACGCCCACAGCCCGCCCGCCACGCCGGCGTAGAACGACGACAGGCCGAAGCTCAGCAGCTTGTATTGCAGGAGCGGAATGCCCAGCACCTCGGCGGAGATGTCGCGGTCGCGGATCGCGATGAAGGCGCGGCCGATGCGCGTGCGAAACAGGTTGGCCGCCCCCAGCAGCATCAACAGCATCACCGGCACGATCAGCCAGTACAGGCGGAAGGACGTGTCCAGGTCGATGCCGAGAAAGCGCGCCGGCTGCATCGACAGCCCGGCCGTGCCGCCGGTGAACTCGAAGTTGGCGAACAGGAAGTGGGCGATGAACGACGCCGCGATGGTCACGATGGCCAGGTACAGGCCCTTGACGCGCAGCGACGGGATGCCGACCACGATGCCGCCCAGCATGGCCACCACGCCGCCGGCCAGCAGGTTCACGAGCAGCGGCGTGCCCCAGCGCGCCTGGGCGATGGCCACCGTGTACGCGCCCAGGCCCATGAAGGCCGCCTGGCCCAGGCTGACCAGGCCGGTGTAGCCGGTGAGCAGGTTCAGCCCGGTGGCGCTGGCCACATTGATGGCGATCAGGCAGGCCATGTACAGCCAGTAGTCGCTGGCCATGAAGGGAAACAGCACCAGCGCCAGCGCGCCGGTGGCCAGCCAGGCGTGCTGGGTGCGCGAGTCAAACAGCGCGGCGTCGGCGACGTAGCTTTCCTTGAGGGTTCCGATGCGCATCAGTCGTCACTCCGAAATATCGACACAGGCGTGCCGCGCCAGCCGCGCCTGTCCGGCACGGCTGCACCATGGGCCGCGGAGCAGGCCGCGCCAGCGACCGCCGTGGATGCGGCTTTGCCGGGCCCGTGGCGGTATCCCCTGGCGGGGGAAGGCGCGCAGCGGCTCAGGGGGTGCTTCATAGTCTTTCGATCTCCCGCGTGCCGAACAGTCCGTAGGGCCGCGCCATCAGGATCGCCACCAGCACCATGAAGGTCGCCAGCAGCTTGTACTCGCCGCCCAGGTAGGCGCCGGCCAGCGCCTCGACCCAGCCGATGACCAGGCCCGCGACCAGCGCGCCCAGCACGCTGTCCAGACCGCCGACGATGACGACCACCAGCACCGACAGGCCGAACACCCCCATCGACGAGGAGATGCCGCCGATGGAGCCGACGATGATCCCGGAGACGGCGGCCAGCATGGCCGAGACGACCCAGGCCAGCGAGAACACGCGCGGCACGTTGATGCCCACCGCGTACGCGGCGGTCTGGTCGCTGGCGGTGGCGCGCAGCGCCACGCCGCCGCGCCAGAAGCGAAACACCAGCAGCACCGCGGCGATGAACACCGTGGCCACCACGGCGCCCCAGAACACCTTGGGCGCCAGGAACGCGTCGCCCACCATGATGGCCTGCGTGGGCATGAACTCGGGCAAGCGGCGCTGGTCGGCCGTCCAGACCATCTCCACCAGGCCCACCAGCACCGACCCTAAGCCCACCGTGACCATGAACACCGAGATCGGCGGCTCGCCCAGCAGCGGGCGGATCATGGTGCGCTCGATCACCGCGCCCAGCA